>CABXVZ010000004.1 GCA_902515765.1 uncultured Alphaproteobacteria bacterium | reverse complement strand
AACACTATCAGATACTTCTAAATCTATTCACCTTCTATCCAAAGTATTGAAATGTGATAATGAGAAACTAGAAAACTTTCTTCCTGAAATATTGGCTCCTATTATAGCCAAAACAGCTTTATCCTATTCTCATGTTATTGCACCCGCGTCAACTTTTGGAAAAAATCTTTTACCAAGAATATCTGCTTTATTAGATACTACACAAGTAAGTGATATTATTGGTATAGAGAATGAAAATACTTTTATTAGACCTATTTATGCAGGAAATGCCATTTCACATGTTCAAACAAATCAGGAAATAAATTTACTAACTATCAGACCCTCTTCTTTCGAAAAGTGTGAAAACTCTGGAGGGGAAGCTACCCTTGAAGAAATACCTTTTATTGATTCAGAAGTTAAAACTCATTTTGTTAGTAAAGAAGTTTCTAAAAGTGATAGACCTGAATTAGGAAGTGCAAGAATTGTTGTTTCTGGTGGTAGAGGTTTAGAAAATTCAGATAATTTTAAACTTTTGTATGATTTAGCTGATAAATTAAATGCCGCTGTAGGTGCTTCAAGAGCAGCAGTTGATTCTGGTTATATAGGAAACGAATATCAAGTTGGACAAACAGGTAAAATGGTGGCACCAGAACTTTATATAGCTGTTGGAATTTCTGGAGCAATTCAACATTTAGCAGGAATGAAAGAAAGTAAAGTTATAGTGGCTATAAATAAGGATTTAGAGGCACCAATATTTAATGTAGCTGATTATGGACTTTCATCTGATTTATTCCAAGCTATACCAGAAATCATCAAAGAACTAGATCTACTTAATCAAATAGATTCGTAATATTTAATATATTATCTTTATAAAAAATGTCTGAAATACAAAGAGAAGAAATGTTATACGATGTTGTTATTGTGGGCGCAGGTCCTGCAGGTCTCTCATCAGCAATTAAACTTAAGCAACTTAATGAAGATTTGTCAATTTGCATCCTAGAAAAAGCATCAGAAGTTGGAGCACATGTTTTAAGTGGAAACGTATTTGAAACTAAAGCTATGGATGAACTCATTCCTAATTGGAGAGAACTGGATACACCAATCAATACTAAAGTAACTTCAGAGGATTTTTCCTTTTTAACAAATAAGAAAAGTTTTAAAATTCCAAATTTCTTATTACCAAAGTCTCTTCAAAATCATGGCAATTATATCATTAGCCTTTCAAACCTTTGTAAATGGTTGGGTGAATTTGCAGAAAATTTAGGTATAGAAATTTTTCCAGGGTTTGCAGCTAGTAAATTAATTTATAATGAAAGCGATGAAGTGATTGGTGTTCAAACTGGGGATATGGGTTTAGATAGTGAAAATAAACCTAAAGATAATTTCGAGCCTGGTATTAATATTAAAGGCAAAGTAACTATTCTATCAGAAGGTTGCAGGGGTCATTTAGGAAAAGAAGTAATTAAAAAATTTAAACTTGATGATAAGAATAAATCACCTCAGCAATATGGAATTGGTTTTAAAGAAATTTGGGAAGTTAATCATGAAAAACATGAATTAGGAAAAGTTTCTCACAGTGTCGGATGGCCACTGGAAAGCGATACTTATGGAGGAAGCTTTTGTTATCATGCTGAAAATAAAAAAATCTATTTAGGTTATGTAATAGGTCTAGATTATAAAAATCCTTATCTTTCTCCCTACGATGAATTTCAACAATTTAAAACTCATCCAGAAATAAAAAAATTATTATCTGGAGGAAAAAGAATATCTTATGGCGCTAGAGCATTAATAGAGGGAGGACTACAAAGTCTTCCTCAAATGCATATGCCGGGTGCCTTATTAATCGGATGCGACGCAGGCACTTTAAATATGCCTAAAATCAAAGGATCTCATACAGCAATGAAAAGTGGTATAATCGCAGCTGAGGTTATTAATAATCATATTAAAAATAATACTGATTTATCTGCTTATGAAACAAAGTTTAAAAATTCATGGATTTATGAAGAGCTAAACCAAGCAAGAAACGTAAAACCTAGTTTTCGATGGGGTCTTATTCCTGCAATGATTTTTACTGGTATTGATCAGAAAATTTTTGGAGGTAAACTTCCCTTTACTCTTCAACATAAGCATGCAGACCATGAGAGTTTACTTCCAGCAAGAGATTCCAAAAAAATAGAGTACCCAAAGTATGATAATGAATTCACTTTTGATAAACCAAGCTCTGTTTACTTATCGGGAACCAACCATTCTGAAAATCAACCCTGCCATTTACTACTTAATGATCAAAATTTATCAACTACCTTTACTATTGAAGAATATGATGAACCCGCACAAAGATACTGCCCAGCAGGAGTGTATGAAGTTGAATATGATAATGAAATTCAAAAAAATATTTTAAAAATTAATTCTCAAAATTGCATTCACTGTAAAACCTGTGATATTAAAGAACCATCTCAAAATATAGAGTGGGTAACACCTGAAGGTGGTGGCGGTCCTATTTACTCAGGAACTTAGTTGAAGTCATACTCAAAGTTTTGAGATGTTGCATTAATTTTTATTAGTTTAGCACCATGTTTGATATGAAAGTGAGTAGCTATAGGAGTAAGTGGCGACAAAGTAATAAAACGTTTAACATTTTTCATTTCATCTTTAACAAATTTTTTTGTATTAAATATTGTTTCTTTACCAGCTCCTCTTTTTCTCGACCATACGGTGTAAGCTACAGCAATGTCACCATTCTTCTCATAAAAGGCATTTTTACTCATCAAATCTAATTCCTTAACAGTTTGTGGTACTTCATTGCAAAAAGCTACACATATAAAACCTTCAACATTATCGCTTGATTTTAATCCATAAATTTTTCTACCATAGGCCGTTCTAAATTCATTTTCTATCTCAGGTCTAATGGGATCTTCGTTTGTATCCACTGAGTCTAATTCGACTAATTCAGCTTTTGATAGCCATGAAAAAAAATTACTAATGGAATTTTTAAATTTTTTCATATTACAGCCAACTATTCTTCATAGACAAAACATCTTCATCACCGTTCATAATAATTAAGGCTAAGCTCTCAATTTTTGGCAAAATACTGGATAAATAAATATTTGAGGTAGCTATTTTAGCATCTAAGAATTCACTATCCATTTCCGGATTTTTCTTCAATTCAATAGATTTAGATGCGGTTTTTAACATCATCCATCCACCAAAAACATATCCAAGCATCATTAAGTAGTTAACTCCCGAAACTGCTGGTCTTTTCTTGTTATTTGATATTGAAACAAGATGCTTAACAACTTTAATTGAGGTATCTACAGGTAACACCATTTTGCTGCATAACTCTTTCATTTGGTCGTCTCCATGAGAAAATTCTTCAGTTTCGTTTTTAATTTCATTTATTAACTCCAAAATACTTTTCCCATTATCTCTTATTGTTTTTCTAAAAACTAAATCATTAGCTTGAATGGCTGTTGTCCCCTCATATATAGGAAGTATCCTGGCGTCCCTGTAATGTTGAGCTATACCGGTTTCTTCAATAAATCCCATTCCTCCGTGAACCTGTAATGCGTTAGAAGTTATTTCTAATGATCGTTCAGTTAGCCATCCTTTAATAATAGGTATCATTAACGAAGATTTTGTATTCCAATATTCACTATTGTCTGACTTGGTCATATCCAGGGCAAACCCCCCGTAAATAGCTAATGCTCTCATAGCTTCTATTTCTGCTTTCATAGTTGAAACCAGTCGAAGTACATCAGGGTGATTAATTATAGGATCACCTTTCTTTCCATCTATGGGTGTTCCTTGAACTCGATCAAAAGCATACATTTTAGATTGTTGGTAAGCTCTCTCAGATACAGCTAAACCTTGAACACCTACTGAAAATCTTGCGTGATTCATCATTTCAAACATAATATTTAGACCTTGGTTTTCTTCTCCAACTAAATAACCAATAGCTCCCTTATTCTCACCAAACTGTAAGACAGTTGTTGGCGAACCTTTCACTCCAAGTTTTTTTTCAATAGAGAGGCAAGTAACATCATTTTTTTCGCCAATTGTTCCATCATCGTTAGTAAGAAATTTTGGAACTAGAAAAACAGAAATACCCTTGTTGCCTTCTGGGGCTTCTGGAGTCCTAGCTAGAACTAAATGAATAATATTTTCTGATAGGTCGTGCTCTCCATAGGTTATATAAATTTTTTGACCATAAATTTTATAATGGCCATTTTCTTTTACGGCTTTTGTTTTAATAGTAGATAAGTCTGTACCAGATTGAGGTTCGGTTAAATTCATTGTGCCAGTCCAATGGCCAGATGCTAATTTAGGGACATAAAAATTTTTTTGATCTTCCGAGGCTGATTTTTGAAGGGCATAAATCAAACCTTGAGTAAGTAGATGGCATAAAGCCAAAGACATATTCGAACTATGCCAAATTTCATTAACAGCTGCAGAAAGAGTGACTGGAATTTGCTGACCTCCAAATTTTTCCTTTGCCTCTAAGCCAAACCAGCCGCCATCTCTGAGGCTTTGATATGCTTCTTTATAGCCCTTTGGGGTTATTACATTTCCATCTTCTTGTATTTTAGATCCTTCATGGTCACCTGATAAATTACAGGGATCAAGAACTTCAGATCCTATTTTTCCAGCTTCTTCCAAAATAGCATCAACTAGGTCATCAGAGAAATCATTATAATCTTTAATCTTAGAGAGATCATCTAAGTTAATGAGATTTTTAATAACAAAATTTAAATCTTTAAGGGGAGCTTCGTACATTTTTTTTAAATATATACTTTTTTAGAATTCTTACCTAAAGAAATTAAAATTTCATGTTCATTTGTCCCAGTTTCATATGCAATTTCTTCATAAGTCTGATGACTGCCTAAAATTTCAACTGGCCTTCCAATAAATAATTTTTCTTTATTTATTTTTGTGACATCTATCGTAATTAGATCCATTGAAATTCTTCCTACTATTGGACACGATATATCATCAATAAAAACTTTACCTCTACTACTACCACCTCTCAAGTAACCATCAGAATATCCAAAATCAATTGTTGCAATTGTTTGTTTTTTTTTTGCTATGTAAGTTCTGCTATATCCTATTGATTGACCTTTGGAGATATTTGATACTTGTAGTATTGGAGCATAAATACTCATCACAGGTTTAAGACCAAAGGATTTTTTATAAAAAGGATTAATTCCATAAAGGCTTTTACCAGGTCTTACATAATCTAAGTGATAAGATTTTGATAAAAAGATTCCAGCCGAGTTAGCAATACTCAATGGTTTATTAAAAAACTGATTAATTTTTTTTATTTCGTTTAATTGATATTTTGAGTTAACTAAATCTTTGTCATCTGATGAAGTTAAATGAGTCATTACAGAAAATATATTATTTGTTTTAATTTTTTCTTTAACTTTATCTATCTGATCAATTTTAAAGCCCAATCTATTCATTCCAGTGTCAAAATGAAGAATGTAAATTATTTTTTTAGGAAATTTATTAATAATTTCTAATTGTTCAAAGTTATTAATGATAGGAATAATGTTATATTTAACTATTAGATGACAACAATTTGGGGTAATGACTCCAGATAAAAGATAAATTTTAACCTGTTTAAATTGAATTCTAATTTTTTTCGCATCCTCTAGACGAGCCACATAAAAATCTCTTGAACCTGATTTGAATAGGGTGCTTGTGCATTCCTTCATGCCATGACCATAAGCATCACCCTTAACCACTGACATAATTTTTGACTTACCAACCTTTTTATTAATTAAATTATAATTAAAATTTAAATTAGCCCTATTTATTTGGGTTATTTTTTGATTAATAATTTTTTTTAATTCAAGCATTATTTGTTTCAATATATGGATTTTTTTACTTCAAGGACATGTATAATTATCATACACTAAATCCCTATTATAATAGAAAACGGAGGAAAATATGAAAAAATTAATTTCATTATTTTATGCTCTAGTCTTATTTGCTGGTTTAACTACTGTAGCTAAAGCAGCCGATCCGATTAGAATCCCAGTTTTAAACTGGTCAAGTCAAATTGTAACAGCACATGTTATGAAACAAGCTTGGGAAGAAATGGGCTATGATGTTGAATTAGTTCCAGCTGAATCTGCTACAAGATATGAAGCTGTTCGTGTTGGAGAACTTCATGTTGCTCACGAAACTTGGCAGTCAACAATGGCCAAGCCAATGTATGAAGCTATGGATAAAGGTGGCCTAATTGATGCTGGTTCACATCCTGCACCTACTCTTGAAGATATGGGTGTTCCTCAATGGGTTATTGATGAAAATTTATGCCCAGGTCTTCCAAGTTGGGAAGCTTTAAAATCAGATGAGTGTGTCGCTAACTTTGCAACACCTGACTCTGAAGGTAAAGGTAGATGGCTAGAAGGTCCTTATGAGTGGCACACTGACGTTATGCCAAACAGACTTAAAGGTCTTGGGTTAGACGATAAGTGGATGGTAAAATTTGCTGGTAGTGCTGATGCATTATGGGCTGAATTAGCAGCTGCTAAAAAAGAAGGTAGAGGAACAGTTATCTTTAACTGGACACCAAACTTTACTGATGCTGAAGGTTTCGTATTTATCGAATTCCCTCCTTTCTTCCAAGGTTGTAGAATGGAAGATGGCGGTTCTGTAGAAACTACTGGTTGTGGTTCTCCAATTGGTTGGTTAAAGAAAGCAGCACACATTAAGTTCCCAATCACACATCCATCTGCATATAAGTTCTATACAAAAATGGAATTTACATCAGGTAACATTGGTGAAATGGCAAACTACGTTGATAATGGTGGTATGACTCATGCTGAGGCAGCTACTGCTTATATTGCTAATAACAGAGATCAAATTGATCTCTTTATGAAGTAATATTTATTTTTTCTAACCCTCTCTAATAAAGAGAGGGTTAGTATTCAAAAAAGTTTATTTAGGAGTTTAGTTTTAAAAATATGTCACCAACTATTAGTTGCACATCAGTCTATAAAATTTTTGGAGATAATGCCCAAAAATTACTTTCTGAAAATAAGGGCAAGGTAGATGCTGCAAAATTCCAAGAAGCTGGATGTATCGTAGGGGTTAACGATGCCTCCTTTGATGTTAACAAAGGTGAAATGCTTGTAGTAATGGGACTTTCAGGTTCTGGAAAATCCACTTTATTGAGATGTATATCAAGATTAACCGAAGCTACAGCAGGAAAGATCTTAGTGGATGGAGAAGATATTTGCTTGATGAATAATAAACAACTAATTGAACTGAGAAGAGAGAAAATGGGGATGGTTTTTCAAAATTTTGCCCTTTTACCTCATAAAACAGTTTTAGAAAACATTGCATTCCCCCTTCAGGTAAAAGGAGTCACTACGGATAACAGCATACAAAAAGCTTTAGAGATGGTTGAACTTGTTGGCTTAAAAGGTAGAGAAAATTATTTCCCAAGAGAGCTATCAGGTGGTCAACAGCAGAGGGTAGGTATTGCACGATCTCTAGCAGTTGAACCAGATATTTGGTTCTTAGATGAACCCTTCTCTGCTCTAGACCCTCTCATAAGAAAAGAGATGCAAGATGAATTTCTAAGACTCCAATCAGTTTTAAATAAAACAATTATGTTTGTTACGCATGATTTTGATGAGGCTCTCAGGTTAGCTGATAGAATAGCAATTATGAAAGATGGAATTATTGAACAGTTAGATAAACCAGATAACATTGTTCTCAATCCTGCTACAGATTATGTCAAAAGATTTACGGAAGATGTACCAAGAGAAAAAGTACTAAAGATTGAGTCCATAATGGATGGGGTAGACCCCAATGCTTCCAGTGATTTTGCAATTTCTAAAAATGAAATTATTGAAACAGTTGCTGAAAAAATTTTAAACAGTAAAGAAATTATTAAAGTTACTGATGAAAATAGCAATATAGTGGGCTCTATAAATCCCTCTAAGGTAATTAAAGTTTTATTTGGTGGATAAGAATTATTTAGACACAGTTAGAAATTCAAAACCAACTCAGTTTGGTATCTTATTAGTTTTATTTTTTGCTTTATATCATTTAGTTCCTCATAATGATGGAAATTATTTCTGGAGATTGCCTTCTCTTCTTAAAGGTATCCCTCTAGCAATTAATAACGTAATTTTTTCAGCACTCTACGATTGGTTTCCTTTAAAGGTTTGGGACCCTATCTTTGAAATGTATGAAGAAAAAGCAGCCTTTCGTGAATTTACAAAAGCTGTATCTCAAGGTTTATTATTTTTAATTACATTTGTAAGAGAATTATTATTAGGCGGAGATAAAATTATAGATGTCTTTGTTAACGATGCCTGGTTGAAAGAAAATGATTGGTTATCTTGGCCAGCCTTACCATGGACGGCAGGTGCTGTAGGAGCTTTTATTTTAGGATATCAGTTGAATGGATTTCGACTTGGTTTATTAGGAGGAATAGGTGCCGTATATATTGCTATCTTTGGCAATTGGGTTCCCTCTATTCAAACACTTTCTTTTGTTTTGATCACTACTCCTATTTGTTTTGTTTTGGGTCTCTCCTTTGGTATTTGGGGTTACTTAGATAAGAAAGTTGAAACAGCTCTCCAACCAGTCTTAAACGTGATGCAAACAATGCCTCAATTTGCCTATTTAGTTCCTATTATAGCTCTTTTTGGACTAGGTGATCATGCAGGTTCAATAGCTACTATTATTATTGCAACGCCTCCTATGATCAGAAATACAATCTTAGGTTTAAAAAGGATTTCACCAGAGGTGGTTGAAGCAGGGCTAATGAGTGGTTGTACCAAATCTCAGTTATTATTTAAGGTTCTAATCCCTACGGCAAGAAGAGATATTTTAAACGGAGTCAATACTGTAATCATGCAATGTTTAGCTATGGTAGTAATTGCATCCTTTGTTGGAGCCAAAGGCTTGGGTTTGAATTTAAAAATTGCATTGAATAGTTTAAAAATTGGAAAAGCTGCTGAAGCAGGTTTGTGTATTGTTATCATTGCAGTTATCTTAGATAGATTTACTAAAGCTTGGGCTAACAAGCCAGTAGATTATTTTGAAAATTTAACTTTATTTCAAAGACATAGATCCCTGATTATTTTTGCTACAGCCATTCTTGTTTTCTCTATTATTGCTTTTATCGCAAATGGATATTTTGATAAAATTAATTATCTTTACATAATTCCAATTGAAAAAGGTTTGACAATTGCTCATTACATTGATGCAGGTGTTGATTGGGTATGGGATACTTTTTTTTATACTTTAAATACTTTTAATAAATTTTTATTAACTCAAGTTTTGGGTCCTATGAAAAAAGCATATTTAGGTATGCCTGTCATATCTACTTTTACTTTAGCTATGGGAGTTGCTTATATAGTTGGTGGGCTAAGAACGGGGTTAATAGTTGGAGGTATGTTACTCTTTATAGCTTTATCAGAATATTGGGATCGTGCATTAATTACAATGTACATGGCTACCTTTGCAGTTTTAATGGCATCTCTCAATGGAATAATTGTGGGCTCTATCTTTTCACAAACAGAAAGAGGGTCTCGATTTATTCTCTCTGTTTGTGATTTTTTTGAGACCTTTCCATCTTTCGTCTATCTTATTCCAGTAATCTTCCTTTTTAATATTACAGATACTTCAGTTTTAATAGCAGCTATTATTTATGCTACTGTTCCTGCTACACGTTACACTGTATGGGGTCTCAAGAGCGTTCCTCTTTCCCTTCATGAGGCTGGAACTATGTCTGGTGTTTCTCGAATGCAGAGATGGACGAATATTGAAATTCCAATTGCCTTTCCAACAATTATGCTTGGTGTAAACCAAACAGTGGTCTTTTCTCTCCAAATGGTAATCTTGGGAGCTTTAATTGGAACAGAAGATTTAGGCCAGATTATATTTGGAGCTTTATCTCGAACAAAAGACGGAGCGGGAGTAGCTTTGACTTTAGGGGTGTTTGTTTCTTTAATTGCTATATCAGTAGATGTTATTGTAAGAAAATGGGCAGAAGATAGAAAAAAAGCACTTGGTCTATTATAATATTAAAAGTTAATCATGATCATACCTAGAATTACTAAACCTTACGAACCTGGCCTTCCAGCACTGGGAAATGATTTAGAGAATTATCTCGTTAACGCTGGGGGATCTGTAACTTTAAAACTAGAACCTGGAGATAAATTTAAGATTATTAATATTGAAGGCCATCAACAGGCTGAGCTAGTTTGTTTTTCTTCAAAAGGAGAATGTGACCTATCACCTTTAAGCCTTAAACATAATCACAAAGGTGAGCTTACAAAAAATATTTTAATGACCAATGAAGAGTCAGCTCAAATAGCTAAATATAAATTAAAAAATTTAGGATATGAGATTGAGTCAATTGATAAATCAATATTAGTTTTTTCTGAAAGCTCTTTAGCTAATTCAATAGAAGAATTCCAATCAAATGATCAATCAATTTGTATTTTATCAGCACCTGGTGATAGTGAGATAACTCATGAAAAACTTCCAGCTTCAGAATTAAGAGTAATAGTTGAAAGATCTCGAAAGAGAGAGGAGGGTGAATTCCTACTTCCTGATCCCCTAATGGACCCAATAGAAGAAATTTTTGTTAAAAGATACACGGCAGCGGCTTATGAAGTACAAGAGGGTGATTTTATCCAGGTAATTGATATTTTTGGAAGACAGTGTTCTGATTTCATGGCTTTTGATGCAGAGAAACTTCATAAAGGCCAAGAGCTTGGCATAGATACTACCAATAGTAGATATTTAATGGGAAGTGCCTTCCCCATGCCAGGTCTTCATTCTAAATACTATGATGAAAATCAATTTCCTATGTTAGAAGTCTATCGAGATACGGTTGGCCGTCATGATACTTTTGGTACAGCTTGTACCTCGAAATTTTATGATGATCTTGGTTATTTCGGTCACCCCAATTGCTCTGATAATTTTAATTTTGCTCTCAATAAATTTACTCTGAGAAAAAGATTAGGATGGAATGCGATCAATCTTTTCTACAACACAGCTATTGATGCAAATAATGCTCTTATTTTTGATGAACCTTGGTCTAGACCAGGAGATTATATAATGTTTAAAGCTCTTAAAAATCTTGTTTGTGTTTCCTCAGCGTGTCCTGATGATGTAGATGCTGCTAATGGATGGAATCCTACTGATATTTTTGTTAGAGTTTATAGGCCTAATAAGCCTTTTAGCAAAGGAGTGGCTTACAGAATGAAAGCAGATTCAGAACCTAAACTAACCAGAGAAACAGGATTTCACCCAAGAGTAGCAGACTTAACTGAGAACTTGATTGAGTATAAAGGTTTTTGGCTAGCCTCTAATTATAATAATTACGGTTCCCTTCAAGAGTACGAAGCTTGCAGAGAAAGAGCCATAATTATGGATTTGTCTGCTCTTAGAAAATTTGAAGTGAGTGGTCCGGATGCAGAGGAACTACTTCAAAGAACTTGCACAAGAAACATTAGAAAACTTTCAGTTGGTCAAGTTGTATATACAGCAATGTGTTATGACCATGGAGGAATGTTAGACGATGGAACTATTTTTAAAATGACACAGGATAATTTTAGATGGATTTGTGGTGATGAGTACTGTGGTGAATGGCTTCGAAATAAAGCTAAAGAATTAAATTTAAAAGTTTGGGTTAAATCATCTACTGACAATCTTCATAATGTTTCTGTTCAAGGGCCTAAAAGTAGAGAAATTTTAAACAAAATTATCTGGACACCCCCTCATCAAACCCCCTTAAAAGATTTAGAGTGGTTTAGATTTACTATTGCACGTCTCAAAACTCTAGATGGTATTCCTTTAATGGTTTCACGAACTGGCTACACGGGAGAATTAGGATATGAAATTTTTTGCCATCCAAGTAAGGCTACTGAGGTCTGGGATGCTGTTATGGAAGCTGGAAAAGAATTTGAAATAGCTCCAATGGGATTAGATGCACTAGATTTAGTAAGGATAGAGGCAGGTTTAATTTTTGCTAATTATGAGTTTGATGATCAAACAGATCCTTTTGAAGCAGGAATTGGTTTTACAGTCCCTCTTAAATCAAAAGAAGACGATTTTATTGGGAAAGAAGCTTTGATTGAAAGAAAAGCTAATCCTCAAAGAAAACTGGTAGGTTTAGAAATCGAAGGAAATGAAATCTGTGGTCATGGAGATTGTGTTCATCCATCTAATAATGCCAGAGAACAAGTGGGAGTGATTACAAGTGGAATGAAATCTCCTGTCTTGAACAAAAATATTGCACTATGCAAAATGAACATCAAGTATTGTGAATTAAACACTGAAGTTGAAATAGGTAAAATTGATGGACACCAAAAAAGAATTAAGGCAAAGGTTGTAGCATTTCCATTTTATGATCCAACAAAATCTCGAGTGAAAGCCTAAGAATAAATTAATACCATTACATGACATCTGTTTTTCTAGATAAATCTCGAACAGTACCAATTAGTCTTAATAGATTTGATAAAGGACCCTATTTTGATTTTTATCATAAAGAAAATAATTCTTATGGTATTTATGCTGGTCGCTATTTTGCAACTTCTGTAGGCAATGATGTCGAAAATACATACTGGAATTTAAGAAGAAAAGCAGTGATGTATGATGTTCCTGAAAAGCCAATTCAAATTGAAGGTCCTCAAGCTTCAGAATTTTTAGATAAGGTATTTACTAGAAAAATTTCTGATATGAAAATTGGTAGGGGTAGGTATGCAATTGCTTGCTATGAGGATGGGGGAATATTTATAGATGGAGTGATGTTTAGACTAGATGATAATAAATTTTGGTATGTCCAACCTGATGGTCCACTTGAAACTTGGTTAAGAGCACATCAAAAAAACTTTGACCTTAAGATAACAGACCCATTATCAAGAGTAATACAAATTCAAGGACCACTTTCAAAAGAAATTTTATCAAAATTAACTAATGGTTCTATTAATGATGAACTGAAATACTATCATTCAGGTTTCTATAAAATCTCCAATCAAGATGTTTATATTTCTAGAACAGGTTGGACCTCAGAGATGGGTTATGAAATTTATACTTTAGGAAAAAAAACAAATTATAAAAATATTTGGGATAGCATAATTGAGATTGGGGCACCATTAGGATTAATTTTTGATGGACTTGAGTCAATGGATGTAAGAAGAATCGAAGCAGGAATACTAGATAACAATACTGATTTTGACTCCTCTATAAATCCCTATGAAGCTGGTCTAGGATCTTTAGTAGATCTCAGTAGAGAAGATTTTATTGGAAAAAAATCTCTTGAAATAGCTTCTCAAAAACAAGGAAAAAAATTATTTGGAATAACTTCAGACAATCTTATAGCTCATAGATCCAAAGTATTTTTATCAAATGGTCAAGAAGTTGGATACCTTACTGCCGCCACATGGTCACCAACTCTTAAAAAATATGTTGGGTATGTGAGATTTGATTATTCGGGCAGTTGGATTGATTTTAGTGTTAAAGTTCAGAGTCAAGAGAAATTAATCGATTGTGAAATTATAGAATTACCTTTTTTTGACAAAGAAAAATTAATCCCAAAAGGGATAGATAAAAAAATTCCTTAATCTTTATCTTTTGCTTTTCTAAAAAAAGGAATTAAGAAAACAAAACACGCCACAAAGAAAAACAGACTCCCAAACATAGCCCAGAAACTACCAATACTTGATATAATAAATCCCACAGCAGAGATTATAAATAAAATCCACCCAATAAAATTTAGTGTTCTATTAGACAAATTAATTACTTATTTTGTATTCAAGAATGTTGTCATTGAGTCGTCCATTGCATCTAACCAGGATGTATGATGAGAAGGGCCCTTTGTACCAGTAACAGGAGAAGGAAAAGACTTATCTCTATAGGTTAAGATATTTTCTTCTTTATGATGTTCCCATTCATAGAAATTCTTTTTAATTAATTCAAAATCAATGTTTGGATAGTCAACAGCAGAGCATAAATCTAAGCAGTAATCTGTTTGAAAATCAATCATTTGAAAGGCATCTTCTAAAGCCTCTTCTTTCTTAACCCAATCATCAATATCTTTTGCCATATCACCATCAGACGGAAGAGCTATCTTATTCATGATAATATCTCTTACATACCATGCTTGGGCATCAAACATGTTAAATGTGTGAAATTGATCTTGCATACCGAGGTAGAATAAATTGTGATTATTTTGCCATACTACACCTTTGTATAACATTGGGGGATACAATCTATTATGAGTTTTTAATTTTAAATCTTCTGATAAAAAAGGGAAGTTATGAAGATAGCCAGTGCATAAAATAAGAGCATCCATTTCTTGAACAGTTCCATCTTTAAATATTGCTTTGTTGCCATCAATTTTATCCATGTAATGGACTTCTTTCATTCCATCAGGCCAGTTAAATCCCATTGGATTATTTCTATAACCTATAGTGACACTTTTAGCTCCATATTTATGGCATTGAAGAGCTACGTCTTCTGCAGAGTAACTACTTCCCAGTACTACAACATTCTTATTTCGAAATTCTTCTGCATCTCTAAAATCATGAGAGTGCATAATTCTTCCTGGAAAACTATTCATACCCTCATACTCTGGTATATAAGGAACAGAGAAATGACCACTAGCTACCACTAGTTTATCAAAACTATCTTTGTTAGTAGAGCCATCTAATTTATTAGTATAGGTAATGTCAAAACCATTTCCGTTATCTACAACACTACTTACTGTAGTATTAAATTTTACATATTTTTTAACATCAGATTTTTCTGCTCTTCCTAAAATGTAACTTTGTAAAACTTCTCGCGGAGGAAAAGAGGGAATGGGTTTATTAAAGTGTTCATCAAAAGAATAATCTGCAAATTCTAAACATTCTTTTGGTCCATTAGACCACAAGTACCGATACATACTATTAGGAACAGTATCACCATATTGATCAGACCCTGTTCTCCAAGTGTAATTCCACAGCCCGCCCCAATCGCTTTGTTTGTCAAAAGCCACTACTTCAGGAATACTCTCACCATTTTTTTGAGCTTGATGTAGCGATCTTAGAAATGATAATCCACAGGGCCCTGTACCTATTAAAGCAATTTTTGTCATAATACCTCTCCTATTTGATAATACTTTAAATATAAATATAAATTTTCCAATCCATTTTTTCTCTATATATGTAATAAAGACAAGGATTATAAAAATGATGTTTCATATTATGAAACAGTGTTGTTGTACCCTTAAAATTGATATATATATTTTCGAAAAGGTATAAATGAATCATGCAAAATTACTCTATCTTCAGTTTAGTTAAAAACGCTTTTTCTAATCATCAAGATTGGGAAGTAGCTTGGAAAGATCCTGAGCCAAAAAAAGAATATGATGTCATCATAATTGGTGGTGGAGGACATGGTTTGGCCACAGCTTATTATCTAGCCAAAGAACATGGTATTACAAATGTTGCCATTTTAGAAAAAGGATGGATTGGAGGAGGGAATGTTGGAAGAAACACAACAATCCTCAGATCAAATTATATGTTTGATGCTAACGCTCATTTTTATGAATTAGGAATGAAAATGTGGGAAGATCTAAGTCAAGAATTGAATTACAACGTTATGTATTCATCTCGTGGAATTATTAACTTAGCTCATACTGACGGACAGTTAAACGCCTATGCAAGAAGAGGCAACTCCATGAGATTAAATGGTATTGACGCTATTTTACTTAATAGAGAAGAAGTGAAGAAGATGATTCCTTTTGCAGATTTTTCTGATACTTGTCGCTTTCCTATAGTTGGAGCTTTGATGCAACCTAGAGGGGGAACTGCGCGTCACGATGCAGTGGCTTGGGGTTATGCCAGACAGGCAGACTCTATGGGAGTTGATATTATTCAAAATTGTGAGGTCACAGGTTTTGATGTTGAGAATGGAAAAATCTCTGGCGTAAGAACTTCAAGAGGAGAGATTAAAACAAAGAAAGTTGGATTGTGTGTTGCCGGAAGTACAACTTTATTAGCTGATAAATTAAACATGAGATTACCAATTGAAGCTCATGTCTTACAAGCGTGTGTTTCAGAACCAGTTAAACCTTTACTTCACAATGTTGTAACTTTTGGTGCAGGTCACTTTTATTGCAGTCAATCTGATAAAGGTGAAATGGTAATGGGGGGAGACCTAGATGGTTATAATAGCTATGCTCAAAGAGGTAACTTGCCCATGATACAACATGTTTTATCTGGAGGTTTAGCTGTATTTCCAAACTTTAGCAGATTAAAAATGCTTCGAAGTTGGGGAGGAATTATGGATATGTCAATGGACGGAACTCCGATTATTGATAAAACTCATATAGATGGTGTCTATTTAAATTGTGGTTGGTGTTATGGGGGCTTTAAAGCCACTCCAAGTTCTGGTTTCGTCTTTGCACACACAATTGCTAAAGATGAACCACATGAATTAAACCAACCTTTTAACTTAGATAGATTTCATACTGGAAACATTATTGATGAAAAAGGTGTTGGTCCTAAACCCTGGATCGGCTAAATAATGCTTGAAATTAAATGCCCCTATTGTGGTAAGAGATCACAAAATGAATTTGCTTACGGTGGTGATGCCACTGTAAAAAGACCAAATCTTGGAGATGAAGTTTCAACTAAAGAATGGGATAATTTTGTTTATTTTAGAGATAACCCCAGAGGAAAACATACTGAATATTGGCATCATGTTGCCGGATGTAGGCAATGGTTCAAGGCTTCAAGAGATACCGCTACTCACGAAATTTTTAATACAGCAAGTCTTGAAGAAGAGTTATAAAAAAAATGTCTGAAACTTTTAGAACAATATCTGAAAATAATACATTAGATAAAAGTAAAGTTATTAATTTTACTTTTAATGGAGATTCATTCCAAGGCTATGAGGGGGATACTTTAGCCTCTGCTCTAATTGCTAATGGAGTCCATCTTGTTGGAAGAAGTTTTAAATATCATCGACCAAGAGGATTCTTAGGGGTAGGGGTAGAGGAACCAAATGCCATGGTTCAACTCCATGAAGGAGATAAATCAGAGCCTAATATTATGGCAACCGAAGTTGAGATCACCGAAGGTTTAAAAGCAAAAAGTCAAAATTGTTGGCCATCTGTAAAATTTGATATAGGTGAAATTAATAATGTCCTCAAAAGATTTTTCCCAGCTGGGTTTTATTATAAAACATTTATGTGGCCAAAAAGTTTTTGGATGAAAGTCTATGAACCTATCATTAGAAGAGCTGCCGGTATGGGCGTAGCACCTATCAAGCCTGATCCAGATAGATATGAACATAACTATGAACATTGTGATGTTCTTGTTGTGGGATCTGGACCCTCAGGGTTAGCCTCTGCTTTAGCTGCAGCTAATAATGGTGCAAGAGTTATATTGGCTGAAGATAAAGCACACTTTGGAGGCTCGTTATTAACAGACAATGTAACAATTGGAAATAAATCTGGCAAAGAATGGGCAGATGAAACAATTAGCTATTTAAAAAGTCTTCCAAACGTCATAGTTAAAAACAGATCCCAAGTTTTTGGTTACTATGATCATAACATGACAGTCATGTTTGAAAGGGTAAGCGACCATATTCACAATCCTGAAAAATATATGCCAAGACAAAGACTTCACTATATAAGAGCGGGTGAAGTAATTATATCAACGGGGTCTATAGAAAGACCACTTTCCTTTGGAAATAATGACAGACCTGGTATTTTTTTAGCATCAGCAGCTAATGAATATATGAAGGTCTATGGAACTCTTGTAGGAAAAAAACCCATTATATTTACTAATAATGACTCTGCTTACAAGGCGGCCATTGAATTTCATAAAAATAATATCAAATCACTGATTATAGATACAAGACCAAGTTCAGACGGGGAGTTAGTTAAAGAAGCTCAGTCTTTAGGTTTAGATATTAAGTTTAATTCTGGTATAGCAGATGTCAAAGGACGCCTTAAAGTTACCTCTGCCATAATAGGAAAATTTAACTCTGATAAAGAAAGTTATACTAGTCTTGAAGAGTTTGATTGCGATTGTATTTGTATGTCTGGTGGATGGACCCCAACAGTTCATCTTTCTTCTCAAGCTGGAAATAAATTAAAATTCGATGAAAGCTTAGATGCTTTTGTTCCTAATAATAAAAGACAAAAAGAAACTGCAGTAGGGGCTGCTAACGGTTCGTTCACTTTGAATCAATCTCTAGCAGAAGGATTTCAAGTGGGTTTCGATTTATCAAATTCAATTACATCAAATAATAAAAATACATCTGTTCCAACTTCTAATGAGCCATCTTTCCAAGCTCACGATAAATTTTGGTGTATGCCACTCCCACAAGGAAAAAACCCTTCAAGATTTATTGATTTTCAAAATGATGTTGCAGTTTCAGATATAGAATTAGCATTCAGAGAAGGTTTTAGATCTATCGAACACGTAAAAAGATATACAACTCTTGGAATGGCAGGTGATCAAGGTAAGACAAGTAATCTTAATGGACTTCAGCATGTATCAAATATTCAAAAAAAAATAGTCCCTGAAGTAGGCCACACTACTTTTAGGCCCCCTTACACTCCGGTTACTATAGGAACAATAGTAGGGAGAGAGGTTGGAAATCATTTTCAACCTACAAGAAAAACACCAACACACGAATGGCATATTGAAAATAACGTAGTTTTTACAAATGCTGGATTGTGGTTAAGACCTCGATATTATCCGAGAGGTTCAGAGACGATGAGTGATGCTGTAAATCGTGAAGCTCTCAACGTAAGGAAAAATGTAGGTATATGTGATGTTACCTCTCTTGGAAAAATTGATATTAAAGGACCCGATGCAGCTGAGCTTTTGAATAGAGTTTATACAAATGCCTGGATGAAACTTCCTATAGGAAAAGCTAGATATGGCGTGATGCTTAGAGAAGATGGAATGGTGTTTGATGATGGAACTACCACTAGATTATCTGAAAATCATTTCCATATGACAACTACTACAGCTCAAGCAGCTAATGTTTTATCCCACCTAGAGTTTTATCTTCAAGTAGTTTGGCCTGAATTAAAAGTAAATGTTTTATCTACAACTGAGCAATGGTCAGGTGCTGCAATAGCAGGACCTAAATCAAGAGATTTAATGCAGAAGCTTTTTCCAAAAGTTGATTTTTCTACAGAAAATTTTCCTTTTATGGGTCTGGTTGAAACAGAGTTTGAGGGCATTCATGCCAAACTTTATAGAATATCATTCTCTGGAGAATTAGCTTATGAGGTCAATGTTGAATCTAATCATGGTTTGTTCATGTGGAACGAAATCATGAAAGCTGGGGAGGAATTTGGTATTCAACCTTATGGAACTGAAGCATTGGCTACACTCAGAATTGAAATGGGTCATGTATCTGGGCCTGAGTTAGATGGTAGGGCAGTTCCTTATGATTTAGGTTTACAAGGAATGGTTAGTCAAAAGAAAGATTTTATTGGTAAAAGATCTTTAGAAAAAGATGCCTTTGTAAACCCACTTAGACAAACTCTAGTGGGATTAGTGCCCGTTGATAAGAAAACTAAAATACCTGAAGGTGCTCATTTAGTTGAGAATGATAAAGCCTCTCTTCCTAACCCTAAACTTGGACATGTTTCTTCTTCTTGTTGGAGTGTTGAATATAACAATCCTTTTTCTATTGGTGTGTTAAAAGATGGAAAAAATAAAATTGGACAACAACTGTTTGCTGTCTATCCTTTAAAAGACATATCTATTCCTGTGGAAGTTGTATCTTCTCACTATGTTGACCCTAAGGGTGAAAGAGTAAGAGTTTAATGTCAAATTTAAATATCAATTCATCTGCTTTAATAAATGACCATCAGATTGGTAGTTTTGGTAATTATCATAATAAAGAAAAGAGTGAACTTTTAACTGTTAAAGAATTAACTAACTTATCTATTTATCAAATAGCAAAATTTAAAAGTAGTAAAGCTAATGTAGACTTAGTCTCAATTGACGGACTAAATTTACCTAAAAAATATCCAGACGTTAGTTATAATAATAATGACACTAGAATTTTATGGAATGGCCCTCATATATGCATGGTAGTGTCCACTGATACAGACATTAAAGAAAAACTATCTTCTATCGATAGTGATGATTTTGCTGTTACTGATCTTTCTCACTCTAGAGCTGGAATAGAAATCTCAGGATTGCACGCTATTGATGTTTTAAAAAAGGGTACTCCTTTGAATTTAAATAATTCTGAGTTTACAAAAAATAACTGTGCCAATTCATCTTATAACGGTATCAGTTTTATGCTCGATTTTATTGATGATCAGCCACTTACGTTTAGACTTTTTTGCCTAAGAAGTTTTGGTGGATCCTTTTACCACAGCATTACCGACTCCGCTCTAGAATATGGTTTCATCGGGGAATAAAAATGTGTGGAATTGTTGGTATCTATTTAAAAAATAAAAAACTTTCTAAGGATCTGGGTAAGTATTTAACAGGAATGATGGAAGGTATGGCCACTCGTGGTCCTGATAGCGCAGGATTTGCTATTTATTCAAATAATAAAAAACCAAAAGAATATAAATATTCCATTTGTCTTTTAAATGATTTTTCTTTTAGTGCTTTTAAAAAAATAATTACAAAAAAATTCAAAAAGTTAAAACTAAAACAACACTCAGATCATGTCATAATAACCTCAGAAGAAAATCCTAAAAAACTACTTTCATTTATTTCTTCAGATTTAAAAAATGTATCTCTTGTAGGATACGGAAAATCTATAGAGATCTTTAAGCAAGTAGGAAACCCCAAAGAAGTAATTAAAAATTTTCAATTAGATAAGTTTTCAGGAACGCACGCTATTGGCCATACAAGAATGGCTACAGAAAGTGCTATTACAACTAATGGATCTCATCCATATTCAACTGGTCAAGATGAATGCTTAGTTCATAATGGTTCATTATCTAATCATAATAATTTAAGAAGAAATCTTATAAAACAAGGTCAAACATTCGACTCTCAAAACGATACAGAGGTAGCAGCAGGTTACATTTCAAATAGCTTATCAAAAAAAATTTCTTTAAAAGATACTCTTGTCAATGGACTAAAGGATTTAGATGGTTTTTATACTTTCATAACAGGTACCAAAGAGGGCTTCGCTATCGTAAGAGATGAAATCGCATGTAAGCCTGCAGTAATAGCCGAGACGAACGACTATGTAGCTATTGCTTCTGAATTTCAAGCGATGGCTCATTTACCAGGTGTTAACGCTGCAAAAATATTTGAACCAGAACCAGGAGTAGTTTATTCATGGGGGAAGTAATCAAATTAGACTTAAAGAAAAAGTCGCTAAGAGACGTTAATAGTGTTCTTCAAAATTTAGATCCTAAATCAAATTTAAGAAATTATTTAATTTCTAACCCAAGTGGTAATCATGCAGTTTGTGCAGGACTAAAAGATGAAATGGAAGTTACAGTTAAAGGTCATGTTGGATATTATTGCGCGGGAATGAATCAAAAAGCCTTGGTTACAATTGAAGGTAATGTGGGAACAGGGGTAGCAGAGAATATGATGTCAGGAAAAGTCCATGTTAAAGGCAATGCATCTCAATCTGCTGGAGCTACCGCTCATGGCGGAACGCTTATTATTGATGGAGATACCAGTTCAAGATGTGGAATATCTATGAAGGGTATCGATATAATAGTCAAAGGATCTGTGGGGCATATGTCAGCATTTATGGCGCAATCAGGAAATATGGTAGTTTGCGGAGATGCTGGAGAGGCTCTTGGTGATAGTCTCTATGAAGCAAAGTTATTTGTTCGAGGGTCTGTTAAATCTCTTGGAGCAGATTGCGAAGAAAAGAAAGTTACAAAAAAAGATTTAGAACTGCTCACATCATTATTAAAAAAAGGTAGTATTAAAAATGTTAAACCTAAAGATTTTAAGAAATATGGATCAGCTAAAAAATTATACAATTTTAATATCGATAATGTGTCAGAGTATTAACCATGAGCAATAAAATTAAAACAACTCCCCGTCAGTCTTGGACTTTTGATGAATACACAAATTCAGAAATAAGAAGAGCAGCTGAAACTGGTATTTATGACATTAGAGGTGGAGGGTCTAAAAGAAGACTTCCTCACTTTGATGATCTTCTTTTTCTTGGAGCTTCTATGTCGAGATATCCTTTGGAAGGCTATAGAGAGAAATGTAATACAAAAGTTACGCTAGGAACGAGATATGCAAAAAATCCTCTAAAACTAGACATCCCAATTACTATTGCGGGTATGAGTTTTGGAGCGCTATCAGGTCCTGCTAAGGAAGCTCTAGGCAGAGGGGCTAGTATAGCTGGAACTTCTACAACTACAGGTGATGGTGGTATGACTCCAGAGGAAAGAGGGCAATCTAAGCATTTAGTCTACCAGCTACTACCCTCTAGATACGGCATGAACCCAAATGATTTAAGAAAAGCTGATGCCATAGAAGTTGTAATCGGACAGGGGGCAAAACCTGGTGGAGGAGGAATGCTATTAGGTCAGAAAATAAGTGACAGAGTCGCAGAAATGAGAACACTTCCTAAAGGCATAGACCAAAGATCAGCTTGCCGTCATCCTGATTGGACAGGACCAGACGATTTAGAAATTAAGATCCTGGAGCTTAGAGAAATTACTGAGTGGAAGGTTCCAATTTTTGTTAAACTTGCTGGAGCAAGACCATATTATGATACTGCATTAGCTGTTAAAGCAGGAGCTGATGTTGTCGTTCTAGATGGTATGCAAGGAGGAACTGCAGCTACTCAAGAAGTTTTCATAGAAAACGTTGGTCAACCAACACTGGCGTGTATAAGGCCGGCGGTTGATGCCTTACTAGATTTAGACATGCATAGAAAAGTTCAATTAGTTGTTTCAGGTGGTGTAAGAAATGGAGCAGATGTTGCTAAAGCTTTAGCCTTGGGAGCAGATGCTGTTTCTATTGGTTCTTCTGCACTGATAGCTTTGGGGGATAATGACCCTAAATGGGAAAGTGATTATAATAAACTAGGAACTACAGCTGGCGCATTTGATGATTGGCATGAAGGTAAAGATCCTTCAGGTATTAATACTCAAGATCCTCAGCTAATGAAAAGATTAGATCCTGTAAAGGCAGGAAAGAGATTATCTAATTATCTCAAAGTCATGACTTTAGAAGCTCAAACTATTGCACGAGCTTGTGGAAAAAATGATTTACATAACTTAGAACCTGAGGACTTATGTGCATTAACTGTTGAAGCTGCTGCTATGGCAAGAGTTCCTCTTACGGGTACTAGTTGGATACCTGGCAGTAAATTTTAATATTAATTTAATTCATATCTAAAAGTCTTATCTGCGATTAAAAAATATAGTTTCTCTAAATATGCTTGTTGTTAAATTCTAAATTATTTGATATTTTGAAAATTTCATATAGTGAAACATTTTGTGTAGGAGGTGTTTTTGATGAAAAGTCTAAAATATATTAATAAGTCTTTAGAGAAATCTTTTAAGATTTTAGAAATTTTATCTAAATCTTTATTCCCTCTAAAAGCTGCCAATATTTCTAGAAAGGCTGCTATCTCTAGAACAACTACTTTTAGATTACTATCTGTATTATCTCAATTAGGCTACATTCATAAAAATAATATCTCTAACACATATATTATGGGTCATAAGGCTTTTCAATTTGGAGAGACTTCTGATTATTTGCAATCCATATCTGAAACCTCTAGAGAAATTTTAGAAGAAATCTCCAGTCAAACAAATTTAATAACCTATCTAGCGATGCTAGAGGGTTCACAAATTGTTCATTCAGATAAAATATCAAGTGTAAATAGTGATGCCTCCCATCGTACATTTAGAATGAGGTTAGATGCACATTGCTGTGCTTTAGGCAAAGTGATGCTCGCATATAGACCGGAAAATGAAATAGCTGCTGTTTATAAAAGGTATAATTTTTATCCTCATACTAATAACACTATAAGTAATTTAAACGATCTTAAAAAACATTTATCTAAAATTAGAAACGTGGGATACTCTTTAAACTATGGTGAGGCCTTTGATAATACTTATGGAATTGGTGTTGCCATATTAGATAGTGATAAAAGATCCTTTGCGGGAATCTCATTGTCTGGTAGTAAGAATCTTATGAATCCCAAGACAATGCCTGACTATGTCCAATTATTGCAAAAGGCCTCAACTAGAATTTCTAATTTAATTGTTGATAAATAACGTTTTTTTTAATTTTTTTGTTCCATAATTTGAAACAATAAGTGTTTTTTCTCTTTCCTATGATCAAAATACATATTACCAACTGGAGGATTTAGTAATGAGCTTACCATCAAATTGTGAATACTTAATTATAGGGGCGGGTATTCATGGCCTCAGTACTGCATGGCACTTATCTAAAAAATTAGCTAGTAAAGGACAACTAAAAGAAAATTCAGTAGTTGTTCTTGAAAAAACAAAAGTCGGTGAAGGCGCAACGAGTGTAGCTTGTGGAATCGTTAGAAATAATTACTACCAACCTGCAATGAGACGGTTAATGGCTCACTCTGTAAATGTTTGGAATGAAAATGCAGAAGAACTAACCTTTAGACCAGTTGGTTATATGCAGATTAACTCTCAACTTATGCATGAAGGAATGTCAGAAGTATATCATCAGCAAAAAGAAATTGGCTATGACTCCACTTTTATTGAGGGTGCCTCTGATTGTGATAAATATATGAAGGACATGCTACCTGATTGGCAAGCTGAAGGTATTACTTCCGTTCTACATGAAAAAAATTCTGGGTATGGTGCAAACATCGGTGCTAATATGGGTTTTAAAAAATTAGCTGAGTCTGCAGGTGCAAAAATTTTAGAGGGTGTTGAAGTAACAAATTTAATTTCATCTAATGGTAGTGGCGCTGTTTCTGCTGTAGAAACAAATCAAGGCACTATTGAATGTACGCAATTGGTTGTTGCTGCTGGACCGTGGGTTAGAAAATTTTGGGAGATATTAGAGCTTCCTAATTCTGTTAAAATTAAAAAAGCAGATGGTTCATTTACTGATGATATTCCAATGTGGTCTTACATGGCTTTAGAGGAGGGGGAACTTGAGGTTAATCCTAATAATTATAAAACAGCTCAAGGAAAAGAGTATCCTGTCATCCACGTAGATACTGAATCTCCATTAATCTCCATTAAGACGGGTGAGACTATCCATGAAAATGAGATGTGGGGTTTTTACTATAAGCCTGATGTTTATAGAAATGGTATTCAAGGAGGTTCATCACCTTATGATATTACCAAACCTGTAAATGAAGTGAAAATGGATCCTTATGGACATAAGTCAGAGGAATTTCAACCAAGAGCTTCATTTGAAGACAAGTTTACGTCTGCTTTAGCATTTTGCCAAAAGCAGTTTGATGGATGCCACACACAGTATAAAAGACAAAAGGCTGGTGGAGTAGGTTGTGTGACTCCAGATCGTTTTCCAGTATTCGACCAATACAGAGAAAATGTGTATATTATAGCTGACGCAAATCATGGATATAAGATGGCAGGGATAGGCGATCTAGTATCTGATGAAGTACTTGGGAATAAATCTGATATTTTAGAACCTTTCAGGTTTTCTCGTTATGAAGAAGGGAAATTACATCCGGTCTCAAACAGCCCGTTCCCTTGGAGTTGATGTATTAGGAGGAATAAAAAAATGACAGCATTAGAAACATACGTTTCAGATAAAGAAAGAAATGAAAACGTAAAAAAAGTTAGAAAAAAGATTGATGAATTAGGTGTTGAGTACATTTATTACCAATTTATTTCAGTCACAGGTAGAATTGTTGGTAAGGGTTATCCTGCTGACCATTGGGAAACAGTTGCTCAAAAAGGTTTTCAGTTAGTTTATGGATCTACAGCAAACTTATTTACAAATAGAAATGGTGATTATATTGGTTATGGACCGGAGGCTCACGAATTAGTTGGTATTCCAGATCCAGAAACTTTTATTCAACTTCCTTGGGATAAAAGAATTGCTAGAGTTTTTTGTACCTGTTTTAGAAATAGAGAAGAAGATGAAGATCCAGGTGGTTTCTTAACTTCAGATTGTAGAGGAAATCTAAAAAGACAACATAGAGAATTTAAAGAAAAACATGGCTTAGAATTAAGAGCAGGAACTGAGCCTGAAATGATGTGGTTGACCAAGAACGAAGATGGAACTCCTACAGGTTCCGGGTTCTCAAAACCTTATTGTTATCATATAGATCAGTTTGAATCTTTAAGACCAGTTTACATGAAGGTTATCGAATACTCTAGACTTATGGGTCTTGATATAATTCAAGGCGATCATGAAGATGCACCTGGCCAGTTAGAATTAAATTTCAATTATGATGATGTTTTAAGAAATGCAGATAGACTTTCTACTTACAGGCAGATTTGTGCCCAAGTAGCTAGAGAGTTTAATTTAATAGCATGCTTTTTATCAAAACCTTTTGTTGGAGTTTCAGCATCTGGTTGTCATACTAACATTTCCCTATGGAGAGATGGTGAAGATCAACTCATTCCATGTGGTAATGATGTAAAGGCTCTTCCCGGAATGGAGCAAATTTATCATCACCGAAGAGGTGGAGAGAATGTCTTTATGCCAGATACTGATGACAGAAAAATTCCAGGTAAGATAGGATTGAACGCTATCGGTGGAGTAATGGAGCACCTTCCTGCTTTGACAGCACTAGGTTCATCAACAGTTAATTCTTATAGAAGACTATGGGATGCTGGTTTTTGGGCTCCTGTTTATGCTGACTGGGGTTATCAAAATAGAACTTGTGGTTTAAGGGTTTCAGCGCCAGGAAGATTTGAATATCGTTCTGTTGACTCGGCACATAATCCTTATTTGATGGGTTCAGGCCTGTTAGCTGCTTTTGGTCATGGAATTGAAGAAAAGATGGATCCAGGTAAACCCGAACAACAAAACATGTATGAAGCAAATGCTGGTAAAGAAAAATTACCAATGACATTGGGAGAGGCTCTTGACAAGTTAGACAAAGATAAACTTATCCAAGATGCAATGCCTGGAGATATGTTAAGAGTGTTCACTGAATATAAAAGAGATGAGTGGGAAGAGTTCCTAGCAACTCCAACTCAGTGGGATCTTGATAAATATTTGGATTGCTTGCCATAAAATAATTATAAGGAGAAAAGTATGTGTGGAATAGCTGGAGTAATTAATAAAAAGAAAAATGTTAACGTAGGAGAACAAATGAGTCTTATGCTTCAAGGAATTAAGCATAGAGGTCCTGACTCAACTGGTTATGCCATGTATGGTAAACCCAAAAAAGATGGCTTTATCCTTCGTTTTAAAGTATCGGAGAATGCAGCCGAGCAAAGCTCAAGCAAGTCCGAAGATCCAGAAGTTCTCAAAGATCGAAAAAAACAAGTAGATGCAATAATGAAAACTCATGGGGCTAAAATTACAAAGCAATCCAATAGCACTCCTTACGCTTTTAGATACGAATTTACTTATAAAAGTGAAAATTTAGAAGAGTTAGCTAAGGCTATAGAGACTGTTGAAAATACTGAAATCCTTTCAATTGGTAAAGGTTTAGAGTTAATTAAAGACCTTGGTGATGCTACCACTGTGGCTGATCAATATGGATTAAATAAATTTATGGGAACACATGGCATTGGACACACAAGAATGGCAACCGAGTCAGACGTTGATATCAAGTCTGCTCACCCTTACTGGGCTTTTCCATACCAAGATGTAGCTGTTGTTCATAACGGACAATTGACTAATTATTGGGGTAACAGAAGAATTTTGGAGAGAAGTGGATATCGATTTAATTCAAATTGTGACTCTGAAATTATTGCTGTTTATATTGCTGATAAAATGGCTAAAGGTATTGATCTTGAACAGTCTATGCACGACAGTTTAGATGAATTAGATGGTGTTTTTACATATATTGTTTCAACAAAAGACCAGTTAGGAATGGCTAAAGATCACATGGCTGCAAAACCTATGGTTATCTATGAAGGTGAAGATATTGTAGCTTGTGCATCTGAAGAGGTGGCTATTAGAAACATATTTCCACATGAAATTAAAACTTACGACCCTTATGAAGCGGAGGTAAAAGTATGGCAGGTCTAGAGAAAAAAAGTACAGCTTTTGATGACGAAAACTTATCTGGTAGATCCCAGAAACTCTTTTTTGACATTACTGAAGAAGAAAATTTTACTTATTATGGAAACCACGAGGTTGACTTTAATAAAAGAATTGAGATAGATTGTGAAAAGTTAGACGGAAACCAATTAAACCAAAAAATTAGAGATGCCCTAAGAGATGGCTATGGGTCAGTTGTAATTAAAAATCCAGGAGCAAAGCACGCTCTCGGCGTTGGTATTCTTAACAAGTTAAATCTGATATTTGAAGGAAGCTTAGGTTACTTTGGCGTTGGCTGCATAGACGGTCCGACAGTAAGAATTAATGGTAGAGTCGGATGGTCTTGTGCTGAAAATATGATGTCTGGTAAAGTTGTTGTAGAAAATAATGCTGGATCATGTTTTGGTGCCGCCTTAAGAGGTGGAGATTTAATCGTTAAAGGTAATGCAGGAGCTAGAACAGGAATTGACATGAAAGGCGGTACCATCCTAATCGGTGGAAACGCTGGAGCTTACACAGGTTTTATGATGCAAAGAGGTCGAATAATAGTATGTGGTGATGTTAGCGCCAACATGGGAGACTCTATGTATGATGGAATAATATTTGTTGGTGGAGAACCAAAATCTCTTGGTACAGACTGCGTTGAGGGAGAAATGAATGAACATGAAGTAAGATGGCTTGAGCAAAAATTTAAAAATGCTGAAATTGAAACAAAAGTGCCAGCTTCAAAGTTTAAAAAATATGTTGCAGGAAGAATGTTGTGGAACTATGACAACTTAGAGCCTGCAGAAAAGAAAGGTATACTAGGTTAGGAGAACAAATGAGTAAACGTAATACACAACTTTTAGGACAGAATTCTATTTTTACCCCTGAGGTAATGGATGATATTCATATTAAAGCACAATTAGGTCGATACCGTATGCGTGGTATGGCACTGATGAAAAAAATTCCCCATTGGGATGATCTTGTATTTTTACCAGGAACACTTACTCGATTTGTTATTGAAGGATATAGAGAAAAATGCCTAACAGAAACTATTATTGGTCCAAGAGCTAAAAATCCAATTAAATTAGATGTCCCTGTTTATATTACTAGTATGAGTTTTGGTGCCCTTTCATATGAAGCCAAAACAGCTTTAGCAAGAGGTGCTTCTATGGCGGGTAGTGCTACTTGTTCCGGTGAAGGTGGAATGATCCCCGATGAGAGAAGGTATTCTAATAAATGGTATTACCAATGTATTCAGTCAAGGTATGGTTTCAATCCCCATCACGCACAACTAGCGGATGCTATTGAGGTTTTTATTGGCCAAGGACAAAAAGTTGGTATGGGTGGTCACCTAATGGGCCAAAAAGTTACAGATCAAGTTGCTGAAATGAGATCTCTTCCTGCTGGTATTGACCAAAGATCACCAGCAAGACATCCTGATTGGATGGGCCCAGATGATTTAGCATTAAAAGTTCAAGAACTCAGAGAATTAACAGATAACCAAGTTCCTATTCAACTAAAACTTGGAGCATCGAGGGTATATGACGATGTAAGAATGGCAGCTAAATGTGACCCAGACTCCATATTTTTAGACTCAATGGAAGGTTCCACTGCTGCTGGACCTCATATCGCTGCTGCGAATACAGGTATTCCTGGAATTGGCGCTATCAGAGAAGCTAGAAGAGCTCTAGATGACGTAGGCATGTCTGGAAAAGTCTCTCTTGTTTTTGCTGGAGGTATAAGAGATGGAGCTGATATGGCTAAAGCATTAGCCTTAGGTGCCGATGCTATTGCAATAGGTACAGCAGGTTTAGTAGCTCTAAATTGCAATAAAGACATTCCAGAAGCTGATTATGAAAAAGAAATGGGAGTTGAAGCTGGATTTTGCTATCACTGTCATACTGGTAGATGTCCTGTTGGTGTAGCTACACAAGATCCAATTTTAAGAAGTAGACTAGATCCAACGGAAGCATCTGAAAGAGTATATAACTTACTAAGCACCATGACTCTTGAGTGTCAAATGCTAGCTCGAGCATGTGGTAAAACAAATATACATTCCTTAGAACCTGAAGATTTAGCAGCTCTAACTATGGAGTCCTCAGCTATGGCTAAAGTGCCACTTGCAGGAACTAACTTAACAGTAGGAGTAGACAACTATCACTCAATTTAGATAGTTCAGTTAAATATGGTTACAAAAAAAACAATAAAAAAAACAACTAAAAAAAATATAAAGAAAAAAGCAAAGAAAGACTCTGCTTCCAGTTCTGGATATAAGGTTGTTGGTGGTGCTAAGTTAAAAGATAAAGAGATCAAATCATCAAGAGAAAAGATGATAGGTCAGCATATTGGTTATCGTTATGATGTTAATCTAATACCTGATTATAAAAAAATCACACCTTTTCTTAAAAAATATATCGATATAATGGGATGGGATGATCTTAATTGGTTAGAAGATATCCATATGGGATTTGAGGGAGAAAACCCTGCTGTATTTGATAGAAATGCAAATGCTTGGATAACTCTTCCTAAAAAAATGAAGTTACCCAAAGACCAGCAAGATAGAGATATGGTAGCAAGAGAATTGTTAATAAAATTTCAAATGTCACCAGATCATCCATTAGTCCAGCTTAAGAGAACTTATGCTAAGGGTGATAACTTTAAATTAGTAGAATAAATTTTTTTTTAATCAGTTATTCTTATAAGTTTTGATTTTACCCAATCGGGAATGAATTTGATAATTTCAATATCATTTCCAAGGCCGGGATTAAAATTTTTATTATGCCAAAAGATGTTTTCCCAGTGAACTTCATCCCTTTCTAACATAAAGGGTGTGCATACTAATCTATAATTTGTAGAGAGGTGAATAAAGTCAAGAGTGCATTCACTGTCTTTTAAAATTTTTTTAGTTATCTTGGAATCAAATGGAAATGTTGCGAACAAAGAGTCTGAAAAACTATTCCTATCTATAAAATATTCCGAAGACAAAAACTTATTCATTTTATCAAACCTGGTCGCTGGATCATAAGTTTGCTTAAAAGTGTGTTCAAACATTTTTGTAGTATTAACAGGGTCATTTTCAGTGATTACCACTATGATTTTACTTAATTCATTCCCCTTTCTATCAAGAAGAATAGGTGACATTGCTGAATTAGGTCTACCTCCTTCAACTCTAAATGCCTGTATCCTAGATTGGCACTGCCAATCAAGAAATTTTTCTCTTAGAATTTCAGGTGATGTCATTTTCTTAGCAATCTAGAGTTGCATCTCTTTCCCATTGAGAAAGATTTCTTGAATATGACTCCCACTCTTTATTTTTAAGCTTCACATAGCTATCTACAAACTGATTTCCAAAGCCCTCTCTTATAACTTTAGATGAGTCAAAAATTCTAATTGAGTCTAATAAATTGAGGGGCAGTTTTTTGACTTTTCCTGCCTTATGACCCTCAGTATACATATTAATATCAAGTCTTTTTCCAGGATCTCTTTTATTAAGGACTCCATCTAATCCTAACATCAAACTACCAGCTTGGAGTAAATAGGGATTAGATGCACCATCCATTAATCTTAATTCAAATCTACCAGGTCCAGGAACTCTTACCATATGAGTTCTATTATTACCCGCCCAAGTAATTGAACTAGGTGACCATGTCGCTCCAGAGAGTGTCACAGATCCATTAATTCTTTTGTAACTATTCACTGTAGGGTTAAAGATAGCTGCCATTTTATCAGCACTATTTACTATTCCTCCTAAGAAGTGATAGCCAGTTTTTGATAGTCCTAATTCGTCTTTTTTATCTAAAAACAAATTCTTTTTACCCGTCTTGTCCCAAACAGAGATATGACTATGACAGCCATTACCTGTTAAATTAGTAAAGGGCTTCGGCATAAAAGTAGCTCTTAAACCATGTTTCTCTGCAATAGTTTTTGTCATAAATTTAAAGAAAGCATGTCTATCTGCCGTTTTTAAACAATCTGAAAAATCCCAGTTCATTTCAAATTGACCATTGGCATCTTCGTGATCATTTTGATAAGGCTTCCATCCCAAGGTAATCATTGAGTCGCATATCTCAGTAATAACATCATATCTTCTCATTAAAGCAGATGAGTCATAACAAGGTTTTTCTTGAGTATCTTTCGGATCTGACAAAGAAGTTCCATCAGAGCTTACTAAAAAATATTCGCATTCAACTCCGGATTTCATGTACATTCCAAGCTTATTGGCTTTAGCTATTTGTGTTTTAAGAGCTACTCTGGGTGAGGCTTCTACTGGTTTTCCATTCATATATAAGTCAGAGGCCACCCAAGCAATTTCTTTATTCCAAGGGAGTTGAATAACACTATCACCATCAGGCATGCCAAACATATCTGAGTCAGCAGGGGACATGTCTAGCCATGTGGCAAAACCTGCAAAGCCAGCTCCCTCCGATTGAATTTCATCTATCGCAGTTGCTGGAACTAATTTAGACCTTAGTACTCCAAATAAGTCTACAAAGCTGACGAAGAAATATTTAACTCCATTTTTTTTTGCAAATTGGTGAAGATTTGTAGCCATTATTTTTTACCCCTCTATGTGATATACGCGCATGATTCAGGTGCTTATAATAAAAAAAAACCCTTATAAATCAATGTATTTTTATCAAATTTAAATTTATTTAATCTTATAATTATGTAATTAAAAAGTAAAATAATTTTAAGGATAGGTAAAACGATTCTCATGTGTATTTTAGGAGATGAGTTTCACTTTTCTTTATTATTTTTATAAAAATAAATAAGGAGGTCATTAATATGACACTTGAAGAACTAGAAGTGTTTGTGACGACGCAAGCCAACGTTAGTATGGAAGCATACTATTGGTGGTGTACTGCGTTAATGATCACAATTCACGTTGGTTTTTTAATGTACGAAGTGGGAGCATCTCGATTTAAAAATGCTGTTTCTTCGGCTGTAAAAAACTTATTAGCGTTCGCTTTTATGATTCCGACGTTTTGGTTATTTGGTTGGTATATCTATTTAGCGTTCCCAGGAGGTTTCACTCCTATTGATTTAGAAGGTTACGGAACTCCATGGAATGTCTCCATGGGCCCAATGTTAAGTGACCAAGCTACTGGTGTATTCTGGGCAGCATTTACTCTATTTGCATGTACTACAGCATCTGTTTTCTCAGGTGCAGTGCTTGAAAGAATTAGAATAAGTGCATTTGTTTTCCTAGCTGTACTTTTAGGTTCAGTTTGTTGGATCTTAGGCGCTGCATGGGGATGGCATCCAGATGGCTGGTTAGTAACACAATTTGGCTATCATGATGTTGGTGCAGCAGGTGTTGTACACATGATTGCTGGTTGGTTTGCATTTGGTGTTATTCTGAATCTTGGCCCAAGAGTAGGTAAGTATAATGCTGATGGCTCAGCTAATGAAATTGAAGGTCATGATTTAAGATTTTCTTTTGTTGGTCTGTTGATGATCATCGTTGGTTTCTTCGGATTCTTAGGTGGTTGTTTAATCTGGGCTGGTGCTGATTTAGGCGGTTGGGTTAATATTTATGGTGCCCCAGCAACTCTATCTTCATTTGCATTCAACACTTTAATGGGTCTAGCCGGAGGCATGATTGGCGCTTTCTGGATGAGTAAAGGTAATCCTTTTTGGATGATGTCAGGTGGTCTTGCGGGTATATTCTCCTGCGCTTCAGGACTAGACGTCTGGTATCCAGGATTAGCCTTTGTTCTTGGTTTTGTTGGAGGTGTGATAATTATTCCTGCGAATAATTGGTTGCATAGTGTCTTCAAAATTGATGATCCAGTTGGAGCTGTTTCAGTTCACGGTGTAGCCGGTATCTGGGGTGTAGTTGCCATGGGATTGTTTGCTTCTGGTTATCCAGCAGCAGGTGATATTCCACCAACAAGCTTTGGCGGTCAATTAGTTGGATGTATTGTAATGTTCTTAGTAGGTTTTGTTCCTGGATATGGAGTATCATTTGTCATGAAAATGATGGGATGGTTAAGAGTTCCAGATGCTGTTCAAATAGCAGGTATCGATCAGGCTGAACTGGGTCTAAGAGCACATACGTCAGCATAAAGTATAAGGAAAGGATAAATTATGAATTCATGGCCAGGACCTGAAAATAGTTGGGAGGGTGTAGATGCTTATTTCACATCTGCCAATAGTGAAGGTACGTTAATATTCTGGACTCTTCTTGTTACAGCCTTGCTAATACTTGTTACAATGCTTGCAGCAAGACACGAGTCAGATACTGCTAACAAAACTAAATAATTACTTTATAATTAAGGCGGGGATTATCCCCGCCTATTAATTTTATATGGATTACAATACATCAAACTATTTTTTTCAAAATATTGTCAGTTTAGTTCTAGAAAATAGGATCATAGCAGCTGTTATATGGGTAATATTTATGTTCTTTATCTTAAGAAAAATAGCTAAAAAAGATAACGATTATATCCTTAATAAGTTTACAAGATCTAATAAGTAATTTTGAAATTTTTAATTATTAGCGGCATGGAAAAAGTCCATGACCAAGAGCATGATAAAGCTAATTGTGTATACCAACACCACTTTTTTAATAACATAATATCATCTAAAATAAATAATTCCCAAATTTCAGTCTTTAACTCATATGAAGAAGACATTAATAGTTTTGAATTTAGCTCCTATGATGCATTTCTTTGGACAGGGGGTTTGGGCAATATTTATACATCCAATCAACATAACAGAGACCAATTAATAATTTGTGAAAAAATTTTGAAATTAGAAAAACCTTTATGGGGAAGCTGTTGGGGCCTTCAAGTTGTAGCAACTTGTTTTGGTGACACCATAAAAAAAAGCACAAAACCAGAATTTGGCTGCTCTGATAATATTAAAATAATTAAAAATCATAATGTTTATGAAAACAAACAAGATACTTTTTCGGCCCCAGGTCATCACTACGATTGTTTAGAAAGTCTATGCTCTGAATTTGAAGTTATTTCTCAAAATAATTTATCTATTCAATCAATAGCACATAAAGATAAAAATATTTTCTGCACTCAGTATCATCCAGAATTACCTTATAACTTTATAGGCAATTTAATGAAATATTGGAAAAAGAACTATCTTCAATTAATGACTGAAGATGAATTTAGCTTATTATTAAGTAAATTAGAGTCTTTAGAATTAGAAGATAAATACAACAGAAAGTTAGAAATAGAAAATTGGTTAAAAATTCTTATCTAATTATTCTCTTTAGTTGCCAACACCACTACCACTAAGAAAAATATTGAGAGGATTCCGCAAAAAACTGATCCAAAAAAAATTGTAGATAAAATAAATAAAAAAACATCTAGACTTGTTATCTTATTAAAGAACAATGGATTAGAAAGAAATTGATCTATCACTAAAATAAAACTCATTATTAGTAATCCTGTAAAAAAACCTCTCTTATAATATCGGATCCAAGATCTCTTAAAGTAACTTATGTTCATAAAAAAAACTTACCATAATTAAATAATTATTCTTAATGAAAAATATTTTTAACATCATATAATATTCTTTATATTTAAAGAGGAGATTTCTATGGGTGAATATATAGACAATTTTAAAGACTGCTTACCTGATCCTAAGAAGGTTCAAGAAATCAAAAAAGATTTAGTATCTAAAGGAGTTAAGTATATTTACTCAAACTGGATAGATTTTTTAGGAAGTCCCAAAACTAAACCAATGCCAATATGTGACATTGAAGATTTATGCTCTGGCAAAGGCCCTCAGTTTGCTGTTCATTCAGTATCTTTTGTACCTGAATTAACACCGGCTGATAATGATCAAATTCCTGTTCCTGATTTAGACAGTTTAGTTATTTGCCCTTGGGATAAAACATGTGCTTGGGTATTTTCTGACTTATGGTGGAATGGTAAACCTTATGATGTTTGTCCAAGACAAACTTTAAAAAAACAAATTTACAAGAACGCTAAGGCCGATTTAAAATTCTATGTTGGTATTGAGCCTGAATTTTTTTTGATGAAATGGGAAGATGGAAAACCAGTTAAGGCAATTGACAACGATCCTATCCCCTTAAGAAGACAGGCATTTGGTTATGATGCTGAATATTCTATTGATGGTATGAATTTTTTAAAAGAAGTGATTGATATTTTAAATAATGATTTGCATTGGGATCTTCATGATGTTGTAGCTGAAGGAGCATACGGTCAATACGAATTAGATTTTGGCTATACTGATATGCTTGGTATGGCTGATAGATTTGTTTTTTTAAGGGTCTTATTAAAAGAAATAGCAAAAAAACATGGATATTTCGTATCTTTTATGCCTAAAACACAGATAAGTGACTGGAGATCAGGAGCTCATATTAACCATAGTGTTGAGTGTATCAGTGAGGGTAATAAAAATATTTATAAAGATGGAGATAAATTTTCATCTAGAGCTTACAATGCTGTTGCTGGTATATTAGACCATGGGGCTGCAATAACCGCTCTCGCTTGCCCAACAGTTAATTCATACAATGGTTTTGTTCCTTCGGTCGAGGGTCTTGACGGTGGTATGCATACTTGGGCTCCTACACATATGACTTATGGTAACAATAATAGATCCTCTATGATAAGACTTCCTCAAAATAGATATTGCATTGAAGATAGGGCTTCAGATTTAACTCAGAATCCTTACTTAACTTTTTCATTACTGTCAGCAGCTGCTACCAAAGGGATTACTCAGAAAATGGAACCACCAGAAGCAACGAATAAGAGCCTTTATGATATTTCTGAAGAAGAGGGAAAAAATATTAAGACTCTTCCAAGAAACTTATTAGAAGCTATAGATGCATTTAAAGAGGATCCTTTGACTAAAGAGGTCTTTTCTGAGTCTATGTTAAAAAACTTTATTGGTTACAAGTATGATGAATGGAGAAGATACCATACAACTACAACTGATTGGGAAATCAAAGAGTACCTAAAGTTATTTTAATTGATAAATAAAAAAGAATTAAAGTCATTTAAGCTTGATAACTTTAAACTAAAATCCCAAAAAGTAGTTGATTTAAATTTAAGTTATTTAGCTTTTGGTAATCTTAATGATAATAAATCTAATGTAGTCTTATATCCAACAAGATATGCAGGAACTCATCTTGAACAAGAATATCTTATTGGTAAAGATCAACAAATAAATCCTGATAATTATTTTATTATAATTCCAAATATGTTTAGTAATGGAGTCTCAACCTCTCCAAGTAATAGTCCATCACCTTTAAATGGACCTAATTTCCCATTAATTACTATTCAAGATAATGTTTCTGCTCAATATCAATTATTAAAAGAAGTCTTTCATATAGAAAAAATAAAATTAATCGTAGGTTGGTCCATGGGAGGTCAACAAGCTTATCAGTGGGCTGCCCAATATCCCAAAATGGTTGAAAATATTGTAGCAATGTGCGCACACGCTAAAACCAGTGGTCACACACATGTATTTTTGGAAGGAATGTATGCTGCATTAACCTCAGATCTTAATTGGAATAATGGAAACTATGAAGAACAGCCAAATGCGGGAAAGACAACAATGGCTATGGCTTGGGCTGGCTGGGCCTTAGGTCAAAATTGGTTTAGGGAGAAACTATATATAAAAGAAGGTTTTAAAACACCTCAGGAGGTTCTAGATAAACTTTGGAGAACTATTTACTATAAAAGGGATGCAAACGATCTACTTTCTATGATTAGAACATGGCAGCATCACGATATAAGTGACAATGATATGTTTAAAGGAAACTTAGAAGATGCTTTATCATCTATAGAAGCTAATGTTGTTTTAATGCCTGGTAGTAATGACTTATATTTTCCTCCTGAAGAAAACCTTGAAGAGGCAAAATATTTAAAAAAAGGTAGGGTAGAAATTATTCCATCAAATTATGGACATTATGCGGGAGCAGGAAAATGTAAGGAAGACTTAGATTTAGTAAATAGTCAAATAAGCAATTTATTATCTAATTAAATTTTAATTTAAATAACTTTTTCTTTCCAATTTTTAAAATTTTACCATTATCTTTTTGAGTTATACTGTGATTAATATCTTTAATTTGATCGTCTCCTAACTTAATACCACCACCTTCAATTAATCTTTTAGCTTCTGATTTTGAAGAAACTAAATTTTTGGAGGTAATAGCTTCAAAAATTTTAATTTGGCTTTTTATATCAAAATCAATTTCATCTATATTGTCAGACATATTTTTCTCAAAGATAGAAATTGCTTTTTCTTCTGCTTGTTTAGCAGACTCCTCAGAATGACAGTCTGTAGTTACTAGATATGCTAAATTTTTTTTTGCTTTATTTATATCTTCTAATACTATTTTCTTAATTTCCTCTTTGTCTAAATCGCTAAATATTAAAAGAAGTTTTTCTACATCATTATCATCAACATTTCTCCAATATTGATAAAAATCATATGAGCTAAATTTATTTTGATCGATCCATACGGCTCCTTGTTCAGTTTTACCCATTTTTTTCCCAGAAGATGTTGTCAAAAGCGGAGTAGTTAATCCAAAAGCATTTTTTTTATTAATTTTTGAAATGATTTCCATTCCTAGGACTATATTGCCCCATTGATCTGAACCTCCAATTTGTAAATCACATTCATATATTTTATTTAAATGAAGAAAATCGTAACTTTGTAAAATCATATAATTAAATTCTAAAAACGATAAAGATTGCTCCCTCTTAAGTCTTTCTTTTACACTTTCAAAAGTTAACATTCGATTAATTGATACAAAGCTTCCTAAATCCCTCAATAGTTCAATATAATTAAGCTGACTTAGCCATTCATCATTGTTTATAAAAGTTATATTTTTTTTATAATCTCTAAAATAGTGTTCGAATATTTTTTTAAAATTATCAATGTTAGTTTGTATTTCTTTATAAGTTAAAATTTTTCTAGAGGTGTCTTTACCTGAAGGATCACCAATTTTTGTTGTACCTCCTCCAAGTAAAACTATCGCTTTATGACCATGTTTAACTAAAGTTTTGATAGCTCTTAATTGAACGAGGCTACCTGCATGAAGTGCATCCGCAGTAGCGTCAAAACCAATGTAAAATACTATCTTTTTCTTATTGAGTAGGTTATTAAGATCGTTCTCATTAGTGCATTGATTGAAAAGATGTCTATCTTTAAATAACTGTATATAATCAATCATGTATTATAATTAGCATAAATTTATAGATATAAAATGGAATATATTGCACTAGGTTGCATGACAGGAACTTCTTTAGACGGCATAGATTGTAGTCTCATTAAATCAGACGGCATTTCAGAAGTAATAGAAATTTCAAATAATTTCACACCTTATTCCCCTCAATTGAAAAAAGAACTTCTTAAAATTATAAAATGTAATTTCTTGGCTGATTTAGATGTATTTAAATTATTAAACAAAGAATACCAAACAGCAATTAACAATTTTATATCTTTAAATAACATTGAAATTGATGTTATTGGTATTCATGGACAAACAATTTTTCACGATCCCTCAATAAAAATCTCAATACAGCTATACAATAAAAAATTAGAGTATAACAGTCATGCTCCTATCATCTGTAATTTTAGAAAGAATGATATTCTTAATGGAGGTAGTGGGGCTCCTATAATTCCCATATATCATCAAATAATTGCTAATCAATTAAAAACAGGTTCATCAATATTTATAAATGTTGGTGGAGTAACAAATATAACACTAATTGAAAATAATAAAATTATAGCAGGAGACAGTTCTTATGGAAATGCATTGATCAATGATATTTTGAGTTTAAGAACAAATTATGATTTTGATTTAAATGGAAATTTATCTAAATCAGGTAAGATTATTGATACCCTATTTGATAAAATATTAAATGATAAATATTTTAAAAAAAAATTACCTAAGTCTCTTGATAGAAACCAATTTCACCAATACTTAAAAGATATCAAAGATGATTTTCTTATAGAAGATGTAATCTATACTTTACTATCTGTTATCCCTGAGAGTATAAATCGTATTATTGATAACAACAAAAAATATAAAATAATACTTATGGGTGGCGGTAGAAAAAACTTAACTTTATTAAAATTATTTAAAAATAAATTTAGAGATGTTTCTTTAATTGATGATTTTGATTTAGATGGTGATTTTATTGAGTCCCAAGGTATGGGCTTATTAGCTATCAGATATTTAAATAAAATTCATTCGACTTATAAATCTACTACTGGAATATCTAAAGATATTTATTTGGGAGAAAAATGTTAGCTTTTATTTTTATTTATATATTTAGATATAGATGCCATTAAAGGTTCTAGCTTACCTTCAAATAAATGATTAGATTTAGAAATTGTCTCCATAGAAACCTCAGCATTTTTTTGTTTTTTAAAGGTCTCATGAAATTCTTTCAGGCTATCTTTTTTTACTATTTCATCTTGTTCTGCTCTGAGAATAAGAGTTTTAATAGGGCAGGGTGAGAGAAAATTAAAATCATAGAGATTAACAGGGGGTGCTATTAGAATTAACCCATCTACTTCTGGTCTTCTCATCAACGTTTGGAACCCTATCCAAGCGCCAAAAGAAAAACCCACTATCCAGCAAGATCTGAAATCTTCATTCTTTTTTTGAAGCCAGTCTAGCGAAACACTAGCATCATTTAATTCACCTTCGCCTTCAGTAAATGCCCCATCACTTTTTCCAACTCCTCTAAAATTTATTCTAAGTGTTGAAAAACCTGCTTCTTTCATTACTTTAAAAGCTGCATAATTCACCTTGCTGTCCATAGTTCCGCCATGTTTAGGATTTGGGTGAAGAACTATTGCTATATTAGGCTTTTCTTGCTCACTAGGTGAGTATTTTGCTTGGAGTTTTCCTTCTCCACCTTGTATAAATACTTCTGGCATAATTGAGGAGAGATCATAGATTAGTTTCAATCAAAAAAGCAAGTTAATAATGAATACATTAGGATTTAATAAAAAACCATCAGAGACAACTGTTGTTGTTGCCATGTCTGGAGGGGTAGACAGCTCCGTCACAGCAGGGCTTCTCAAACAAGAAGGATATAATGTTATAGGTATCACACTTCAACTTTATTCTTCTAACTCATCAGCTAAAAAAGGTTCCTGTTGTTCAGGATTAGATATCTACGATGCTAGAAGAGTTGCACAAAAACTAGATATCCCTCATTACGTTTTTAATTATGAAAAAACTTTTAAAAGTGAAGTGATTGATTATTTTGTAAATGCCTATGAGAATGGTGAAACACCAATACCTTGTGTTAAATGTAATGAAACTGTCAAATTTAGAGATTTAATGAATTTTGCAAAAAAATTAGAAGCTGATTGTATGGCGACGGGTCATTATATTAAAAGAAAGGGTGATGCAAAAAACGCCCATATGTTTCGTGCAGAAGATAAATCAAAAGATCAAAGTTATTTCCTTTTTTCCACTACTCAAGATCAGTTGGACTACTTAAGATTCCCCTTAGGAGATATTCCAAAAAATAAAACAAGAAAAATAGCTGAAGACCTTGGCTTAATTGTTTATAACAAGAAAGATAGCCAAGATATCTGCTTTATTCCCGATGGCGACTATAAAAAATTTATAAAAAGTCAAAAAAAGACTGGAGATATTATCGACATTAATGGAAACGTGATTTCCCATCATGATGGTATTCAAAATTTCACTATTGGCCAAAGAAGGGGAATAGGTGTTTCAAGTGAAAATCCTCTTTATGTTATTGATATCATTAAAGAGACTAACCAAATTATAATTGGAGATAAAAAAGACCTTTTAGGCAAATCTTTATTGTTAGATAACTTAAATTTTATCATGCCAGATTATGACTTTAGCCAATCAGCTATTGAAATTAGTTGTACTGCCAAAATTAGATCCCTATCTGAGCCAAAAAAAGGAACTTTAAAGAAAATCTCTGAGGGTTTTTCCTTTGAATTTGATGAACCTTTGGAGGCAATTACAAAAGGGCAAGCTTGTGTGCTTTACGACCAAGATAGAGTACTTGGTGGTGGCATAATTAAACAGAAATTGAACTAGAAACCTTACTTTTTCGTATTTTCTTGTAAATTTCCTTAATTATCTTATATATCGGAGACTTATGGCAGCAACAGAACAAACAATTAAACAAGTAAATAAGTTAGGCAATAGTGATTATAAGTATGGATTCTCTACCGATGTTGATGATATCAAGCCTCCTAAAGGCCTCAACGAGGATATAGTAAAATACATATCTGCCCAAAAAAACGAACCTGAATGGATGTTAGACTGGAGATTAAAAGCTTTTAGTGTATTTAACAAAATGCCAAAGCCAGATTGGGCAAAATTAGATATCCCCGATATTGATTTTCAAGATTACTATTATTATTCATCTCCAAAAAGTCTTAAAGATAAGCCTAAGTCTCTGGATGAAATTGACCCAGAAATTTTAAAAACTTATGAAAAACTTGGAATACCAATTAAAGAACAAGAGAAATTAGCGGGTGTAGCTGTCGATGTCGTATTCGACTCAGTATCTGTTGCAACAACATATAAAAAACAATTAAGCGAATTAGGAATTATTTTTTGTTCTATTTCTGAAGCTACTAAAAATCATCCTGAATTAGTGAAAAAATATTTAGGAAGTGTTATTCCAATAGCAGACCATTCCTTTGCAGCATTAAACTCAGCCGTATTTACTGACGGATCTTTTGTCTATATTCCCGAGGGAGTGAGATGTCCAGTCGAACTTTCAACTTATTTTAGAATTAATGCAATGAACACAGGTCAATTTGAGAGGACTTTAATCATAGCTGATAAAAATAGTTATGTAAGTTATCTTGAAGGCTGCACTGCTCCTATGAGAGATGAAAGCCAACTTCATGCTGCTAATGTTGAGTTAGTTACTTTAGAGAATGCTGAAATTAAATATTCTACAGTTCAAAATTGGTATCCTGGAGATAGCGAAGGTAAGGGGGGTATTTATAATTTTGTTACTAAAAGAGGAGCCTGCAGAGGCAATAATTCCAAAATTTCTTGGACACAAGTGGAAACTGGCTCCGCTATTACTTGGAAATATCCTAGTTGTATTTTACAGGGTGATAATTCTAAAGGTGAATTTTATTCAGTAGCTATCACAAATAATAGGCAACAAGCAGACACAGGAACCAAAATGATTCATATTGGAAAAAATACTTCCTCTAAAATTATATCTAAGGGCATATCTGCTGGTAAGGCAAACAATACATACAGAGGCTTAGTCAATATTCAGTCTAAGGCCTCCAATTCTAGAAATTTCACCCAATGTGACTCATTATTAATAGGTAATGAATGTGGTGCACACACAGTACCTTATATTGAATCAAGTAATTCAGACTCTATGGTTGAACACGAGGCAACAACATCAAAAATTAATGAAGAGCAGTTGTTTTATTGTATGCAAAGAGGTTTAAATAGTGAGGATGCTGTTGGATTAATTGTTAATGGCTTTTGTAAAGAAGTACTTCAGCACTTACCTATGGAGTTTGCTGTAGAAGCACAAAAACTAGTAGCTATAAGTTTAGAAGGAAGTGTTGGATAATGTTAAATATTAAAGATCTTCATGTATCTATTGAAGGAAAGAAAATTTTAAATGGATTAAATTTATCCATCAATAAAGGAGAAGTTCATGCTTTGATGGGGCCAAATGGCTCTGGAAAAAGTACTCTTTCTTATTTTCTCTCTGGAAAAGACGGCTATGAGATGGAAAGAGGCAGTATAGATTATAATGGCAAAAATTTATTAGACTTAGAAGTTGACGAAAGAGCTAACGAAGGTCTTTTTTTAGCATTTCAATATCCTATGGAAATACCAGGAGTGCAAACTTCCTTTTTCTTAAAGACTGCAATTAATTCAAAAAGAAAACATCATGGACTCCCAGAAATTGATGCTTTAGAGTTTGCTAAGTTAATAAAATCTCAAGCTCAAGAATTAGATATTTCTCCTGATATGTTGAGAAGAGATCTTAACGTCAATTACTCAGGTGGTGAAAAAAAGAAACAAGAAATTTTACAGATGTCTCTACTAAATCCTGCAATGTCAATCTTAGACGAAACAGACTCAGGTTTAGATATTGATGCATTAAGAATTGTATCTGAAGGTGTTAATAAACTTCGAAACAAAGATAATAGCTTTCTTGTAATTACGCATTATCAAAGACTTTTAAATTATATTAAGCCTGACTATGTTCATATTATAGCGGATGGAAAAATTGTAAAATCAGGAGATTTTTCATTAGCCTTAGAATTAGAAGAGAAAGGCTATGAAGAGATATCTAAGACTGCTTAATGATCAAAGATAATATTTTAAATGATACTTCAATGGAGAACCTATCAATCCATGCAAAAGAAATTTTATTAGAAAAAAATCCTTTTAAAAACTTTAAAATTGAAAATTACAGATATGCTCAATTACATAAAAATATTGAGTCTCAATCCGATACAGTTAAGTCCCCATTACACAAAGATCTAACTAAACTAACTACCGATATTTCCCATAATACTTTTGCTAATATAGATCTAAAGCCTACTATTGATAAATGGGGTTTTAGTAACTCGGATAGTTTTTTTAGAGTCTCATCCTTAGTCCATAGAACTTCAATATCTATCAACTTAGATAATTTTAAAGAGACATCTCTTTTTTTAAATATTTCAAATATTTCTAAGAATATCACTATTCAAAAAAAGGACCCTCAACTTAAAACCTTAGTGCTTTTGAACTATAATTGTGATGATGAGACTCCCAAATCTTTAATTTTTAATGTAGCTGAAAATGCAAATCTAGAAGTCGTTCATTATGATGTTTCCAATAAAAAATCTTTTTTATATTTTGAAGTAAAACAATCTAATTACTCTAATTTTAATTTTGCTTCATTTCAGTCTAATAACACACACATAAGAAATGAATTCTTCTCATCCTTAGCAGAAAAATGCAATTTTGAATTATCAGGTTTAAATTTTAATAATTTTGGAGTGAATGATAACTATTCATTTATCCAGCATGTCAAACCCTCATCATCAAGTAGAGAGGTTTTTAAATCTATTGTTAACAATGGAGCTATTACTAATTTTCAAGGTAAAATTTACGTAGACTCTATAGCTCAGAAAACAGACGGCTATCAAATGAGCAGATCTCTTCTATTAGATAATATTTCCAAAGCTAATAATAAACCAGAATTAGAAATATACGCTGATGATGTAAAATGTAGTCATGGATCAACTGTTTCTAAGATTGATCAAGAACAGATATTTTATTTTAATTCCAGAGGTATCAGCAAAGAAGTTGCAAATTTACTGCTTCAAAAAGCTTTTATTATTGAAACACTTGATATTATTCAAACGAAAGATATCAAAGACTTTTCAATAAAATTATTAGATAATTTATTAACATGAGCTTCAAATCAGATTTTCCAATTTTATCAAAAAAAATTAGAAATTATCCCATAACATATTTGGACTCTGCTGCTAGCACTCAAAAACCAAATTCAGTCATTGAATCCTTAACTAATTTCTATGAGAATTCATATGAAAATGTTCATAGAGGTATGAACTCTCTGAGTATCAGCGCTACAGATCAATTTGAAAGAACAAGAGAAAGCGTAAAAGATTTCATTAATGCTAAATCGTCTAAAGAAGTAATTTTTACTAGAGGGGCAACCGACTCTATAAATATTATAGCCAATTCTCTCATTAAAAAATTTCAAGATGGGGGTCAAGTCGTTATTACTGAATTAGAGCACCATTCTAACTACCTTCCTTGGATGAAAATTTGCGATAACTCAAACTTAGAATTAAAAATAGTTCCAGTTAATGAAAATGGAATTATTGATGAGCAACAAATAATTGATATCTGCAGCGATACTACAAAAATACTAGCCATAACCCATATGTCTAATGTTACAGGGCAAATCTTAGATATTAAAAAAATCAAATCTAGTATATCAAAAGATATTCTTATAGCTCTTGATGGATGTCAATCTATCGCTCATTGCAATATTGACGTTCAAGATTTAGATTGTGATTTTTATTCCTTTTCTTCTCATAAACTATACGGCCCATCAGGTGTAGGTATTTTATTCGGTAAACAAAAAATTCTCGAAGAGATGGACCCTCCTTTTCTTGGTGGAGGAATGATTAATGACGTAACTTTATCAACTTTTTCTTATGCAGATCTTCCTAATAAATTTGAACCTGGTACACCATCTATAGAAGCCGTGGTTGGTCTTAATGCTTCTCTTGAATATTTAAATAAAATTAATTTCTATAGTTATTTTGAAGAAGAAAATAAGATGAGAAATACTTTAATTGAAAGACTAAAAGATATTCCTTCAATTCAAATCTATGGCATTGAAAAGCAAATAAATGCTAGCTCAATAGTTTCATTTAATATTATTGATAAAAATTATAATGATATTTCTACTTTTCTTGATCAGTATGGAATAATGATAAGAGGAGGGCAGCATTGCTGTCAGCCTTTCATGAAAAAAATGAATATTCCTGGTTCTTGTCGTGCTTCTTTCGGAATTTATAATGATATTAATGATATTGACATCCTAGTCGACTCTTTAGAAAAAACAGTTAAATTACTTCAATAATGGTTGAAAAAGAATTATCTGATTTTATGCCTAAGGCAAACTCAGATGGAGAACTTGTGTTTGGTAAATTTTTATCTGATGCCTCAAAGCCATTAGAAAAAAAAATAATTATTGATCAATTAACAAAAATTAATGACCCTGAGTTAGGTATAAATATTTATGATCTTGGTCTGATTTACGATATTGATATTGATAAATTTAATAACATTAAGATTTCCATGACTCTAACAACTGTCAATTGCCCTGTTGCTGATAGTTTTCCTTTAGATGTAGCAAAAAAAGTCCATGAAATATCTAATTCAGGTCAAGTTAGTGTTAAACTAACATTTGATCCACCTTGGAATAAAGATATGATGAGCGAAGATGCTAGATTGGTATTAGGTTATTAAATGTCTACTCCACTTTTTAAACTTTCTTCAAATGCACAAGATCAAATTAGCCAACTATTGGGTAAGAACCAAGGTGCTATTGGACTAAAAATTGCTCTTAATACAAAAGGGTGTGCAGGTTTAAGCTATGTTATGGACTACGCCAATGAAAATAATATTGAAGGATGTGAGCTAGTTAATGATTATAAGTTCCCCCTCTATATCGATAATAAAGCAATTATGTTTGTTATTGGTACTGAGATGGATTATGTCAAAGAAGAATTTGGTGAACGTTTCACTTTTAACAACCCTAATCAAACAAGTGAATGTGGTTGTGGCGAAAGCTTTCACGTTTAATTAACTTACATTTATGGTTGTATTTTTAGGTATATTATCCGCTCTTAGTTTTGGAGTTGGTGATTTTTTAGCGAGATTTTCTTCTCAAGAAGTCGGATTTAAAAATTCTTTATTTTTTATGTTGGTTGTCGGTTCTATTTTTTACATTTTTATATTTTTTTTTTTGGGGGACGGTTTAGCACCTAATGCTATAGGCTTAAGCAATAGTTTTCTCTCAGGTATTTTAATTATGTTTGGTCTCCTGTGTCTTTACAGGGGATTACAAATGGGGCCTGTTTCAATAGTTGCTCCAATAGTTGCCATTAACCCTCTTTTTGTTTTTTCAATTCGTTTTGCACTGGGGAGCGAACCTACTTTAATTCAATGGATATCTACTTTAATTGTAATATCTGGAGCTGTTTTCGTATCTATCAGCGCAGAAAGTCATCAAGAAAGTCTGGGTTTAACTAAAAAACAAATAAAAGATTCTGTTATCATATCCTTTATGTCAAGTGTGATGCTTGCTTTAGGATTGGTTTTTTCTCAGGAGGCATCAAATACTCTTAATACACTTGAAACTGTTATTTATATAAGATTTTTTAGTCTTTTAGGAATAGCAACCCTTCTTTTATTTACAAAATCGAAAATATTTTTAACTAAAAAATCCATACCAATACTTTTTTTCCAAGGAATTCTTGAGACCACTGGTTATTTTTGTTTAGTCTACGCTTATGCATTCGACAGAGTGAGCATTGCTGTTGTAATTTCATCAGGTTTTGGTCTTGTGACAGTTATATTGGCCAGGTTTATTTTAAAAGAAACAATATCTAAGATTCAAGCTTCCGGTATCTGCTTATCTTTTTTAGGAGTAGTGGGTCTTATTATCTAGTCATATTCTGAAGTCTTTTTCTATCAAAACGATAAGAGTTCATTGCTATTGCCACACAAATTATAAGACCACCAATAATAGTATTTGTATTTGGTACTTCGTTAATTCCTAGAATAGGCAACCAGGCCCAAAATATTCCCCCAACAACCTCTAAAAGAGAGAGCATTGTTAGTTCTCCAGAAAGTAATTGCTTCGAACCAATACTAAAGAGTATTAGACCTGAAGCTACTATAGATCCATGAAATATACTCAATCCAATATTCTTTAAAGGTAAATAAAAATCTTGCCCTTGAAAAATCATTAAAAGAATAGAGATTATTGCACAAAACATTCCTGCATAAATTATTATATAAAATTTTTTAAAATCACTCTTGCTTCTTAAAGTTACTGTAAAAGCAGAGAAACCTAAGCTCGAAATGAAACCCATAAGTAATCCAAAAAAAGAACCGCTAAATGCACTGGCATAAATCATAACTAATGTTCCTATAAAAGCTATGATCATGCTAATAAGATTTTGAAAAGATATTTTTTCTGATAAAAAAATAAAAGCTAGTATAGAAGCTAAGAAAGGCATCAAAGCTAACATAAATAAAGTTACCGCTGCTGTAGTGTAGCTAATAGAATAAATAAAACCTAAAAAAGCTGTTGTTAAACTTAATCCACCAATAATTGTAATTTTATCTATTGTTAGGATTTTTTTAGCAAAAGATGAACCCTCATTAATTGATAAATAAAATCCTATAATTAAGGCTACAGTCGTTCCTCTTATTACCAAATAGGGTAATTGATACATTTGAGGATTAATCATACTTTTCACTACTAATGGCCCAAAACTCCAAATAAACCCACTCATTACAACAATTAGTACCGCTTTAAGATGATTGCTCATTAACAAAATTACATTAATTTAAAAATTAAAAAAAATAATTAATTATTTTGAAAGAATTCTTTAAGCTCTTCAATTGCAGCAAAAGAAGTATTTTCACCTTTTCTATTTCTCAAATTAAAATTTTTAGACTCAATCTCTTTTTCTCCAACCACGAGTGAATAAGGTATTTTTTTAGAAACTGAGTTTCTAATTTTATATCCTAATTTATTGTCAGAGCCGTCAACTACGGTTCTAATACCAGCCTCTTTTAAATGCTGGTTTAATTCATTGCAGTATTCAATAAATTTTTCTGACACTGGTAGTATCGCTAATTGAATAGGCGTAATAAATAAAGGAACCCAACCATTAGTATTTTCTAATATAATAGCTATAAACCTCTCTAAAGACCCCACAACTGCCCTGTGAATCATTATAGGTGTCTGATTTTTATCATTGGTATCTTTATATTTGGCACCTAATCTTTCAGGTAAATTAAAATCTATTTGAATAGTTCCACATTGCCATTCTCTTCCAAGAGAGTCTTCTAGAGTAAATTCAATCTTAGGACCATAGAAGGCACCTTCGCCTTCAAGTATATTAAACTCTTTGTTATTATCACTGAGAACTTTTTTAAGTTGATTTTCTGCATTATCCCAATTTTCCTTTGTTCCTATACTTTTTTCAGGTTTTGTAGAAATGTTGTATTTAATTTTTTCAAATCCAAATCTTTTATAAACTCTCTCTATCAAAAGAGCTGTTTCATTACAAACATCATAAATTTGATCACCTGTACAAAAGATATGAGCGTCATCTTGTGTAAACCCTCTAACTCTAAATAGGCCATTTAATGCCCCAGAAGGTTCATATCTATGACATTTACCAAATTCTGAGTAACGTAAGGGGAGATCCTTATATGTTATAAGTTGTGAATTAAAGAGAACTATATGACACGGACAATTCATAGGTTTGAGAGCAAAAGTTTTATTATCAGTTTCAGATGTAAACATATTTTCTTTAAAATTATCCCAATGACCAGATTTGATCCAAAGCTCATTTGAAACTAATTCAGGTGTTTTAACCTCTAAATAGTTTAATTTTTGTTGCTCTGATCTAATATATTTTTCAATATTTTGGTAAAGAGTTAAGCCTTTTTCTTTCCAAAAAACATTTCCGGCAGACAGGTCAGTTAACAAAAATAAACCCATATCCGTTCCTAATCTTCGATGATTTCTTTCTTTAGCTTCCTCTAAATTCTTGAGATATTTGTTAAGTTCTTTTTCACTATAAAAAGCAGTTGCATAAATACGTTGCAACATTTTATTTGTACTTATTCCCCTCCAATAAGCTCCTGATACACTGGTTATCTTAAAATTAGCATCATACTCTGTGGTAGAAGAATGATGGGGACCTTTGCACAAATCAGTAAAGTTTTTTTGATCGTATAAATTAATTTCAGCAGAATTATCAAGATTATTAATTAACTCAACTTTATATTGATTATCTTTAAAAATTTCTAAAGCATCCTCTTTAGAAACAGATCTTTTTTTAAAATCTCTGCCCTCAGACAAGATTTTTTTCATTTGAGCTTCTATTTTACTTATATCCTCATCCGAAAGAGTGTTCTCCATATCAAAGTCATAGTAAAAACCATTTTTAATGAAAGGACCTATAGTAGGTTTAGCATTAGGAAATAAAGTAGTGACAGCCTCTGCTAATATATGAGCCATGTCATGGCGCATAATATTTAAAGCATCTTCTGATTTAGATTTTATAGGCACACCATCTGCTATTTCATGATCGTAATATTCATCATTATGATCTTTATATGCAATGATTTCATTCATAATTTTAATTTTTTAAAAAAGCAAGTCTTAGCTCCAGTATGACAAGCACCTGAGCCATCTAGGTCAACTTCAAAAATTAAAGTATCGTTATCACAATCTGAATAAATATTAAACAGTTTTAAAATATTTCCAGATGTTTCTCCCTTGAGCCATATTTTTTTTTTACTTCTACTCCAAAAATACGCTTTATTATTCTTAAGCGATAAGGTTAATGACTCTTGATTAGAATAGGCAACCATAAGAATTTCCTTAGTTGAGCGCTCCTGTGCTATAGTAGGTATTAGCCCATCTGAATTAAAAACTAGTTGATTTAATTTGATATTTTCCAATGATTTGAATTTTTAATGATTTTTACTTTTATTGCAGTATTTTTCAATGAAGAAAAGTTATTTTTAAAATGAAGTATTATTTAGCACCAATGATGGGCTACTCAGATTGTTATCTAAGATGCCTAGCTGACAATATATATGAAGAAAATATCACTACATTTTCTGAAATGATTGTTGATAAAGCAATTATTCATAATGAAATTAAAACTTTAGAAAAACATTTTTTAAAAACCAATCGAAGTGCAATCCAAATAGCTGGCTCAGACCCTAAAGAGATCAAAGAATCTATTCAAAAATTAAATCAGATAGAGTATATAAAACACCTTAATTTCAATCTTGGTTGCCCAAGCTCTCGTGTTCAAGAAAATAAATTAGGTCTAGCGTTAACTAAAGAACCTTTACTAGTTGAAAAATGTCTTGAATCAGTTGTGGAATATAAAAATGAAATATCTGTTAAATGTAGATTAGGTCTGGGCTTAGAAGAGGATATAGATTACATCTTTTCTTACCTGAGTTTATTTTCCAATTTGGGTATTAAAACTATTTTTATTCATTGTAGAAACGGTGTTTTAAATTTAGATACTAAAAAGAACAGAACTATTCCTACAATTAATTATGAATTATTTTTAAGATGCAAAGATAAATTTCCCAATCTTAATTTAATTCCAAATGGGGAAATAAATACTAAAGAAACATTCGAATTCTTCGTTAAACACGGAGTTACTAATTTTATGATAGGAAGACAATTTGCTAAAGATATTTTTTTTCCCGAAAAAATTGGTTTATATGAAATTAAGAATAAAAAAATGGCTATTTTAAAATCAATTAATGATTTTCGTTCACATAAATTTTTAAATATAAATCTTATAAAGAAGAGTATTTATACTCTTCTAAATGATATCCCTAACTCTAAAAATATTCGAAAAGAAATTACTATTATAGAAGATATTAATAGTTTGCAAAACTATTTTGAAAGTAATGAGTTGTGGAATTAGATAATTTAATTGAGCAGTCTACTTTCTTAAATAAGTATAAATACTTACTCAAACTATATAAACCAGAAGAATTAAATCTTTCTGTGATTTTAGGCCATTATCGTCGAAAGCTTAGTATTTTTTTTTTAAACGATTATCCGACAAAGTCCAATATTGAAAATTTTAAAAATGAAATAATTTTTTTAATATTTATTTCTTTTCATAGTAGTAATATCAATCAAGAAGAGGCTTCTCGGTTGTGGTCACTTATTTGTAAAAATATTTTATCAAAAATTTTTCATTATTACCTATTTGCTAAATACAAAGATTATAAAAAATATTTTTTTGTTATAGGAATGGGCAAAATAGGAGTTAAAGACTTAAATTTCACCTCTGATATTGATTTAATTATTTTTTTTGATTCCAAAAATAGTCCTTATGAGTTGTATGAATTTAATAAATTTATTAAGACTTTAATAAGCGATATATCTAATATTTCTCCAACCTTTTTTCATAAAATAGATTTAAGACTAAGACCCGATTTAGGTAACTCATTTATTGTTACTGATATGGAGGATGCAATTGATTATTATTCTTCCGTTGGGCGTAATTGGGAGAGACTTGCCTTTCATAGATCCTGTTTTTTATGTGGTGATATCAGTCTTTATTCTAATTTTATATCATCGATTAGTAGTTTTCTTTTTCGAAGATCATTTGACTATTATGCAATAGACGAAGTTAAAAAATTATTTTCCATCAAACATGACCCCAAGTCACTAGATATTAAAAATTCATATGGTTTTATAAGATCGTGTGAAAATATCATCCATTTCAACCAATTATTATGGTCAGGAAAATTTACAGAACTAAGAGAGAATAATATCCATAAACTATTCAATATCTTATCTAAGTACGATTTTATTATAAATTCAAAAGAACTAATTGCAGTCAAAAATTCATATTACTTTTTTAGAAAAATTGAAAATTATTTACACATAAAACAAAATATTTTTCAAAATATTGTCTCAGCTGATGATAATTTTCTAGCATTATCAGTAAAGGATTATGTTTCAGAACTACAGGCTAAAAGTCACCAGATAATAAATATATTTGAAAAGTTATTTACTAATGATGGATCTAAAAAAGATATTAATTACAAGTTATTTAATGATAAAAGCATAAAAATTATTGAAAAACTATTTGATCGTGCTGACAAAATAAATAGCTCTGACATAGTAAAAGAAGACTACACAAAATCTATAAATCATTTAATTGCCATACTCTCTGAGAGAGAACACAAAGATGAATTACTTATAAAATTCGATTATTTAATTAATTATTATAAATCTGGAGTTCATTTAACTTCTCTATCTAAATATAATCAAAATATTTTCATAGAAATTATATTTATTTTTCAAAAATCTCCAAAATTAACAAACCTTTTATATAAGAATAATTTTTTAATAGAATCTTTGGTTTATCTTTTCAATTATGGCTTGCCTGAATATCAAATAAGGAATGGGACTGATAATTTTGATTTAGATTTAAAAAAAATGAAGCAAGATTTATATGAAATAATTTTTCTTTTAGATTATCTTTACATCTCAAACAAAGTTTCAACTGACACCTATATTACTAAGCGTAATAGAACTTTGAGAAAATTTATTTATAACCTTTTTGAAATAGTCAAATTCAATTATCTTTGTAATAAGGAGGGAGTATATTCTGATCTCACACCTTTATTTTTTGGAAGTTTTGGTATTAAACAAGCCTTACCTTCTTCTGATATAGACATGTTTTTCATATATGAATCTGATTTAAACGATCATATTCATAACATTAAAATTGTTAGAAGGTTTTACAATATTGTGAACCAATACATTGATAAAAATGTTGTATTTATTGATGATCGCAATAAACCCTTTGATAAAAGCTCTGATCAAGTAATAAATATAGATAAACTTTTTGAATTTTATAGGAATACTAATGAAGTTTTTCATCAATTGTCATTTATAAAAATTCAAATTTTAACTAAGGATAAGTCCTTATTACGTATATTTAATTTGCATAAAAAAAATATTACTTCGCAATTTTTAAAAATTGATAAAAAATATATTAGACAAATGATTGAATTAAAAAGTCCTTTAAAGATTTTGAAAGATTTGTTCCAAATATTTAAGATAGCTAATGATATTTACCTAATAAACAATAAAGAACTTGGAGTAGATGAGGAGTTAAAAAAAATTAGGAACCAATTAATTCTTCATGATTTGGAGAGCAGCCCATCTAAAATTGATAATAAAAAATATTTAGATGAGCTACTTTTAAAATTAGATTAATAGTCGTAATAAAGATCGTACTCCTTAGGAGTAACAACTAATTTATTAGGTTCTATTTCTTCTTCTCTTTTGAATTCGATATAAGACTCAATTAAATCTTTGGTAAAGACGTTACCATCTAGTAAGTAATCATGATTAGCTTCTAGATTATTAATTGCCTCTTCAAGAGTTGCCGGTACCTCTTTAACTTTAGCTTGTTCTTCAGCTGGAAGATCATAAAGATTTTTATCCATTGGCTCACCTGGGTCTATTCTATTTTTAATACCATCAAGCCCAGCCATTACCATAGCTGCGAATGCTAAATAAGGATTAGCGGTAGCATCTGGACATCTAAACTCAACTCTTTTAGCTTTAGGAGAAGGGGAGTAGGCAGGAATTCTACAAATAGCACTTCTGTTTCTATTTGAATAAGCCAATTTTACAGGCGCTTCATATCCAGGAACTAGTCTTTTAAAGGAGTTAATTGTAGGATTAGTAAAAGCTAATAATGAGGGAGCATGCTTTAGTAGACCTCCAATATAAAACTTAGCTTCATCACTCAAGTTGGCATAACCGCTATCTGCATAAAATATTGGTTTTCCGTTAGACCAAATACTTTGGTGGCAGTGCATACCAGAACCGTTATCATTAGAGAGAGGTTTTGGCATAAAAGTTGCACTCAATCCATTACTCTTAGCTGTATTTCTCACTACATATTTATATTTTTGAAGGTCATCTGCATGAGAAAGAAGAGTATCAAATCTTAAATCAATTTCTTGCTGACCTGCTGTGGCAACTTCATGGTGCTGTGCCTCTACACTCATTCCAATCGAAACCATATGATTGACCATTTCAGATCTTACATCTTGCATGGTATCGTGAGGAGGACATGGAAAGTAGCCTCCTTTATTTCTTACATGATACCCTAAGTTAGGTCTCTCATCAGATCCTTTGTTCCAAATTGCCTCCCCAGAGTCTACAGAAAAAAATGAGTTACTTGGGTCTGTTGAAATTCTTACATCATTAAAAAGAAAAAATTCTGCCTCTGCACCAAAAAATATACTATCTCCAATACCTGAACTTTTAACGAATTCTTCTGCCTTTTTAGCAACGTATCTAGGATCTTTATCATATTTTTGGCCTGTTATTGGATCTTGAATATCACAAATTAAAACTAAAGTGGGATCTGCAAAAAAAGGATCAACAAATGCTGTTTCAATATCTGGTATTAAGATCATGTCACTAGCTTCTATTGATTGAAAACATCTAATGGAGGAGCCATCAAATCCAACCCCTTCTTCAAATACATCCATTTCGAATGTGTTAATATGGTTAGAAAAGTGATGCCACGTTCCAAGTGGGTCAGTAAATCGAAAATCAATATACTGTATTCCCTTTTCATCAATAAGTTTCTGTAAAGATTTTTTATCCATTATTTAAATACTCCTAAAAATATATTTGTAGATAGGTAAGTGAGGCTAAACTGCGTCTTTACCTTTTTCACCTGTGCGTATTCTAATAGCCTCAGCGACTTCATATACAAAGATTTTCCCATCACCTATCTTACCCGTATTAGCTTGCTTGATAATGACATCTATAGCTTCCTTATATTTTTTATCATCTACTACTAGTTCTATTTTAACCTTTGGTAGAAAATCTACCACATACTCGGCACCTCGATATAATTCGGTGTGACCTTTTTGTCTACCAAACCCCTTAACCTCTGAGACTGTTAATCCACTAAGGCCAATTTCACCTAAGGCATCTTTAACATCCTCTAGTTTAAAAGGTTTAATAATTGCTTCAATTTTTTTCATAATATGGTGACCAAATATAATGTTTAATTTGCATAATATCTATACTATAAATTAATCCTTAATTTTGGCGGGTGTAGCTCAGTTGGTTAGAGCGCTGGTTTGTGGTACCGGAGGCCGGGGGTTCAAGTCCCCTCACTCGCCCCATATTGTGCGCCAGTGGCGGAATGGTAGACGCACTGGTTTTAGGTACCAGCGGGCAACCGTGGGGGTTCAAGTCCCTCCTGGCGCACCAAAAATAGATAGATAGAAAATGGAATATAAAAATACAGAAAAAAAAGATTACAAATCCTCATTTGAGGTATCTCTAGATAAAGATTTAATTGCAAAAGTTATCGATCAAAAGATTACAGAAAAACAACCAACATTTGAAATAGCAGGTTTTAGAAAAGGCAAAGTTCCCATTAATATTATAAAATCAAAAATTGGTCCTCAAGTCGAAAATGAAGTTTTAAATGAAGAAATTTCTAAAAATATAAGTGAAATAGGTGAAAAAGAAAAAATTGAATCTTTGATACAACCAGATGTTCAATTCAAAGACTCTTATAATTTTTCTTTATCTTTTTTCCTAAAACCAGAAATTAAAATTGATGATTTAAAGACTAGTGAAATTGAAAAAATTTCTGCTGAAGTAACAGGCAAGGACATTGATGAGTTTAGAGAAAAAGTTAGAAAAGAATATTATTCCCTTGAAAGCATCGAAGTATCTGATGACTCTTCTGTTATAGATTTTGAAATTTTGAATTTTGAGGAAGAACAAAAAAAAATTTTTTCGCAAAAAGAAGTAAGAATAGACTTAAATACCAAAACTGAAGAAGAAACATTTTCAGATTTAAAAAAAGTTTTATTAAAAATAAAAAATAAATCTGAGTTTAGCATTACTACTAAAGGTATAAAAATTGATTGCTTAATTAAAGATATTAATAAAAAAATATTTCCAAAGACAGATGATGAATTAATAAAAATTCTTAAAATGGATACAGTCAAAGACCTTAATAATAAAATAACTGAGAAGCTAAATGAGGATGTTAACTATCTCCAAAAAGAATTTTTTATTGAAGATTTACTTAAGGTATTGTCTGAAAAAAAGAAAATTGATATTCACCAAGAAGTTGTCGATTTAGAGCTTAAAAGAAAATATCAAGTCGATACATCTACTTTAAAAGATGAACATAAAAAGAGAGTGGATAACTTAAAAAAACTTACCAGTGATAATATACAAAAGGATTTTATTTTCTCTGAATTGGTTAAATATTTAGATGTGAAAGTAGATCAAAAAGAACTACAGGAGCATGTTCAAAAATATTATGGCGATAAAATTGACCAGCGAACTGCAGAAACTGCATATGGGACACTTTTACGAAATAAAATAGCTGATCATTCTATGAAAACTTTTAAAATAAAAGAAACTAAGTTAAGTTTAGAAGAGATGATGAATAAAGGATCACATAACCATGAATCTAGTACCCATAGTCATTGAGCAATCAGGCAAAGGCGAAAGATCCTTTGATATCTTCTCTCGTCTTTTAAGAGAAAGAATAATCTTTCTCACAGGACCTATCGACGATCAAGTTGCATCTTTGATTTGTGCTCAATTATTATTTTTAGAGTCTGAGAATCCAGAAGAATCTATAAGCTTATATATTAATTCCCCAGGAGGATTAGTAACTGCTGGATTAGCTATGTATGACACTATTCAATACATTAAATGTCCTGTTCATACAGTTTGTATTGGTCAAGCCTCTTCTGCTGGCTCCCTCATCTTAGCCTCTGGTAAGGCTGGCAATAGATACTCATTACCTCATGCTAAAATCATGATTCACCAACCTTCTGGTGGTTTCTCGGGCCAAGCAACAGATATTAAGATTCATGCAGAGGAAATCTTAAAAACTAGAAAAAGACTCAATGAAATTTACCAAAAACACACCAGCATTAGCATTAGTGAAATTGAAAAAGCTATGGAAAGAGATAGATTTTTTGACCCAGAGGAAGCTTTAAAGTTTGGATTAATCGATAAAATAATTTCTAATAGAGGAGATATATAAAATTAATGTCTGAAGACAAAATCACTCCTGCTAACTCATCTGATAAAAAAATATCATGTTCTTTCTGTGGGAAAAGCCAGGAAGAGGTTAAGAAATTAATAGCAGGTCCAAACGTCTATATTTGCAACGAATGTGTTATTTTATGTAAAGATATTCTTGTAGAAGATGACAAAATTGATACTAAGCAAAAATTTGAAATACCAAAACCAAGTGAAATTTTTAATTATTTAAATGATCATATCATCGGTCAAGATCAAGCTAAGAAAATATTATCTGTTTCAGTCTATAATCATTACAAGAGAGTTCAGAATCCTTCAAAAGACATAGAAATTTCAAAATCTAATATTTTATTAATAGGTCCTACGGGTTGTGGTAAAACACTTTTAGCTCAAACTTTAGCTAAATATTTAAATGTCCCCTTTACAATTGCGGATGCAACAACTCTCACTGAGGCAGGCTATGTGGGAGAAGACGTTGAAAATATTATTCTTAGATTGTTACAACAGTGCGATTATGATGTAACACTGGCCCAAAAGGGTATTGTCTATATCGATGAAATAGACAAAGTTGGTAGAAAAAGTGAAAACCCTTCCATTACTAGAGATGTATCTGGTGAGGGCGTTCAACAAGCGTTATTAAAAATAATAGAAGGAACTACTGCTAGCGTTCCTCCACAAGGGGGCCGAAAACACCCTCAACAAGAGTTCCTTCAAGTTGACACAAAAAATATACTTTTTGTTTGTGGTGGAGCTTTTGAAGGTATCGATAAAATAATTAAAAGTAGAATTAATAAAAAATCTATGGGTTTTAATAAATCAATTGATGAAGAATCTCCTATGACTACTCAATTAGAAAATGATGATTTAATTAAATTTGGACTTATACCAGAATTAGTGGGTAGATTACCTGTTAGCGCCAGCTTAGACGAATTAACCTTGGAGGATTTAAAAGAAATACTCACAAAGCCTAAAAATGCAATTTCTAAACAATACAAGGCTTTACTATCTTTTGAGGGAGTAGAATTTGAAATTACTGAAGATGGCAGAGAGCAGATAGCGCAATTAGCTGTTGATAAAAAAATAGGTGCAAGAGGACTTAGATCTATTATGGAAAAAATTCTTTTAGAATGCATGTACGATATCCCAGACAAAGAAACTGTTGATAAAGTTGTTTTAAATAAGGATGCCGTAGTAGCAAACAAACCAATTATTGTCTACAAAGAAAAATTAAAAATTAAAAAAAAAGTAGGTGAAAATTAAAAATTCCTCACTATCTTTATAGTATGGAAAATCAAATCATTGGACCTATCTTACCTTTAAGAGACCTAGTCGTATATCCCTCGATAACTTCACCTTTATTTGTAGGTAGAGCTAAATCTATCGATGCAATTAATTTTGCTATGAATAGCAATAATAAGATAATTTATCTATTTACACAAAAAGAGCCAACAACTGATGATCCACAAGTGAATGATGTATTTTCCTATGGCGTTAAATCAAAAATAATCCAATTTCTAAAGCTACCAGATAATACTTATAAAGTTCTCACTGAAGGACTAGAAATAGTAAAAATTAAATCAGCAGTCAAAGCTAGTAATAATTTCCTCACTGCAAAAATAGAACCCTTAACGGTTAATAAGAAAAATTCTGTAGAACTTAAAGCATCCCTAAGAGTTCTCAAAAATGAGTTTCAAAATTACATCCAAAATATTGGAAACAATAATGATATTTTAGAAGGCCTATTAAATATTGATAATCCATTCCATTTTATTGATAATGTCTATTACAACCTCAATGTAAGTATTGAAGATAAACAAAAAAATTTGGAAATTCTTGATATAAATAAAAAAATTGAAAATTTATTAAATTTCTTCTCTAAAGAATTAAATTTCTCTGCACTAGAAAAGAAAATTAAAAATAGAGTAAAGCGTCAAATGGAAAAAACTCAACGAGAGTATTATCTCAATGAGCAAATGAAAGCTATTCAAAAAGAACTAGGTGATGGGGAGGATGGTTCAAATGAATATTCCGAAATAGAAAAAAAGATCAACGAAGTTAAATTATCAAAAGAAGCAAAAGAAAAAGCCTTGAATGAATTTAAAAAACTTAAATCTATGAGTCCCATGTCCGCTGAAGCTTCAGTTATTAGAAATTATTTAGAATGGCTATTAGATATCCCTTGGGAGACCTTTTCTAAAGAAGTTATTGATATAGCAACAGCAGAAAAAATTCTTAATCAAGATCACTATGGTTTAGAAAAAGTAAAAGATAGGATTCTCGAATTTCTCGCTGTTAAAAAAAGATCCAAAAAAGCCACAGGTACTATTCTTTGTTTTGTAGGCCCTCCAGGAGTTGGTAAGACATCTCTAGGTAAGTCGATTGCCAGAGCTACTGGGAGAGAGTTTGCCAAAATCTCTCTAGGGGGTATTCGTGATGAAGCAGAAATAAGAGGCCATAGAAGAACTTATATTGGTTCTATGCCAGGTAGATTTGTGCAAGCCATGAAGAAAACAAAAACTTCAAACCCCATTATCTTATTAGACGAGATAGATAAAGTAGGTAGTGACTGGAGAGGCGACCCTTCTTCTGCTTTGTTAGAAGTATTAGATCCAGAACAAAATAACCAATTTAATGATCATTATTTGGAGGTGGATTATGACTTATCTAACGTCATGTTCATTTGCACGGGTAATACTTATAATATTCCTGGACCATTGCTAGATAGGTTAGAAGTTATTGAAGTTTCAGGATATACAGAAAAAGAAAAAGTGGAAATAGCTAAAAAGTACTTAGTTCCAAGAAAAATGAATAAAAACATTTTGAAGCCAAGTGAATTTAAATTAGACAAAGCCTCTATTGCTAAAATAGTAAGAAATTATACCAGAGAGTCGGGCGTTAGAGGTCTTGAAAAAACATTTGATAAACTCTTTAGAAAACTAGTTTTTCAGTTAGAAAAAAATAAATCTCGTTCTAAGAAGCCTTTTATATTCGACGATAAGTCGATTAAAAACTTCCTTGGACCTGAAAAGTTCAAAGATAGTGTTTTAGAGAAGAAAAACTTAGTTGGAATTACTAATGGTTTGGCTTGGACTCAAGTTGGAGGAGATATCCTTAATATTGAGGTTAATCTTTCAGCAGGTAAAGGTATGATAAATGCTACCGGAAAATTAGGAGATGTCATGAAAGAGTCTATTACTGCGGCTCTTGGATATATTAAATCAAATTCTGTTGAATTCGGTGTTAATCCTAAAGTTTTTGATAAAATAGATATTCATTTACACGTTCCTGAAGGTGCAATTCCAAAAGATGGACCAAGTGCAGGAATTACAATCTTCACATCATTAATTTCTTCACTGACTGATATTAAAGTCAAAAAGGAAATAGCCATGACAGGGGAGATAACTCTTAAAGGAAGAGTCCTTCCAATCGGTGGACTAAAAGAAAAACTTTTAGCTGCAATAAGGTATGGAATTAAAACTGTCATCATTCCAAAAGAAAATGAAAAGGACTTAGTAGAAATTCAAAAGGATCTTAAAAATAAAATAAACATTAAAACAGTGGAGTTTGCTAGAGAGGTTCTTGATATAGCTTTGGACGGAAAAGTCACTAAAATCAACAAAAAATTGGACTGGAGACACATTGTTAGCGAGTCCATGAAGCAAAAAAACCAGCAAAATCAAGAAAAAACATTTGTTAACTAATATATTGTTGTTGATTTCCTTACCTTTTTCTTACTACAATTAACTAATAGAATCACTAAGGAGGTTCGGTATGAACAAAAATGAACTCATTGCTGAATATAGTACAAAAAACAATGTTGGTAAATCAGATGCAACTAAGGCTGTAGAAAGTTTATTTGAAATTATTACTTCAACATTAAAAGGCGGCGGCGACGTCAAGATCGCTGGTTTTGGAACTTTTAAAGTAGCTGACACAAAAGCTAAAACTGGAAGGAACCCAAGAACTGGTGAGTCAATTCAAATTCCTGCATCAAAAAAGCCAAAATTTCTTGCTGGAAAACAGCTCAAAGAACTAATAAAGTCCACAGTCTAATTTTTGTTAATTAGATAGGGCGATTAGCTCAGTTGGTAGAGCATCTCGTTTACACCGAGAGGGTCGGCGGTTCGAGTCCGTCATCGCCCACCATTCGATAATAGTCGGGGGTGTAGTTCAGTTGGTTAGAACGCCTGCCTGTCACGCAGGAGGTCGCGGGTTCGAGTCCCGTCGCTCCCGCCACTTAAAGGTTAGGTGGTTATTGTTTTTCATAACTTTTTCAATATTTTCTGTTCCTCTAAATTTGGTAATAATGAAATTAAATGTTTAATAATTTCATAAAATTTCCTTGTACTGCTGAACAGGTTATAAACAATACTCCCAAGCATTATTAAAAATGATTATGGGAGTGACTTAAACTCAGAACAGGAGTTCCTATGGAAATTGATCCCTAACTCAGAGGATGGTTTTCCAATTCATAAGATTTTGAATCCAAGTAGTAACCATACGAAAGAATTGAGTCAAAACTTTATAAGCGAAATTAAACTGACACATTTCTAAAAATACTACAACTTATATAAAAATTAATAACTCATTTTAATTATATTTAAAAATTGTATAATAAAAAAATATGATAAAATATTTATACGTATTATTAATTCTACCTAATCTACTTTTGGCTTCAGAAGATATCTCAAATAAACTTTTTATTGATGCAAAAACTAAAACTTTGAATAGTGGATGTAATATTCAGTCAATAGCTTTAAAAGTCACTAATTCAGTTATATCATCTGAACAAAGTCAATTACTCGACAGTATCACAACAGTTATTTCATGCTTAAAAAATTATGAAAAGGATATCCTGCCTATTTATGAAGAAATCTTGACAAAATACCCATACTCACAAGCATCTTATGATTTGTTGAATGGTTTTTTTATTGACAGAAATACCTATAACCAGTTTGAAAGTCTTTTAATTAACTCCATTGATACCAATATGCCCATCTCAAGTTTAGAGGATTATGAAGAATATTTTAAAAAAGTTGAAGAATTTATGATTGATGGATCTCCAATCATCATTGATAAAGGCATAAATAATATGTCCATTGATGAAATTATTGATGGAAATAGTTCAAATGATGAATCTTTCGATAATTATTATGATGATTAATCTTATTTTTTATCAATAATATTTATCTATGTTGAAAATTCATACCTAATTTTTTTTTAATCTAAATTAAAATGATATTATTCTAAATATATAGATTTTTTATTTATTTTCTTCTTTAATAAGTTTGAGATCTTCTAATATATGAATAAAGAAAATAAAAATAACAATCAACTTAGCACTAAGTTTGATTGGTTGAAAAATATTCCTAAGCGAGCTGGTGATCTTTATTTTTCTCTATGTGAAAGTCAAGGTAATACAATTTTAAAGAGTAAATTTAAAGAGTACCTAAATGATTCAGGTCTTGTTCCAAATGATTACAGATTAAAAAATTTGTTTGAAATGCTCGAAGAAATTGGTGAAACAATAAATTTTGAGGAATTTATTAATTTAATGAGTTTGGGAGGTTTGTTAATAGAAAGAGCCTTAAGAGGAGAACTAGCAGTACCTGATTTTAAAAAATTCTCAAATAACTTAGATATAATTTATGATGAAGTCATAAATAATAAAAGCGGTGAATTGGCGAGTTATATTCCCCCGCTTGCAGAAGTCAATCCAGAACAATTTGGCATAGCAGTAGTTACAGCAGATGGTCAAGTATATCAGCGTGGTGATACTCAAGTAGATTTTTCAATACAATCGATGTGTAAACCATTTAACTATTGTATTGCTATTGAAGATTTAGGCTTAGAGAAGGTAAATGAACATGTTGGCGCTGAACCGTCTGGTCGACTATTTAATGATCTTACTTTAATGATGAGTGACAGAGTTAGTGGAGATATATCGTCTGATAGTAAGATACCTTTTAATCCCATGGTAAACCCTGGTGCTATTATGACTACAAGTTTAATAAAATCTAAATCATCTACAACAGAAAGACTAAATTATGTTAGAGAACAAATTGGAAAATCAATTGGCTGGGATAGCGAAGGTATATCTGACGTAGACATTCCACGATTTAATAAAAATATGGCCCGTCAGGAAAATTTTAAAGGATATAATAATATCGCTGCAGGATTTTTATTGATGGCGACTGGTAATATCCCCTATTCAGACTCTACTCTTCCTAAAGATAAACTTGCAGATGATAAATATGACTATGATTTTTATTTTGAACCTGCAGTAACAGATGCATTAAAAGTTTATTTCAGTATATGTTCTTTAGAAATGACTGCAAAAGATGTTGCTGTAGCAGCAGCTACTTTAGCAAATGGTGGAGTGTGTCCACTTACTCAACAAAGAATATTTAGCCAAAAAACTATTCGAGATGTATTGCCAGTTGTTCAAACATCTGGCATGTACAACAGTAGTGGGCAATTTTTTCAAGAAATTGGTTTACCCTCAAAAAGCGGAGTCGGTGGTGGGGTATTATTAATAGTTCCACAAGTTATGGGTATATGTATATTTTCGCCACGATTGGATCTAGCTGGCAACAGTGTTCGTGGAATAGAGGTAGCTCGAAAAATTACCTCTAAGTATTTAGTTCATATTTTTGATAGCACTATGACGGATATTGATCGTGTTGACCCAAGATTAAAGATAGCAAAATGGAGAGCAAATAATTGCGGTGAAGCAATTTGGGCAGCTAGCTATGGAGATGTAAGAACTTTAGAGAAATTGTTAGGACAACAAAGAGATTTAAAATATGGTAATTATGACATTCGTACTCCTTTGCACTTGGCATCAGCTGAGGGTCAAATAGATGTTGTAAAATTTTTATTAAAAAATGGTGTGAAACCGATACCTGATCGATGGGGAGGTTACCCAATTTCTGATGCTAGAAACAATAATCATCAAGAAATTGTTGATGAGTTTTTAAAGTTAGATATAGATTATTCTGAACCTTTTCATTTAATTGAAGAACCAAATGGCAAAACTGATAAAATTGAAAAATATGATGATGAATTAGCAATTATTGAATTTCTTTTTGCAGCATCTGAAAACGATGTTGATGGTCTTAGACAATTAGTTGCTAAAGGAATACCTATAAATGTAGGAGACAAAGACTCAAGAACTTCTCTACATTTAGCTGCAGCTGAGGGAAGTTTAGATGCAGTAATATATTTAATTAATCATGGTCACTTACTTTCTGTACGTGATCGATGGGGTGCTACTCCATTAGATGAAGCTAGAAGAGAAAATCGTGACGATGTTATTGAATATATTAAAAAATCAAGCAAGTAATTTTTTAATAAATTAAATTAAATTAAGTAAGGGATCAAATATTCCAAAAGTGGGTCTTATAATATCGAAGAAAGAATTATTTGGTAGTGTGCCTATTTGATCAACGTAAGCTAATAAACCTAGTGCTAAAAATGCAAAAAAAATAATAGTTACTAAACCTCCCAAAGGGGTTAATTGGGTCACTGTTTTAGTTTCCATTTTCTTGTCACTATTTTTTGATTTTGACTCATTAGTGCTAAAATTTGATTTAGGTACTTTAAGAGATAGATCTGCAACATTTTTATCTAATTTTTCCAGTTGACTCTTAATATCCATCATATTTGACTTTAAATCCACGACGTCTGGTAATAACTTTTCTGATGTTGATGTTAAGCTATCAATGCTTGTTATTGTATTTGATAATTTATGCATTAATTCGTTAACTGAACTATCGTCGACTGCAATATCTTTGTTATCGGTTAAGTCTGAGTTATTGATATTAAAATCTTTGTTTAAATCATTTTCAATATCATTAAAATCATCAGAGGTATCAGAAAAATTATTTGAGTCATCATTAGAGGAATCCTCGAAACTTATATTATCTGCCTTTTCTTCTGGCATATCCTCAAAACTAATTTCTTCACTTGTATTATCTTTTGATTCTTCTAAATCAAAGTCAATGTCATTATTATCTTCATTAGTCTCAAGAAAAGGCTCTTTTAAGTTATCTTTATTTTCTGTCATAAAATTGAATTTATATACCTAAAATTGGATTATAACAAACATATATGTTAATTTGAACATATGAGATACTTTTTATCAATTTTATTTTCTATTAGTTTACTAGTATCTAATAATAGTTTTGCTCAGTTTTCTAATTCTTTGCAATATTCGATATTCCATGACAATTTGCTGGAGTTTTCAAGTAATTTAGATTTTAAATCGAGTGGTCCTAAAGAAGACTTAGTTTTACTTGATTTTATTCAATCCAAAATAATTCTATTAGAAATTTGTCAGTTTAAATTTCCAGGAAATAATAAGAACTTTGATATCTCTAAAAAATATCTTAATCAACTAATGGATGTAAGTATAATTGCATCTGAATTTAGTTTTTATGACTCTCAACAAAGAACAAGGATTATTAAGCCACAAATTAATATTATTTTTAAGGAATTTACTGAAGAGCAAAAAAAAATTATTTGTAGTAAATTTTATATTTAAAGCTTCCTTTCACCTAAGATTGTTTGATTAATAGAATTAAAACCATCATATTTTACCAATCTTTCAATACCACTTATCGTGTCATTTGGACCGACCCCACAGGAAAGAATTTTAAAAACGGATGCATTGGGAATACTTGAGGAAGAAAACTTAAGTTCATCTATGTTATTATCACTACTAGATAAACTAAAATATGTAACTTTCTCTTCAACCTCTAAATTAGGGACGGTATGAAATTTGCATCTATTACGTCCATTACAGATACCAACATCATGGTCAACTTTGTTTTCATAAAATAGAGCATTGTATTGTTTATCAAAACTATTTTCATCAAAATGAAATGCTAATAAAAGATCAGAATTTACAATGGAATTTGTAACATAATCATTACTTAGGCCAATTACTTCATCAGGCGTTAGTTCATCATTCCATAACCTTATCATTGTTAAGTAACCATTAAACTGCCCTATCCTAAAGTCGTATTTTGAATTACTAGAGCCCAATACTATATCAAATGATCCATGATCATATCGATTGTTTACATATACAACCAATTTATTATCTAAATCATTGTAAGTCACAACTATGTGTGATGGATAATCTTTATCAAAAATAATTGATGGTGCCTTGAATGAATTCATCCTTCCAGTTGGCCAAAAATTGGCATCTTGAAATTGAGCGACTAAGTCACCATTTCTATCAAAATATAATCTTAAAGTTGTTTTACCACTTTCACTTTTTGTCCCCATTCTGAACAATGTTTTGCCCATCATGGTTGATTGGTCAATCCAAGCATTTATTTCTAATGAAAATGCTGTCTCTAATATAGTTTGACCATAAGCATTCGTATTATCCATTTTCAGAAATAATCGATTGTCATCAAAATTATTATTTTGGGAAATTGGAATTACAGGGGTTGATTGGGTAATCTTTTGAACTAAATAATAACTCTCATAGTCTTCAGTGTCTGTATCTTCTGGAAATGTATCTGGCCCACTGTAATCCACATTATAAATATATCTATGTTCAGAGTTATCATAACCCATCAATCCAAGACATTTAAGAGCGTTAATATTGTCAGTATAATCTTCTTGATCAATTATATCATTGTCATTAATTACATTTATGTGTCCCTCAAGAGATGTTTTTTCATTAAGATAAATTAAAGCTTGGTCGGCAGCCGACTCAGCGAAATAATTTGTTTGTTTTTTGAAAGAACTAATGAGTGTAGATTCACTAAATCCTGAAGTAAGATAATAAATTGAAACTGTGCTTAATGTCATCATTAATGAAATCATAGTCACAATAGCAATAGCCATTCCATCACTTGGGATACGATTTAGTTTAAATTTGAGGGAAAAGAATAATTTTTTCATAATTATATGTAGTTGCATTTGTTCCTCGTAATGACAAATTGAGAGTAAATTTATTATCATTAAGATTTATCTCAAAGTTTTCAATACCTTTTGCAATAGGTTCATATAAGCTATTGTTTAAACCTTCATTACAACGTGTAACAATTTCTTTTTTTCGCCTTAAATTACCCCCACTAGTTGAACTATCTTGATCATAACGATATTTCACTCTAATTCTTTCAAATTTTGTTCGGTCATAACATATGTTAAGAGTCCAATATGAACTTTTTATTTCAAGAATATTATCTATGTCGTAATTGTTAGCTGCCGCAACTAAATCTGAGTCAAAATTGTAGTCAGAGATGGTGTCAATATCATAAAAAATCCCCGCTTGTTTAATATCTCTTTCCATTTTGTTAAAAATAAAATCAGATATTTGATTTGATTTATTTAAAGCAATACTTGAAGAGGTATTTTGTTGCATTATCTGAAAAGCTAACAAGGCACCTCCAACCACCATTGAAATTATCACAATAGATATGATTAGTTCAACTAAAGAAAAACCTTTTGATTTACTGTAAATATTTTTCAAAGATCTTTTCGATAAATTTTACTAAATTTCATACTACTACCACTATTATTATTTATCTGACAAGTTGCTACTCTACTTGACGAATAACAAGTTTGACCATCATCTGCTAACATCTCACATCCAATGGTTATATCAACATCTGTATGTCTTAAATTATCCTCAGCTAATGTTCTCCATTCGTCTGTGATTGAGGAGTAATAATTTGTTAAAGAGGAGTTTAAATCATCCTTGTAATCATCCTCTAATTTAATCAAATCGCCACCATATTCATAACTATCAGTATAATTTTTGGTAACCCTAAATCCGTCCAACTCATTTTTCTCTAAATACAAAAAAGTTACAGGATCTTTGTCATCAATAGATTTGATAACATTATTGACATTATAAATAAAAAAAATGTTACCTAAAAGTTTTAAGTCTTGAGAAGTCAAAATAGAATAGCGACTTTCTACGCATAACCTATCCATCGGTGAATTACAATTATTAGTAGTTGGTAAACATACCATTTGATAATCTGCAATTTCAACTCCAGACTCACGTTCTTGAATGATAACACTATTTTGCATTGGGGATTTATTAAAAGGAGTTCTTGGGTATTCTTTCTCAGGGTAAGAAGTAAAACTTTTGAAGCCTACTATGATGGAGTCCATAGCAACGTTGGATTTTTTTATATATTTTCCATTTTCTTTCACACAGAAATTATACTTTGTCATCACAGTCAAATCGCGATTAGTTATAGTAGATACATTAACTTTATCGTTTACTACGAACCCAGAATTAGAAGTTTGAAATATTTCTTCCCTAGTAGTTAAGTCAAAAAGTTCACTATAATCCAAAAAGTTTTCTTCTTTATTGAGTGTATATATTCCAGTATTGTTACTAATAGGTGATATTTGATTATTATCTCTTAAGGGGTTTTTTATTGAAAGCTCATATTGATTATTGCCTTTGTCTGTAACACTAAAAACTTCAAGACTGGGTTTGACACTTGGCATCGACAAAATTCCATTTTCAAAGGAAGTAAAACTATCAACTGTAAAATTTACATCTTCAAGGTTGATTTTAGATGAGGATATATCGCTACCACTATAATTAAAATAAGAGTTTTCATAGATATCAAATGTATCATCATAAATTTCTCCTAAATTATTAAAAATATTTTCACAATATTTATTGTCTCTAATAATAGTATTATCAGTTTTAAGAGCATTAAACATAATTGTCGTACTCTGCATCATTGCTGAGAGAGCAACACCCAAAATTGCCAAGGCAATAATGGCCTCAATAATTCCAAAACCTCTAAATTTTTTAAAAATTTCTCTCATCTTCAACATATCCTGTGCTGTAGACAGTCAGTTTTCTTAAATAATTCGAACTAATTAGTCCCTCAATATCATCACAATTTTGTTTACTATCTTTTCCAGAGTGTAAGTAAAATATTGCAGTTTCATAAGTTTCACCCCTTCCTGTGTAACAAATACCATCGTAAGTTAAAGAAGATGAACTGTCAGAAGGGCAGATGAGAATTCTAACGTTTTCAAAGATATGGTCATCCTTATTCAAAGCTACAACCTCTTGAAATGTTGTATCTAAATCTTCACAGTCAGTTGAATTTAGTCTTTTATAATTTGAGTCTTCATATTTTTTAAGTGTCGCCAATGTTTGTGTGTCATTATTAGAAAAATCAAATTCCAATAACATTGGCTCACTTTGTTTTTCTGAAACCAGAGAATATTTTTTAATCAGTTGTATCAAATGTGTATACTCATTAGAAATTTTAGCCATATTTGCATTATTGGTGGTATAAATCATTCCGGTTCCAGCAATTATACCTATGACTGCTATGACAATTAGTATTTCAACTAATGAAAAACCTTTAATGTGATGATTTCGCATCAGGTTGATCAATAATACCTTTAGACACTAATTCAGATATGTATTTATCCATTTTAATCATGCCCTCTTTGGAACCTGTTTCTATCATTTGATCAATCTGAGGTATTTTGTTTTCTCTGATTAAATTTCTAATCGCAGAATTACAAACCATAACTTCAAAGGCACCAATTCTTCCACCTTTATCTGTTCTTTTAAAAAGTCTTTGGGTCATTACCATCTGAAGTGATGTAGAAAGCTGTGACCTTGCCTGATCTTGCTCCTCAGCAGG
>CABXVZ010000003.1 GCA_902515765.1 uncultured Alphaproteobacteria bacterium | reverse complement strand
ATGGTTGATAAAAAAAAATTACCTAGTCGTCATGTATCTGTAGGACCTAATAGCGCTCCTCATAGGGCATTTTATTATGCCATGGGCATGACAGAAAAAGATATTAAACAACCCTTTGTAGGAGTTGCTACGACTTGGAATGAAGCTGCGCCTTGTAATATATCTCTTTCCAGGCAAGCTCAAGCAGCCAAAAAAGGTGTTAAAGATGCCAACGGTACTCCGCGTGAATTTACTACCATTACAGTAACTGATGGAATAGCTATGGGTCATGAAGGAATGAAATCTTCTCTTGCCAGTCGTGAAATTATAGCTGACTCGGTTGAATTGGCTATGCGAGGACATTGCTATGATGCTTTGGTTGGTTTAGCTGGCTGTGATAAGTCCTTACCAGGTATGATGATGGCAATGGTGCGTTTAAATGTACCTTCTGTTTTTATGTACGGTGGATCGATTCTTCCAGGTGTACATAAAGGAAAAGACGTCACTATAGTTGATGTATTTGAAGCTGTCGGAAAACATTCTAGTGGTAAGATGACTGATGAAGAGCTTCATGAATTAGAATGTGTGGCATGTCCTTCTGCAGGTTCTTGTGGTGGACAATTTACTGCAAATACAATGGCATGTGTTTCTGAAACTATTGGTTTAGCACTTCCTGGTTCTGCCATGACCCCTGCTCCTTTTGAAAGTAGAGATAAATATGCTTATGAAAGTGGAAAAGTTGTTATGGAGCTCATTGAAAAAAATTTGAAACCTCGTGATATTGTAACTAAACAATCTCTAATTAACGCTGCTATTGTTGTTTCAGCATCTGGTGGATCAACAAATGCAGGTTTACATCTTCCAGCAATTGCTCATGAAGCAGGTATAGATTTTAATTTAGAGGATGTAACTAAAATATTTCAATCTACTCCTTATATTGGAAATCTTGCACCTGGTGGAAAGTATGTAGCAAAAGATCTTTTTGAGGTTGGGGGTGTTCCAGTTTTAATTAAAACTTTAATCGATGGAGGTCTAATTGACGGCTCCTGTATTACTGTTACTGGTAAAACTTTAGCAGAAAATGTTCAAGATGCTGAGTTACCAAAAAATCAAGACGTTATATACCCTATCAATAATCCCATTAGTCAAACAGGTGGTGTTGTAGGTCTAAAAGGCTCTTTGGCACCAGATGGCGCTATTGTAAAAATAGCTGGCTTACAAAAATTACAATTTAAAGGTAATGCCATTTGTTTTGATCGTGAAGAAGAGGCACTTGCTGCAGTTCTTGAGGGTAAAATCAAACCAGGTAATGTAATTGTTATTCGATATGAAGGCCCCAAGGGTGGTCCAGGTATGAGAGAAATGTTATCAACTACAAGTGCTATTTATGGCCAAGGGATGGGAGAAGAGGTTGCCTTAATAACAGATGGTCGTTTTTCAGGCGGTACAAGAGGTTTTTGTATTGGACATGTTGGCCCTGAGGCTCATGATTGCGGCCCCATTGCCTTAATTGAAGACGGTGATGAGATTGAAATAGATGCCAAAAAAAATACCTTGGATTTAAATGTCTCTGATAAGATATTAGAACAAAGAAGATCTCAGTGGAAACCGAGAGAGTTGCACTTTGAATCAGGTAATTTATGGAAATATGCCCAAACAGTAGGGCCTGCTCACTTAGGTGCAGTTACGCACCCTGGTGGAAAAAAAGAAAAACGTATTTATTCAGATATTTAATTCCATCAAAATTGGGCAATGATCTGATGGTCTTTCCATTTCTCTGTATTCTTTTAAAACTTTAATATTCATAATTTTACTTTTTAAGAAGGGAGATACCAAAAAAAAGTCTATTCTTATCCCTTCTTCTTTTCCAAATTTATAAGTTTTATAGTCGAAGAAAGTATAACTTAACTTTTTAATCTCATTTTTAAAAACATCTAGTAGATCTAAATTTAATAATTTATTAAATTTTTTTCTAGATTCTGGTTGAGCTAAAGCATCTTTTTTGTATTTTTTTATATCATGAGCATCATTATCTTCAGGAATTACATTAAAGTCACCAGTTAAAACAATTTCATATTCATCTTTTATTTTTTTAATACTTTCATGAAGTTCATCCATCCATTCTAATTTATAAGTAAATTTATCAGTATCGATTGGATTTCCATTAGGAAAATAATTATTTATAATTGCAATACCTTGTTGTTTTAAAAGAATTATATTATTTCTAGCTTGAGTCTTATTAAGCTCACTAATAGTGAGATCTGTTACGTCTAAATTCTGATTATACGAAATAGAAACTCCATTATAGCTTTTTTGTGTTTGGGTTATTGTTTGATAATTAAATTGTAGAAAAAAATTTGAGACATATTCGTGATCATCGATCTTTAACTCCTGCAAACAGAGAATATCGGGTTTCTCTCTTTTTATTATTTCTTGGACTAATGGCTCTCGGGCTCTTAAGGAATTAACATTCCAGCTTATAAACTTCACTTTAAATACTAAAAGAAGTGCCGCATCCGCATGAATTTTTAGCATTGGGATTATTAATACTAAAACTAGAACCTATTAGCTCATCTCTATAATCAAGTTCAGCCTGGTCAATAAATTCAATTGAATTTTTATCTATTAAAATTCTCAAACTTTTGAAATCAAATATTAAATCATTATTTTTATTTATTTCATTGTCGCTCTTAAAGACATACTGAAAGCCAGAGCAACCTCCACCTTTTACTTTTATTCTAAAATATTTCATATTTTGAGAGGATAAAACTTCTTGAATTTTACTTATAGCCTTATCTGTTATATTAATATTTCTCATATGTTCAATAATCTATCAGCTTTAAATCAAAAATCAAAAGGAAGACTCTACGACGAAACTTCGGATCATCGTCTTCCTTATGAAAGAGATAGAGATAGAATTTATCATTCAACTGCCTTTAGAAAATTAAAGGATAAAACTCAAGTTTTTATGTTTGAAAAGGGGGATTACTACAGAAATCGCCTTACTCACACCTTAGAGGTTTCCCAAATTGCTCGATCTGTTAGTCGAAGATTTAATTTAAATGAAGATCTAGCAGAGTGTATAGCTTTATGTCATGATCTAGGTCATAGTCCTTTTGGTCATGTAGGTGAGGAAATTATTGCTCAAGAACTTGAACCAAATTTTGATCACAATTATCAATCTTTTCGCCAAGTAACTATTCTTGAAAATAAATATGTAAGTTTTGAAGGATTAAATCTCTCCTGGGAAACCATTGATGGTCTCATAAAACATAATGGACCCATTTTTAACTCATCAAATATTTATAATTTGTCAGATAATTTTATATTTGATCTGAAACAAAACCCATCTTTAGAGGCTCAAATAGCTTCAATTTCTGATGATATAGCGTACATAGCACATGATCTTGATGATGGGATAAGGTCTGAAATATTAAACATCAATGATTTATCAGACCAAAAATATTTATTTAAATTTATTGATTTTGATTTTATGAAAAGTCTTGATAGTAAGGTTGCTCGAAATTATTTTACTAGATCTACAATTAATTATTTAGTTTTAGATTTATTAAATGAAACTGAGCAGCAACTTAAAAATATTAAATTCAAATCTTATGATGATATAGTTCAATATCCTAATTTTTTAGTTAAGTTTAGCCCTGATATCAAAGAAAACGTCAATCAAATCAAAAGTTATTTGTATGATAATTTTTATACGTCTAAATTTGTATACAAGAATAGATCTGAAGCAGAAAAAATTTTAGTTTTTATCATTCAATTTCTTAAAAAGAATACTTCTGAACTTCCTGATAACTGGAAAAAAAAGATAAGTGATGAAGATTCTAAAAAACAAACTATAGTAGATTATGTTTGTGGTATGACTGATCAATATGCCATAAATTTTTATAATAATTATGCTTCAAAAAATTAAATCTGAGCTTTTTTCCTGTATTCAAGAGATATATCCAAAAATTGAATTTTCTAACAATGATATAGAAGTGTCTTGCTTGTATGATGAAAAAGGTGATTTTACATCTAATTTATGTTTGAAATATTCAAAATTACTTAAAGAAAAACCCTCAGATATAGCAAAAAATATAATTGATATATTTAAATTAAACGAAATTACTAAAATCGAACTAGCGGGACCTGGATTTTTAAATTTTTTTATTACAGATTTGGCTGTTATGGACTTACTTAATGAAGAACCCTCATCATTTAATGATACGTCCAGTGTAAATATTGAATTTGTTTCAGCAAATCCTACAGGTCCTTTACATTTAGCGCATGGTAGGGGGGCAGTAGTAGGAGATGTTCTTTCAAATATATATAAATACTTTGGCCACAAAGTTACAAGAGAGTATTATGTTAATAATACTGGTAATCAAATTAAAGAATTTGTTTCTTCCGTTCTTTTTAAGATTTCTGAAAAATATAAATTAAATTTAAACTATTCTCAATATTACAAGGGTGACTACATTCAAACAATAGCTGATAACTGTTATGATCAATTTAATAATTCTATTCAATTTAATAGCATCAATGAAGAGGATGAAATTAATTTAGCTAACTTTGCAATTAAATCCTTAGTTGAAGAGTCAATAAAAACTCTCAAACAAACAGGCATTAAATTTGACCAAATTTCATATGAAACAGACATAATGGATAAAGATTTATTAACTGAAATAATAAATAAACTTTCAGATAAAAAATTAATATATAGAGGGCAATTAGAGATGCCTAAAGATTATCAAGGTACTAAAAAAGAAAATGAAATTACAATATTTAAATCCACTTTTTTTGAGGATGATGAAGATAGAGCGGTAACTAAAAATGATGGATCCCCTACATATTTTGCTAATGATGTAGCTTATCACGTCGATAAGCATAAACGGGGATTTGATAAACTTATTAATATTTGGGGAGCAGATCACTTAGGTTACCTTAAACGTTTATCTGCAGCTTTATGTGCATTATATCCTTCAATTAATTTTTCAGTTGTGTTTTGTCAAATAGTAAATCTTAAACGTGATAACAAAATTCAAAAACTTTCTAAGAGAGAGGGAAATATATTTGAATTAAAATTATTAGTTGAAGAAATAGGAATTGAAAACTTTCGTTATTTTATGTGTTATCGAAAAAATGATACTCATATGGATTTAGATATAGATTTGATTAAAAAGGAAAATAAAGAAAACCCTATTTATTATATTCAATATTCCTATGCAAGAGCTCAATCTGTATTAGATAGAAAAAAAAATATTATTGATGCTTCTATTGATATGCCTCTAGAATTGAAAAATTTGTATAAAAAATTGTTTGATTGGGACTCTGTTGTCTTAGCAGCCTATCAAAGACAAGAAGTGCATCTTATAGCACATTATTTAGAAAGTCTTGCCTCATACTTTCATTCTCTTTGGTCTTCAGCAAAAGCTAACTCACAAATTAGATTTTTAGATAATAATGATAATATATCTAGCCACTCCTATAACTTATTAAAAAAATATCAAGATACTCTCAATCAGGGATTAAAAATTTTAGGTATTAAGCCTAAATTAAAAATGTGATTAAAAAAAAATATCTTATATTTATTTTAATTTTTATAATTATTCTTTCCTCTTCCTATTTTTTATATAACAGTTATCTCCAATATATCTTATTTGATCACTATATTATTGTTGAACCAGATAAATTTGATTTTATTAAATGAGAAATCCTCTAATTATATCTATTAAATCAACTAAACTTAAAACCCTTGAGAAAAATAACTTAAATATTTATAAACCTTATGGTGTTATTCTTTTTTCTAGAAATATTTCAAACTTTAATCAAATAAAAAAATTAGTTAAATCTATCAAAAGTCAGAGTAGAAAAACGTTAATCCTTATTGATCAAGAAGGGGGAATAGTCAATCGTTTTCAAAAATTTCCTGAATTTAAGTTTTTAGATAATTATGATTATTATAAGATTTATCTAAGATATCCATCATTGGCTAAACAATTAGTGTATCTTAAATCATTCATTGCAAGCTATTATCTGAAAGAAATAGGTATTGATATTAATACCATACCCGTTTTAGATTTACCTATTCACAATACAGCTAGTATAATTAAAAAAAGAACGTTTGGTCCAAATATAGATACCAATATTATTTTAAATGAAGTTTTGCTTACCGCCTCAAAACAATTTGGATTAATACCTGTAATGAAACATATCCCGGGTCACGGAGTAACGAATAGAGACTCTCATTTTGCACTCCCAGTTTCTAAATTTTCTATTAGTGAATTAAATAGACATCTTAAAATATTTAAACATTTTAATCATTTGCCTCTTGCGATGACGGCACATATTAAATATTTAAGTTGGGATAAAAATAATATAGCTACTTTTTCTTATAAAATTATTAATCAAATTATAAGAAAGAATGCTAATTTTAAGGGATTAATAATGAGCGATGACCTCATGATGAAGGCAAATGAATTTAAAATTTCGGAAGCTATATCTCTTTCAAACAAAGCTGGTATAGACATCTTACTTGATTGTAGTTCTGATTGGGAAAGGTATATTGAAATTATAAAAAACTTTAATATTACAAATAAATATAAAGCTAAAATTAACCTTCAATTAGGCAAACAAAATAGAAGTAAATTCAATAATAAATCTATTAATATTAATAATTATCATCATTTGTATAATGAACTTGTAAAACACTATGGAATCTAATCTAAATATAGAAATTAAGGATTTTAATGGACCTTTAGATGTTCTTTTAGATCTAGTTCATAAAAACAAATATGATCTAAAGAACTTACCTATTCTTCATTTGTGTAATCAGTATATATCTTTTATTGAGGACTTAAAAAAAGTTAGTATTGAGATTGCCTCTGAATATCTTCTTATGGCCTCTATTATGGTTTTCTTGAAATCTAAATTTTTAGTTAACAAAGATAAAGAAGAAGATGTTAAAAAAGTTACTAAATTTCTGGCTAATAGACTTACTATTTTAGAAATGGTTCATAAAAATAGTGAAACTTTATTCAAATTACCCCAATTTAAACAACAATTTTTTCCAAACACATATAAAAACAAATTAAAAATAGAAAAAAACTTTATCATTAAAGATAAATTAATTGATCTCCTTAAAGCTTATGCTTCCATTCATAAAAGAAATCAACAATACACATTAAAATTTTCTTCCTCCAAGCTATTTACCATTAAAGATGGACAAAATATTATTTCAAAAGAAATTTTATCCAATCCAAATTGGTTTTCTTTAAAGAGTTTGTTACCAGACAATTTGCAATCTGATATTATGAACAAATCTTTTTATTCAAGCACATTTAATGCCAGCCTTCATATGGCTAAAAAAGAAAAAGAGCAAAATAAAAAAATTGTCATTAGTCAGAATCAACCTTTTTCTGATATATTTCTAAAAAAACATGAGTGAAACTTCTCAAAAAATTGAAGCTTTAATTTTTGCTTCTAGTAAACCAATATCAGAAAAAGAAATTAAATTACGTTTAGATTTACATGAAGATATTTCTGAAACTATGAATAACTTGGAAGATGCTTACCAACATAGAGGAATAAATTTAAAAAAAATTTCTAAAGGGTGGATTTTTTTAACCAATTCCCAAGTTAGTGAAATTTTTCATGAAAAAAGAGAAATTCATAAACGTCTATCAAAACAAGCTATTGAGACTTTGGCTATTATTGTTTATCACCAACCTATTACAAAAGCAGAGATTGAAAGTATCCGAGGTGTTGTTATTGGCCAAGGTATATTTGATCAATTGATGGAGTTGGGTTGGATTGCTCCAGGAGGTAGAAAAGAAGTACCGGGAAGGCCTATATTATGGGAAACTACTGATGACTTTTTACTTCATTTCGGTTTGGGTAATTTAGATAATCTCCCTGGAATTGAAGAAATGAAAAATTCAGGATTGCTTAATGATAATTTTGCTTCTATGAATATTCGAGAACTTACGGATGACCTTGATAAAGATGAGGCTTTTGTGGATGAAAAAAATGAAGAAGAGAACCTAGATGATTTTTCAAGAAGCCAATTAACTGAAGATAATGATACTTAATGTTAAAAATCTACATCACTCCTATGGTGATATAGAGGCCCTTAATAATTTAAAATTTTCTATTGATAACAACTCTATAGTCTCAGTTTTGGGACCCTCTGGTTGTGGGAAAACTACTTTAATTAGAGTCATTGCCGGTTTAGAGGAAATACAAAAAGGTGAAATTTTTTTAGATAATAATTTAGTGGCGAATACCAAATTTAATACTCCACCTGAAAAAAGACCTATCTCATATGTATTCCAAGACTTTGCACTTTTCCCTCATATGACAGTCTTGGAAAATATAAGTTTTGCGGCAGGCTCTCAACATAATAAAAAACAACTTGTTAATCAGGTCATTAAATTAGCAAAAGTAGAAGAATTTTTAAAAAAATACCCACACTCTCTGAGTGGTGGTGAGCAGCAAAGAGTTGCTTTAGCTCGCTCAATTGCAGTGCAACCAAAATTGTTACTTCTAGACGAACCTTTTTCAGATTTAGATTCTAATTTAAAAAGAGATATTATTGATGATACCCTACACTTAATTAACAGTCTTGAGTCATCGGCAATTTTAGTAACTCACAATACTGAAGAAGCCATGTTTTTAAGTGACACCATAATAGTTATGGAGAAAGGCGCTATAGTTCAAATAGGATCGCCTAAAGATATTTATTTCAATCCCTCAAATTTATATGTGGCTTCATTATTCGGTGAGACAAATATATTTGAAACTAAAATTATAAATAACCAATGTTGGACACCTCTTGGTTTTGTTAAATCAACTAATTTACCTGATAATAAATTAGTAAATGTTGTTATCAGACCAGAGGCAATTAAATTAAATATAGAGAAATCACCTCTACTAAGTCCTCATAATGGAGTTGTTGTCGACTCAAAATTTTTAGGTAATAATACTATTGTTCACATGACTGTAAATGATGATCAAAATTTCAAACATCACATTCATAGTAAGGTAAATGGTAATTTTCTACCACCTCTAGCCTCTTCACTTTCAATAACCTTAGATCAATCTCAAATATTTATTTTCCCTAGATAATTAATTAATATTAGAGTAATATTTAGTTATGGGCGCTTTTAGTATTTGGCATTGGATTATAGTATTAATCATTGTTCTTTTATTATTTGGAAAGGGAAAAATTCCCTCTTTGATGGCTGATATGGCCAAAGGAATTAAATCCTTTAAAAAAAATATGTCAGATGATGATAACTCTGACAGTTCTAGTCAAGATAATCAAAATAAGGACCAGTAATGTTTTCTTTAGGTTGGATGGAAATTTCCATCATCCTAATTATTACAATTATTATTGTAGGTCCTAAAGAAATACCTACAGTAATAAAATTTATTAAATCTATAACATCTAATTTAAGAAAGTTGTCTAAAGAGTTCAATTCAACTGTAGATGAAATAACTCATATTCAAGAAGTCAAAGACATTAAAAAAGAAATACTTGATACTAAGGAAGCTGTTCTAAAAGAGGGCAAAGAATTAGATGAATTTATTGAAAAAAACAACAATGAAATAATGAAAGAAAAAAATGATAGCTGAAAATGGAGATGAAACATCAATGAATTTCTTAGATCACCTCAAAGAGCTAAGACAAAAATTAATTTATTCAATTATTTTTTTTATATTTTCATTTATTATCTCTTTTTATTTTTCTCAATCTATTTTTGAATTTTTAGCAAAGCCATTGACATCTATACTCCAAGATGGAAATGGTTTGATATATACAGCATTACAAGAAGCCTTTTTAACAAATGTCAAAGTTGCATTTTTCACTGCTGCATTTATTTCTTTTCCGTTTCTTTCTTTTCAAATATGGTCTTTTATTTCCCCTGGATTGTTAAAAAAAGAAAAGAAAATTTCTTTACCTTCTTTGATAGCTATACCTTTTCTATTTTTATTAGGGGCAGCCGTTGTTTATTACTTGATTTCTCCTATTGCATGGAAATTTTTCTTGAGTTTTCAGACTTCTCAGGCTGACTCCATAAATATCACACTTCAAGCAAAAATGAATGAGTACCTTTCTTTAATGATGACTTTTATTTTTGCATTTGGGCTAGCATTTCAATTACCAGTTGTATTGCTACTTTTGGTGAGAGTTGGTGTTTTAACCATTCAGCAATTAGTTTCCTTTAGAAAATATGCAATTGTTTTAGCTTTTATATTTGCAGCAATTATAACTCCGCCCGATCCATTTTCTCAAATTTCTCTGGCCTTGCCTGTAATAATTTTATATGAAGTATCTATTCTAATATCTAGATTTTTATCAAAAAAAGATAAGAAAAAAGATAAAAGGGAAGACGAGTAATTCATTATGCATGATTTAAACTTTATTAGAGAGAAACCTAAAGCTTTTGATGAATCTTTAAAAAAAAGATTTATTGAACCTCAGTCTAATAAAATCCTAGTGTTAGACTTAAAAAAAAGAGATCTTTTAACTAAATCCCAAGATTTAAGATCTGAAAGAAAAATACTTTCATCTTCCTTTTCCAAATTAAATGATAAAGAAAAATCAAATTTACAAATTAAAGTTCAAGAAATTAAGACCAATATAGATAAAATGGAAAATGAGATTAATAATCTAGAAACTCAATTAAAAAATATACTTTCTTCATTACCAAATTTACCACATGAAGATGTACCAATAGGGAAGGATGAAACTTCCAATAAATTGATCAAGAAAGTTGGAGATATTCCATCTTATTCATTTAAGCCATTACCTCATTATGAACTTGGTGAAAATCTTAAAATGTTAGATTTTGAACAAGCTAGCAAAGTTTCAGGAACTAGATTTGTTTATTTAAAAAGCCAATTAGCTAAATTAGAAAGGGCTATTGCTAACTATATGTTAGATAAACACACTAATTCTTACGGATATAATGAAATCATACCTCCTAACATGGTTAGAGATGCAGCAGTATTTGGAACTGGTCAACTACCTAAATTTTCTGAAGATCTATTTAAAACAAATACAGATCACTGGTTAATTCCTACAGCAGAAGTTCCCTTAACTAACTTAGTTTTAGATACAATTCTTTTAGAAAAAGATCTACCTCAACGATTAACAGCCTGGACACCTTGTTATAGATCCGAAGCTGGTGCTGCTGGAAGAGATACTCGAGGTATGATCCGACAACACCAATTCTCTAAAGTTGAACTTGTAAGTATTACCAAAGACGAAGACTCAGAGGAAGAATTAGAGAGAATGTTAAATTGTGCTACTTCAATTTTAGATGATTTAGAAATTTCCTATCAAGTGATGTTGCTTTCATCTGGTGATATGGGATTTTCTGCAGTTAAAACCTATGATATTGAAGTATGGTTACCTGGTGAAGGAAAATACCGTGAAATATCTTCCTGTAGTAACTGTCGTTCTTTTCAGGCTAGAAGAATGAATGCTAGATATAAAACTTCTGATAAAAATAAATTTGTCCATACATTAAATGGGTCTGGTTTAGCGGTAGGTAGGACCTTAATAGCTATAATAGAAAATTATCAAAACGAAGATGGAAGTATTACGATACCTAAGGTTTTGATTCCTTATATGGGAAATATTACTAAAATTTCTAAATCTTAATTTTTTTTTTTGAACAATATTCTTTAAAAAATTGATAAGCAGATCTTCCAGTTCTATTACCTCTAGCAAATATCCATTTAAGAGCTAATTCACTAATCTCATTGTTAAAACTAATATTGTAATATTCACAATAATTCTTGATGATTAAAAGAAAATCCTCTTTCGATAGATTATGAAAACTAATCCATAATCCAAAACGATCAGATAAGGATAACTTCTCCTCTATTCCTTCATCATGTGAAATAGCTGATGATCTTTCATTGTCTATCATATCACGTTTCATTAAATGCCTTCTATTTGTTGTTATATAAATTAAAAATTTATTTTTGGAATTATAAAAGGATCCCTCAATGAAAGATTTAAATTGAATATATCTTCTATCGTTTTGTTCAAATGATAAATCATCAATAAAAATAATTATTTTCTTTTCAAATTTAAAGTTTAGAAATATGCTTGGTAAATCAGATAGATCCTCACTATTTATTTCTAATACGATGAAATTGTCATACTTATCAGCAAATTCACTTACTACTCCTCTAACAATACTGCTTTTGCCACTTCCTCTTACTCCCCATAAAAGAGCATGATTAAATGAAAGATCATTGAGAAAGTTTTCAGTATTTAGAGAAATTTTAGATATTTGGCTGTCGACACCGTAGAGGAGTTTAAGATCCAATACGTTATTATAAGGGATTTCTTCTAATTTTTTCTTAGATCCATTCCAGCAAAGTAGACTTCTATTGTTCAATTTTTTATTGACTTCATTGATGATTGTGAGATTTTAATGCTAATTTTATTATTTTAAAGGATTTTAATCATGGAACAACTTGCAGGCATTTTACCCTTAATACTAATATTTATAGTATTTTATTTTTTACTTATTAGACCCCAACAAAAAAAGCTTAAAGATCATAAAAAAATGATATCTGACTTAAAAAAAGGTGACCGTGTTGTCACTCAAGGTGGCATTATAGGTAGTATTCACTACGTAAATGATGACGGCACTCTATCTGTTGAAATTGCAGATAATGTTAATGTCAAAGTAGCTAAAGGTATGATTGCTGATATAGCTGCAAAGTAATACCCATACAGTCAATTAAATGTTAGTGCTCAAGGAATGGAGATTTTGGCTTTCTTTATTGCTTGTATTTTTTTGTTTCTATTTTATAAAGCCAAATTTTATAGATAACCAAGATAGCAATAAAATTAATTTTGGATTAGATATACAAGGTGGTTACTCTTATCTCTTAGAACTAAATGAAGATGAATATCTAGATAATTTACTGACTAAAACCTCTCAAGCATTTGAAAATGACTACAATGTTGAGTCATTTATTGATCAAGGTACTTTGTTTATTCCATCTAACCAAGATTTAGAAAAAATTAATAATATACTACTTCAAAACATTGGTCTTGAGGTAGAAGATAAATCTCCCGAGGGAATAACTTACAAGATATCTAAAAAAAGTTTTAATCAATCTCTTTCAGATATGACTTTAAATGCTGTAGAAGTAGTTAGATCTAGAGTCGATTTTCTTGGAAATAAGGAATTATCTATTCAAAAAGTAGGTTTGAATAAAATACTTTTAGAAATCCCTGGAAATTTAGATAACAATGTTAAGGAAGTGATTTCAAAAACTGCTAAGTTAACCTTTCATTTACAAAAAAAATCCCTTGTAAGTTCAAAAATTTTTATAAATGAGGACACAGGTGAAGAAATAAGAGTTCAAGAAATACCAAATTTAACTGGTGATTATCTTCAAGATGCATCTTTGCAGTATAATCAAAACGAACCTGTTGTAGCTTTCTCTTTCAACAAAGAAGGCTCTAATTTATTTGCTCAAATGACCTCTGAAAATGTTGGCACTCGATTTGCTATTGTTTTAGATGGTGCTTTGATTACTGCTCCTGTAATTAGAGAAGCTATTACTGGCGGCAGTGGTCAAATATCTGGTGGATTTTCTAATGAATCTGCTAACAATTTAGCTATTATCTTAAAGTCTGGCTCTCTGCCAACAGACATTACTATTATACAAGAAAAGCAAATTGGACCAACTCTTGGCAAAGAGGGAGTTAGAAAAGGTGTTTATGCATCTGTAATTGCTTTGATAGCCATCACACTTTTCATGATCATCTATTACAAGATATCAGGTCTCTTTACAGTGATCACGATCATAAGCTGTTTAGGTCTTTTATTTGCACTCATGTCATTATTAAAAACCACTTTGACGCTACCAGGTGTAATAGGAATTGTTTTAACAATTGGTATGTGTGTAGATGCTAATGTATTAATTTTTGAAAGAATAAGAGAAAACTTCAAATTAAAATCAGATAATCCAAAGAGCGATGGTTTTAATGCTGCATATATAACTATTCTAGACTCAAATTTTACAACCCTTTTTGCTGCTATATTTCTTTTTGCTTTCGGTTTTGGGCCGATTAGAGGTTTCTCAATTTCATTAATAATTGGAATTATATCTTCCTTAATTGTTACCTACATTATTTTAAAATTCTTTTTAAACGCAACCCCTGAAAAATATCTAGGACTTCAAAAATGATAAATTTTTACTTATTTAAAAATAAATCTTATATCATTTCTACACTACTGCTATTATTCACAATAATAGTTATATTTTTTAAGGGTTTAAATTTAGGTATAGATTTTAAGGGAGGACTAAACTTTGAAGTTAAAACTCAATTAGAAAGTAACCAAATATCTCAAATTTTTGATATTCTTGATTCTGATAGAGAAATTTTAATCAAAAAGGAAATAGGTAGTGATGTCTACACTATTAGAATTGAGACTGGTCCGAATAATCCAACATTTATTGAAGAAATTAATAAAGTTATTAATGAAAATCCTGATATGAAAATTCTCTTATCTGAATATATGGAACCAACATTCAGTAATGAACTTATTAAAAATTCTATATATGCGCTTGCTTCATCTTTATTAGTAATAGCATTTTATATATGGATTAGATTTGATTGGCAATTTGCAGCTTCAGGTATTTTTGCTTTAATTCATGATGTTTTTATAGCTATTGGATTTATGTCTCTTTTCAATATTGAATTCAATTTAACCATGATCGCAGCCTTACTTTTAATAGCAGGCTATAGTATCAATGATACAATAGTTTTATTTGATAGATTGAGAACTATCACCTCTGATGAAAATAATAAGAATAGTTTTGAATTAAATGTGAATAATTCAATTAAACTTAATTTAAGAAGAACTATCTTAACGAGTTTCACAACAATTCTTGCATTAATTTGTTTAGTAATCTTAGCTCCTGTAAATTTAACAGAAATGCCTATTGTTTTTATATTTGGTGTTTTAATAGGAACCTATTCTTCGTTATTTCTTGTATTGGGTATAGTAGGGGATCTTAATTACGAGGCTGTACTTAAAGCAAGAGATTCCTGATATTTTTTTAAATAAATACCTGTTTGATTTTCTTTTCTTTTAATTATGTCTTTAGGAAGACCTTCAAAGAGTATTTGACCACCTTTTTCTCCACCTTCTGGACCTAAATCAATTATCCAATCACTGGTGTTCACGACATCTAAGTTGTGTTCGATTACAATAACAGTATTTCCATAAGAGACTAGTTTGTGAAGAATTTCTAAAAGTTTCTTAATATCATCAAAGTGTAAACCAGTAGTGGGTTCATCTAAAATATAAAGTGTTTTACCTGTTTGTCTTTTTGACAACTCCTTGGAAAGTTTAATTCTTTGAGCTTCACCTCCAGATAATGTAGTAGCGGCTTGACCTATAGAGATATAACCTAGCCCAACATCATTAAGTGTTTTTAACTTAGAAAATACTTGAGGATTAGATGAGAAAAATTCACATGCGTCATCAACTGTCATATTAAGTATATCACTTATATTTTTTGATTTATACTGAACTGCTAAAGTTTCTTTATTGTATCTTTTTCCATCACAGACTTCACATTTTACGTATACTGGAGCCAAGAAGTGCATTTCAATTTTTTTAAGACCATCTCCTTCACAACTTTCACATCTTCCACCTTTCACATTAAAAGAAAATCTTCCTGGTTTAAACCCTTTTACCTTGGCTTCTGGTAAGTTTGCAAACCATTCTCTAATAGGAGTAAATAATCCTACATAGGTGGCCGGATTTGAGCGTGGCGTTCTTCCAATAGGCGATTGGTCAATATTTATCACCTTATCTATATTCTCAATACCTTTGATGTCTTTATAAGGAAGTGTTTTAATTATTTTTTCGTAAATCCTATTATTTGTTGCTCCATATAATGTTTCGTTAATCAAAGTAGATTTTCCACTTCCTGAAACACCAGTTACTGCAATAAATTTTCCTAGTGGAAATTTTACATCTACTTCTTTTAAATTATTTCCATGAGCTTTTTTAATTTCAATAAAATCTTGAGATATTTTTTTGTTAATGGAGCTTGGATATCTTGTATTTAATCCTTTTATATAGTCTCCGGTTAAGCTGTTCGAACTTCTTAAGACCATATCAAAGCTACCTTCTGCAACTATACTTCCTCCATTAATACCTGCGTACCTTCCAATATCAACTACATAGTCTGCTTCCTTAATTATGTCTTCATCGTGCTCAACAACAATTATTGAATTTCCTAAATCTCTTAAGTTTTTTAGAGTATTTATTAATTTTTGGTTATCTCTTTGATGTAAGCCTATAGAAGGCTCATCAAGAACATAAGTTACTCCAGTTAATCCCGAACCAATCTGACTTGCTAGTCTTATTCTTTGCGACTCTCCACCTGAAAGTGTAGAGCTTTTTCTTGATAGGCTTAAATAGTTTAATCCCACTTCATTTAAAAAATTTAATCTAGAATATATTTCTTTCTTGAGTGGTGCTGCAATCATTTTTTTTTGTTCGGATAAATTATTTTCAAATTTATTTATCCAATTAAGTGACTCATTAATACTCAGTGAAGTAAAATCACTGATATTTAATTCGTTAACTTTTACGCATAGTGCCTTTTCATTTAATCTTTTGCCCAGGCACTCTTTACAAATTTTAGAATTTCTAAATTTTTCTAGTTCCCATTGCCTCCACCAACTGGATGTTCCATCATAAATATTATCCATAATATTTATTAATCCTTCAAAATCTTTACCTCCAAAGAGTACTTCATTTTGAAATACTTTTGGTAACTTTGACCATATTATTTTTTCATATTTCTTGGATTGAAATAGTTTTTTTAATTTTGGATTTATTCTTGATTTAGCTTTTTCTGACCAAAAATTTACAGCGTTATCATTAAAACTTAAATTTTTATCAGGTATTAGAATGTCTTCATCAAATGCATCAACCTCACCTAGACCATCACATTTTTTACAAGCACCATAAGGATTATTAAAGCTAAATAATCTTGGTTCAATTTCATCAATACTAAAACCACTAACAGGGCACATAAATTTATTTGAAAAATTTATTAAATCCTCAGTTTCAACACTATAGACTTCAACACTACCATTACTTTCACTTAAGCTAATTTCAATACTATTAGCCAATCTATCTCTATTCTCTAGAGAAGGTATAATTCTGTCAATTATAACACTAATACTATGTTTATAATTTTTACTTAACTCTGGAATTTCATTTTTTTGATAAACTTTTTGATTTATAAAAAATCTTTCATATCCTTTTTTAAAATATTCATCAAATAATTTTTTATATTCCCCTTTTCTTCCTTTTATTAAAGGAGACATAATCATTATTTTTTGTTCTAAAAATTTACTTTCAATTTCATCTATTATTTCAGAGCTCGTTAGACCTCTAATAGGTTTTCCAGTTGCAGGTGAGTAGGGTATTCCCACTCTTGCATAGAGCACTCTCAGGTAATCATATATTTCTGTTACTGTTCCAACAGTGGATCGAGGATTTTTTGAAGTTGTTTTTTGATCTATAGAAATAGCTGGAGATAATCCTTCAATTTTATCAACCTTGGGTTTATCCATCATATCTAAGAACTGTCTCGCATAGGCACTAAGTGATTCGATATATTTTCTTTGGCCTTCTGCGTAGATTGTATCGAAAGCTAAAGTTGACTTTCCTGATCCACTTACACCAGTAATCACAACTAATTTATTTTTTGGTAAACTAAGATTTATATTTTTAAGATTATGTTCATGAGCATTATGAACAATAATGTGAGTAAGAGGTGACTGATTTTTCATTAATTAAGTTTCAAAAATGTTGAATTAATATATATTATATTTTTATTAAAAAAATCATGGCTGGATCAGTAAATAAAGTAATTCTTCTTGGTAACCTGGGTAAAGATCCCGACATTAGAGCTACGTCGGCAGGTTCTCGACTTGCTAGTTTCTCTATTGCTACATCAACAAAATATAGGAATAAAGAGACACAACAGTTAGAAGACAAGACTGAATGGCATAGGGTAGTTGTTTTTAACGATAAACTAGCTGATATTTGTGAGAAATATCTAAAAAAAGGCTCCAAAGTTTATATTGAAGGACAATTACAAACTCGTAAATGGACAGATAATAACGGCATTGATAAATACACCACAGAGGTAGTAGTCCCAAATTATTCTGGTGTAATGACGATGCTAGATTCACGTTCTCAATCTCCAGTCACCGAAGAAAATACTAATCAGTTAGAATCTGCAGCTGATGAAGCTTTAGGTGGTTCAGATAACTCTACAGCTGAACAACTTGATGATGATATTCCTTTTTAAATAAAATCATTGGCAAAGAAGAAAAAAACAATTTCAAAGCAGTTAGATGTATTGGACACCAACGTTTATCCTAATATTAGTATTACCGATGAATTAGAAAAAAGTTATTTAGATTACGCCATGAGTGTAATTGTATCTCGGGCTTTACCAGATATGAGAGATGGATTAAAGCCAGTGCATAGAAGAATTCTTTATTCTATGTATGAGGCTTCCTATCATCATAATAAACCCTACAAAAAATCTGCAAGAATAGTTGGAGACGTTATGGGAAAGTATCATCCACATGGTGATTCTTCGATTTATGAGGCTATGGTTCGTATGGCTCAAGATTTTACTATGCGACTTCCATTAATTGATGGTCAGGGCAATTATGGCTCTATGGACGGTGACCCAGCAGCAGCTATGAGATATACAGAAGCTAGACTCGATAAAGTATCTTCATTTATGTTAGAGGAGTTAGAATATGAAACTGTTCAACTTCGCCCCAATTACGACGAGACGTTAACAGAACCAAAATTTCTTCCATCAAGATTTCCAAATATTTTCGTTAATGGAGCGAGTGGTATTGCTGTTGGTATGGCTACAAACATTCCACCTCATAATTTAGGTGAAATTATTGATGCAACTCTTCTTTTAGTTGATGAACCAGATACGACATCAAAGCAACTTCATAAGATAGTTAAAGGCCCTGATTTTCCTACTGGTGCTATTATCTCTGGCACTGCTGGACTAAATTCAATGTATGAAACAGGTAGAGGGAGCGTTACAGTATTATCAAAACTTCATGAAGAAAAAATTAAAACTAGAAATGCAATAGTAATTACTGAAATTCCTTATCTACAAAATAAATCAAAGCTTTTAGAAAGAATTGCTGATGTGGTTAATAATAAAACTATTGAAGGGATTAGTGATATCCGTGATGAGTCTAACAAAGAAGGTGTGAGAATTGTTGTAGAATTAAAATCTTCAGCTGTCCCAGAAATTATTAAAAATCAACTATTTCAATATACTCCATTAAAATCTTCTTTTAGTAGTAACATGCTAGCTTTAAAAGAAACCAAACCTGTAACTATTACATTACAAGATGGTTTATCTTATTTCATAGATTTTAGAAAAGATGTCATTACTAAAAGAACGGTATTTAAACTTAATAAGGCAAGAGAAAAGGCCAACATCCTAATAGGATTATCAATTGCGGTTAATAACATTGACACAATTATTAATTTAATTAAAAAGTCTAAAAATCCAGCTGAAGCTAAAACAAAATTACTTTCTACTAAATGGACTGCAAAATCTAATATTACGCAATATATAAAGTTAATTAATCCTAGTTTTAAATCTTCTTCATCAAAGATTTCTTTAGACGAAGACCAGGCAAAAGCTATTCTGGAATTAAGATTACAAAAACTTACAGCTCTAGAAAGAGACGATCTCTTTAATAACTTAAAATCTTTGATTGATGATATTAATGGCTACTTAAAAATTCTAAATTCTAATAAACAATTATTAAAAGTTTTAAAAGATGAACTGATAGAAATTAAAAATAATTTTGCAACACCTAGAAAAACTGAAATTCAAAAGCATGACTTAGAAGAAGTTGATACGGAAGATTTAATAGTTGAGGAAGATGTTGTAGTTACAGTTTCTCATCAGGGTTATATTAAACGCGTACTTAAATCCTCTTACAAAGTCCAAAAAAGAGGCGGTAAAGGTAAAAATGCTATGACTACTAGAGATGAAGATTTTCTAGAACAGGTTTTTGCGGCTACAACAAGAGACACGATATTATTCTTCACTTCTGTTGGTAAAGTTTATTCAATGAAGGCATATGAATTACCTGCTGGCACCCCTACATCTAGAGGTAAAGCTATAGTTAATTTAATACCTATTTCCAAAAATGAAAAACTTTCATCTATTTTAACACTTCCAAAAGACATAGGTGACTTTGAAAACTATAATTTGGTTTTTGCCACTAGCTTGGGAAATATTCGAAAAAATAAATTAAAAGATGTAGCGATGAGTGGTACACGTAAATTATCTAGATCTGGTAAAACAGCTATTAAACTTAAAACTGGAGATCGTTTAATTGGCGTAATTTCAGTTATAGAAAATGATGATGTGCAGTTAGCAACCACAAATGGAAAATCTATTCGTTTTGCAACTAAAGATTTAAGAGAGTTCTCTGGTTTGGGTTCTGCGGGTGTAAGAGGAATTAAGTTAGCCAAAGATGACAAAGTTGTGTCCATCTCAAGTTTACTTCATAACAAAATTTCCATTGATGTTAGAGAGTCTTATTTAAAAGCTAAGAGTGAAGCAAAAAAAGATCCATCAAAAATTAACAAAAAATTTAAGGAATTAGCTGATACAGAAGAGTTTCTCTTATCTATTACAGAAAATGGCTATGGTAAATTAAGTTCTGCATATGAATATCGTATTACTAATAGAGGGGGTTCTGGAGTTACTAATATTACAATAACCCCAAAAAATGGCAGAGTTATTCAATCTCTTAAAGTTAATTTAGAAGATAATATAGCTTTGATTTCAGATACTGGTAAATTATTAAGGTGTAATGTGGGAGAAAATATAAGAGTAGTTGGTCGAGTCTCTCAAGGAGTATCCGTGTTTAAAGTTGACTCTAAAGAAAAAATCGTATCAGTTGCTAGATTAGAAGATTAAAAATGTCAAAAATTGGAATTTATCCTGGTTCTTTTGACCCGATAACTTTGGGGCACGTTGATATCATTCAAAGAAGCCTGAATGTTGTTGATAAACTAATAATTGCTGTATCAGATAATAAATCTAAAGATCATATGATCTCTATCAATGACCGATTGGATTTAATCAAAAAAACAATCCAATCACTTCCTGATGATTTTCAAAAAAAAATTGAAATAGAAAAATTTGATAATTTATTGGTACATTATGTTAAATCAAAGAAAGCATCTCTAATAATCAGAGGTTTGAGAGCTGTCTCAGACTTTGAATATGAATTTTTAATGACAGGTATGAACAGAACAATAGACAATGAAATAGAAACTATTTTTCTAATGTCAGCTGAAAAATATCATTTTATTTCCTCTAGGTTTATCAAAGAGATTCATAAACTGGGTGGTGATATTTCAAAAAGTGTTCCTAAACCAGTTCTTGATTTCTTATCAAAAATTTGAAATGTTCACATTTCTATACGGGCCCATAGCTCAGCTGGTAGAGCACCTGACTTTTAATCAGGGTGTCACAGGTTCGAATCCTGTTGGGCTCACCACTTTCTGATTAGAAAGTGGTGAGAAACTTGCACAAAGTATTGAGATCTTATCCCCCAAAAGAATGACTGTTCTCTACAAAGGTGGACTGAGGGTGTACTGAGATTCTAAGCACACCCCCAACGCTTTTATGACAATAACTATGGAAGTGATTTTAAGTCAGAACAGAATTTCCCATAAGCCTTTAAAGAAAGGTAGAAGCTATGACTAAATATATTGAGTTCAACAAGGGAAGTATTAACAAGATACCTAAACCTGAAAAAAGAATTAGGTATTATCACAAAGAGCTAAAAGGTCTTAACATTGATGTTAGATCTACAGGCGTTAAAACATTTTACTTTAACTACAAGGAAAATGGCTACAATTACAATTATAGGATAGGGGTATACCCCCAAATCACCCCTGCTATAGCATTAGATAGATGTAGGGAATTGAAAGTATCTTTAGCCGTGACAAAATATTTAATTATTTAAATGTAAATTTTAAAATTTGGTTTATTTTTATTGATCGTGATTTTAAATATTAGTCTTTTTCTGACAAGTATTATCCTCGGTATAATGATTTTCTTTTCTTTTGTAGTTGCACCTGTAGCTTTTTCCTCATTAAATAAAGAAAACTATAGTGTTTTTATTAGGAAAATATTTCCATATTACTATCTTATAAATTTTTTTTTAAGTTTGGTTGTTTTTCTTTTTTTTATTTATCTGAATATGTTTGGAATTAAATTTTACCTCATTTCCCTTACAGCGATACTTTTTCTTATATCAAATTTTTTATTGATGCCTCTAATAAATAAGTTTAGTGATCAAAATTTACACAAAAAATTCAAGAATTCTCATCTTTTGTCAGTTATTTTAAATTTTATTCAAATGTTTTGCTTAGTTTTTATTCTAATCTAAATTAATTATTGAACAGTAGTTAATTTGAACATTATAAACACAAAAAAATAAATTTTCATGAGTTATACAACAAAACACTATACTCCAAAAAATTTGAGTGATCGTACAGCATTAATTTTTACTAAGTTTCTTAGATTTTTAGCCGATACTTTTTTTAAAAAAAAATATGGACATAGGGCTGTAGTTCTAGAGACTGTCGCAGCAGTTCCAGGGATGGTGGCAGGTATGTTAATTCATTTAAAATCATTAAGGAAAATGCAAGACGATAAAGGTTGGATAAAAACTCTCTTAGACGAGGCTGAGAATGAAAGGATGCATTTAATGACATTTATTGAAATAGCCAAACCTACTTTTATTGAACGCTTGATCATTTTATTTGCACAATTCATATTCATAATCATGTATTTAATAATATATATCGTTTCGCAAAGAACAGCTCATAGAATAGTCGGGTATTTTGAGGAAGAGGCTGTAATAAGCTATACTGAATATCTAAAGGAAATTGAAGACGGTAAAATAGAAAACACAAAAGCTCCTGAAATAGCTGTAAATTATTGGAACTTGCCTCTTAATTCTAAATTAAAAGATGTCGTTCAAGTTATTAGAGATGATGAAGCTGGCCATAGAGATGTAAATCACAATTTTGCTGACATTCTAAACGAGAAAAAATTCAAAAAAATCTAAAAATTTTCTTCACTATATTTTTTCTTTTGAAGGATACACTCTTTTAATAGATTTATTATATATCAAAGAAAAAATTATTATTATCAACGCTCCTAAAGCGACTGGTATAAATATAAATTCAAAAGATTTTGAAGCCATTACTGCTATTATTGGGTTTCCACCAGCTGGTGGATGAACTGTTTTTGTTATAATCATAATAAAAATTGCCAGACCGATTGCGATACCGATTGTCAAAAAACTTGAACTCATGAAAGTATTTACAGCCACTCCAGACAAAGCAGACAAAGTGTGGCCAAAAAAAATATTTTTAGGCTGAGCTAAAGGACTTTCATGGGCAGACATAACTAAAACCATAGAGGCACCAAAAGGAGGTATTAACCACAATGTTGACTCGTCTATGCCATTTAAAAAAGCTAAAAATGTTATACATAAAAATGCCCCAAGACTTGAAACTAAAGCGTTAAAAAGTATTTTCTTATTCAACATTTAAGGAAATAAATTTTAAGTTAATTGAAAATGTCATTATTTATATTGATTTTGCAAGCTTTTTCACTCTTGTCATATGCTTATTAAAAGTCTTTTTGTCTAAATTGGGTAAGATAGAATAAAATCTAATATATTTTGTCCTTAAACCCCCTAGTTTAAATACAGATTTCTTAATTCTTCTAAAAGGTATGTTATCAAAAAAACTAAAATTCCAATAACTAATCATGGGCCCACCATAAGTTATGGAAACAATTCCCAGTTTTCCTTTCATTGCTCCAGGTACGAGGTAACCATAATTTTTAAAAAATTTACTACTTTGAAACATTGATCTGTAAGAAAAGAACCATTTAGGGTGAAGCACCCAATCTATCCAATTCTCTAATATGCTATTAAGTCTTAAATTATGACAAGCACCAATTAAAAACATTACATCAGATTTTTCCAGTCTTTTTCTATAATCTAATACTAATTTTGGTGGAGGGTTTATATTTTGATCATAAAAAGGTAATTGAGTCTCTTCATCAAATAAATTAACTAAATCAATATAATGGCCGTTTAATTTTGCTTCTTTAATAAAAGTGTTCCTTATTTCAGCATTAAAAGAGTCTTTAGTATTATGATGACCATAAATAATAAATATCTTTTTCAATTAATACGATAATAGATAACTTTTAATTACTTTTCACCTAATTTTATAAATATTTTAGAGACGTGTTATTTGTAATACAGTTCAGAATAATTATCTTTATTACTATTTTAATAACTATTAGAACTTTATTGAAATCATTTACTAAATAAACCTATTTAGTAGTTATATTAATAATAGTTTTGCTATAAAAAAATATTGAGTATTAGATTATTTGTAACTTATTAGTTAAAACAATTCTTGATATTGATTTTATTATTTATTTTTTTTTTACATATTTTTTCACTATTAAATTTATTAATTTAATTATGTGAAAAATTTTTTTAATAATTTTTTTAAAAAAAATAATTCAGGTGAAATTAAAAAGGAAAAAAAAATGAAAATATTATGTGTTTTATACGACGACCCAACTGAAGGAATGCCCGAAAGTTATCCGCTGACTACAATCCCCAAAATTGAAAAATATCCAGATGGCCAGACTCTTCCAACACCAAAATCTATAGACTTTAACCCCGGCCAATTACTTGGGTGTGTGTCAGGTGAGCTTGGTCTTAGAAAATTTTTAGAGGATTTGGGCCATGAGTTAGTTGTAACTAGTGATAAAGACGGTGAGGACTGTCAAGCTGACAAAGAGCTAAAAGATGCTGATATTGTTATATCTCAACCGTTTTGGCCATATTATTTAACTAGAACAAAAATGGAAACAGCACCTAACTTGAAAATGGCCATAACTGCGGGAATTGGCTCTGATCATGTAGACTTACAAGCTGCAATGGACCACAAAATTGATGTCATGGAAGTTACCTTTTGTAATTCAAGATCAGTTGCTGAGCATATCGTTATGATGATCATATCAATGGTAAGAGATTATCATAATCAGCATGCCATAGTGAAAGCTGGTGGATGGAATATAGCTGATGCTGTTAAAAGATCTTATGATGTTGAGGGTATGCATATTGGAACTGTTGCTGCTGGTAGAATAGGTTTAGATGCATTAAGAAAAATGAAACCATTTGATACACATTTACATTATTTTGACAGACATCGATTGCCAGAAAGTGTCGAAAGTGAACTAAACTTAACTTTTCATGAGAGCGTTGAGTCACTTGTATCCGTTTGTGATGTAGTTACAATTAATTGCCCTTTGCACCCAGAAACTGAGCATATGTTTAATGCAGAGTTAATCAGTAAAATGAAAAAAGGTGCATATATAGTAAATACGGCAAGAGGAAAAATTTGTGATAAAGATGCCATTGCAGATGCATTAAAGTCAGGACAATTATCGGGCTACGCAGGTGATGTGTGGTTTCCTCAACCAGCACCGAACGATCATATTTGGAGAACGATGCCAAATCAAGGTATGACTCCTCATACATCTGGCACTTCTCTTTCTGCTCAAGCAAGATATGCTGCAGGTGTAAGAGAAATATTAGAGTGTCTCTTTGATGGAAAACCACAAAGAACAGAGTATACAATTATTTCAGAAGGCGAATTAGCTGGTACAGGTAAACACTCTTATAGTAAAGGTGATGCAACAGGAGGGTCTGAGGAAGCAAAAAATTATACTAAATAAATATATCTACTGACTTGAGGGCAATTACTTCTCAACAAACGCTTTTTCAACTAAATATTCTCCTTGAACTGAAGTATTGCCCTCAGAAAGTCCAAGATTTTTAAAATATTCAATTAATTCTCTATTAAAATTTAAAGAACCACAGACCATAAACCTATCTAATTCTGAACTAATAGGCTCAAATTTAATAGCTTTATGCAATCTATCTTCTTTTATCCATTGGGTAATTCTACCAATATTGTCCCATGGAGCTCTTGTAAGTGTGCTGAAATAATTAAATTTATTATTAGTGATTATATTCCATCTATTATTAAACAATGTCAGCTCCTCTAAATAAGCTAGTTGTGTAGGATCTGGGACAGTATGCGTTAATACAACTTTTTCAAATCTTTCATATGTCATAGGGTCTTTTATGATTGACATAAATGGTGCAAGCCCTGTTCCTGTAGATAACAAGTACAAATTTCTTCCTGGTTTAAGATAATCTATTACAAGAGTACCTGTAGATTTATTCTGAATTAATACTTCATCACCTATTTTTATATTTCGTAATTTTGATGTAAGAGGGCCTTTATCTAATTTAATCGATAAAAATTCTAGAAAATCCTCATGATTTGCAGAAGCAATAGAGTATGCTCTCATTATACTCTTTCCCTCATCTTCTAAACCTATCATTGTGAATTCTCCATTGTTAAATTTATTTGGATAATTTCTTGTAGTCGTAAAACTAAAAGTTCTTGTACTCCAATGTTTAACTTTAGTAACTACCTCTTTGTATATCACAGAGGAAAAATAATAAATTTCAAATTTAATAAAATAAAAAAAAATAAAGTAACTCCTATAAATAATTTTACTAATTTTTTGAACTGTATTTCGAATTATTTAAGATTGTTTTTGATATGGGGTTATAATTATTATGATATCAGCAGTTTATTATTTTTTATTAAGGTAAATGGTGGAGCCAAGGGGACTCGAGCCCGCGACCTCCTGCGTGACAGGAAGAAGTGCTAAATTATCTAACCCAATAAAGTCTAAACTAATAGAGTTGTTCCCTATTCTGTTTAACCTATGTATACCTTTCTTATTAAATAATAACTATATTTGTATGATTTTCACTAACATTTAGTTAATCACAATTACCCCTCTATGGTCAAAGGCTCAGGGAAGTTGGTAAAAGCAGTATCAGAAATTGGAGTCATTACAGCTGAATTAACATCTACAACCTCTGCTCTACGCTTGGTTAACTCTTCATCTGATTGAAATTTTTGTAAGTGCTCCTTAGATTGAAAGTGCATAACTGTATTTAATATGGTGTTATCGTTTGCTTGAGTTCCCGCAAATATAAAAGTCATTCCATATTCTTTTAATTTATCGCCATTTTCTTGAACCATTTTTTTCCATTCTTGAAAATCTTTAATCAACTTAATTTGTCCTAGTACTAACATTTATAATCTCCTTATTATTTGATTAATAAAATTACTTAATTCTTATTCGATAGCCTATCTTATAAAAATTTAATTTCGAACTTATCTTTCACTTTACTCTATTTCCTCTTAAAACGAAAAACAAACCACCACAGAACAGCATTAGATGTAAATGATCATAAAGCAATACATACCAAATGCTTTCAGGTTCACCTATCAGTATTACTCCAGTCATTATGCAACAAATTACAATGCCACTAAAACGTGTTAATAGATCTCCAACACGATCACCAGATATAAAAGTTCCTCCTAACAGCAAACCTATACCACTCATCAATTCACCCCAAGCTGCAGAGAACCATACTGTCATTGGCAGGCCAAATGCTTGTGCATCATCGATACTCAATGGAAACTTAGACAACCCCTGAAGTATAAACACAATGCCAATTGGAGTACGTATTAACCAATTTGCTCCTTTGAACTCAGGAATCTTTCTGACGTATGATATAAATTTCATAAATTATAATTGTTCTAGCAATTGTTTCAGTTTCTTTTTACCCTTGCCAACTGCTTTTGCTTCAGCAATAACATCTATATTAGAAGTATCTCCACCCACAACCACTAGTGCTATCATGCCTACTGAATCATGTGGAGTACATTGATAGTAATAGATTCCTGGGATCTCAAATGTGTATGAATATTCTTTGTTTATTCGACTAGGCTTAGGCATGTCCCAACTTTCTGGACCTGCTAGGAAATGGACATTATGGTTTTTTGTAGTTGGTAACCATGTGATTGTGTCGCCAACCTCCACATGTTTGATATCTTCAGAGAATACCATCCTTTGTCCATCTGTTCTTTTGTTAAGCATTTCTAAAACAAAGCTGTCTGCTAGTGATTGTGTTGTAAAAAATGCTAAAAAAATAATTGTAATATATTTCATATGTAACCTCTTATGATCGATTTTTACGGATGGATGTATGAAATAGATGAAGATACATACCATGGATCATGGGGCAACATTCGAAGAATTACTCAATGGGTAAAAGAGGAAAAACTATGCTCGCAATGTTTTAAGCGAACCTATGTATCTTAAAACGCATTTATCAGAGGTTTATTCCTTGATAAATACTGTTCCAAAACAATTTCTTTTATTTTAGTAGATGACGTTATTGAATTATATTTAACTTTTTGAATTTTTTTTCCCATACTTATTATGAAATTATCAACGTCAAGATTATATGGTTTTTTTCCCCAGTCTTCCCCAACGACAAAAATATCAACATTTAACTCTTTACAACCTGAAACATATTCAAGGTTGTGGTAAGGTCTAACAATATCGACACAAGATAATGCCTTCAACATTTCAATCCGCTGCTCTAATGGCACTATTGGAATATTAGGTTTGTACATATTTACTACTTCATCAGAAGCAACACGCTACGAGTAGGGGGGGTTAAAAACTTAACCAAAGGTAAGATATAAACCTATGATAAACGCGTTTTAAGATTCACAGGTACGCTTAAAACATTACGAGCGTATCTTTTATCATTTATGAATAAATAACCCCTGTATGATTCAGAAACAGTAGGTTCTCGCACACGCGTCATGGGGTTCGGTGTAGTCCACCCAAGTTTAAAAAAATTGATTCATATTTAGGTTAAAATGATTAAGGTAGATTAAGAAAGGTGGACTGAAGGTGGACAGATTAAATCAATGCTTAGAAAAGGTTTATCTTGTTGGGTTTGAGAACCAAGACACACTAACTTTTAATCAGGGTGTCACAGGTTCGAATCCTGTTGGGCTCACCACTTCTTTTATTAAAAGTTTTGAGATTATAAAATGATCACAGTATATTTAGCTGGCGAAATTCATAGTAATTGGCGCCAAGAAGTTATTGATCTTTGCGAAGTAGATAAACTAGATATTCAATTTACCTCTCCTGTAACCAATCACAAAAACTCTGATAATTGTGGTGTAGAGATATTAGGTGCTGAAGAAAAAAATTTTTGGAAAGATCAAAAAGGAGCTAATATTAATTCTATTAGAACTAAAAAGCACATTCAAGATTGTGACGTTGTAATTGTTAAGTTTGGAGAAAAATATAAGCAATGGAACGCTGCCTTTGATGCAGGATATGCAGCAGCTCTTAATAAATCAATAATTGTCATACATAATGAAGATCAACAGCATGCATTAAAAGAAATAGATGCCGCTGCTTCTGCAGTTGCATCAAACACAAAACAAGTGGTTCGAATTCTTAAATATATAATTCAAGGAGAGTTATAAAATTGAAATTTAGAGATTTTTCTGATGTTGGATGGAAGGTATCTGAGGTTGGTCTTGGATGTTGGGCTATTGGTTCAGAGTGGGGTGATGTATCAAAAGAGGATGCCACTGAAGTTTTAAAATCATCTTTAGATCATGGAATAAATTTTTTTGACACTGCTGATGTTTACGGTGATGGCAGAAGTGAAAGGTTTGTAGGTGAGTTATTAAAATCAACAAATGAAAAAATTTATGTTGCTACAAAATCAGGTAGGAGATTAAACCCACATACATCTAAGGGATATAATTTAAACAATATAGAGAGTTTTATTGATCGATCTTTAATAAATCTTGGGGTGGATTGTATTGATTTATTACAACTTCACTGTCCCCCTTCTGATGTTTGTTCAAAAAAAGAAACTTATGAAATGATGGATGAAATAGTAAAAAAAGGAAAGATTTCTTATTACGGAGTGAGTGTTGAAAAAGTTTCTGAAGCCATGGATGCAATTCAGTTCTCAAATGTCAAAAGCATTCAAATCATCTTTAATATGTTTCGTCAAAAGCCTGCTGAAGAATTTTTTCAAGAAGCTGCTAAAAAAAATGTTGCGATAATTGCCAGAGTTCCCTTGGCGAGTGGTTTATTAACTGGTAAAATGAGTGAAAGCTCATCTTTTCCTGCTAATGATCATCGTAATTATAATATTAAGGGTGAGGCCTTTGATGTAGGTGAAACTTTTTCTGGCGTAAATTTTGATAAAGGTCTTCAAGCTGTTGAGGAAATAAAGAAACTAATACCTAATAATTTTTCATTAACAGACTTGGCTCTCAAGTGGATATTGATGCATCAAGAAATTACTGTTGCTATACCTGGCGCAAAAAAAAATTATCAATTATCTAAGAATGTTAATGCTGTTCATTTAGATGATATTTCCTCTCTCATGCCCTTAATAAAAGATGTTTATAGCCAATATCTAAAAGAAGACATTCATCACCGTTGGTAATTAAAAATAATTTATTTTAAAAATAATTTTTATGTTTTCTTTTTTTAATTTTTTGAAGATCAAAGATATACCTAAAAAATCATGGAGCTCAGATAGCCCTTTAAATTTTAAGCCTAAAATTCAAACTTTATTTTTTCTATTATTGGGCCTTTTTTGTTTTGGTTTAGGCGAGGCTTTAATTTTGATTTCATCTACCGGAAATTCACCATGGCTTGTTTTATCTGAGGGAATGTCAATTATAACAGGCCTTTCTGTAGGAAGTACAACCTTTATAATCAGTCTGATTGTTTTATTTCTATGGATATTTCTAAAACAAAAACCAGGGATAGGAACTATTTTAAATGTTTTTATCATAGCTATTGTCATAGATGTAACCTCTTTTTACTTTGATCCTCCCACATCAGTTTATCACCAATATTTATTGACTATTGTTGCAGTTCTTCTAGTTGGCTTTGGAAGTGGTATTTATTTAGTAGCAAATTTAGGCCCAGGTCCTAGAGACGGTTTAATGTCAGGCTTAACAAGAATTACTAACTATCCTATTTCTTTTGTTCGCGCCTCTCTTGAAATTACAGTTGTATTTGTAGGGTGGTATCTTGGAGGGACTGTGGGCTTGGGAACTTTAATATTTGCTTTTGGAATAGGTCCTGCTGTATCTTTGGGCTTATCTATTGTTAAGAGTCATATGAGTAAATAATGTAATACGAATAAAACAGCATTAGTATGTAGCTCTTTATAAATTTATTTCTTATTAACTTTTAATAATAGTCCATAAATCATTACTATAGCTAATATAGCTTTGAATAACTCACTATATATTAGTGGCAAAAAACCAATCATAAATGCTTCTTTAAATCCTATAAAAAAAGAGAGATGGCATACACCAAAAAAATAAATAGTAAAAGTACCAGATAAAATAGCTACACTAATTTTAGTAAGATTAATCATCAAACTCTTTTTAAGAATATAAGAAATAACAAAAGAAGCCAAAACCATACCATATAAAAAACCATACATCGGAGATGCTAAATATTCCAAACCTCCGCCATTAGTAAATAAAGGCAAACCTAGAGTCCCTAATATTAAATAAATTAAAACTGAGTAAAAACCAAAGATACCCATGAAAGAAGAGATAAAATATACAATTAGTGTTTGCAAGGTCATAGCTATTGGAAAGAAAGGTATAGATATTTTTGATGTTACAGTTAGTAGAATAACGCCAAGTATTACTAGATAGTACTTTGCAAAAAATTGTTTACCAAAAATTTCATCAGAAATAAGTTTATTTGTCATAAAAATTTATTTTGCTGTCCATCCACCATCTATAACTAGAGATGATCCTGTCATCATTGACGAACCATTAGAGGCCAAATATACAACAGCTGTGGCGATATCACTTTCAGTGGCAAATCTACCAAGAGGAATGTTTTCTAAAGTTTTCTTTTTAAAACTTTTATCTAGAAAAAACTTTTTAACCATAGGTGTCTCAACAAAAGTAGGACATATAGAGTTTACTCTAATGTTATTAGAAGCTAAATCTATGGCCATGCCCTTAGTTAATCCCTCAATTCCAAACTTCGTCATGTTATAGGTGCTTCTATTAGGAGCTCCTACCTTGCCTAATTGAGAAGACATATTAATAATACTTCCTCCGATAAATTTTCTATTTTTGGATTTTAACATTACATTAGATGCTAATTGAGCTACTTGAAAAGCTGCTTTGATATTTAAATCAACCATATAATCCATATCTTTCTTTTTAATTTTTGTAAAGTGTGCAGGTATATTCGTTCCAGCATTATTTACTAAAATATCAAGTTTCTTAATTTTACTGAAAATATCAATTATTTGATTATCATCAAATAAATCACACACAAAAAATTTACATTTCCTTTTTAATTTTGTTATTTCTTTTTCTACTTTTTTAAGTTCTGACTCAGTTCTACTTAAAATAATTAAATCTGCACCAGCTTCAGCTAGAGCTATCGCTGATGCTCTTCCAATGCCTTTTCCTGCACCAGTAACTAGTGCCATTTTATTTTTTAAATCAAAACTTTTTAAATACATTCTTTATTTTACTTATTTTTTAATTTTAGATACAGGTTTTCCGTATCCAACATTAATACCACCGTATCTTCTTGCACGAACATTACATTGTTCCGCGTGACCTATAAAGCCCTCTAAGTGAGATAGTCTTGAGCCATATTCTGCTATTTTTGTTGCCGCTTCATCTGTTGTAATTTTTTGATAAGTATGTGTTTTAATAAATTTTCCAACCCATAATCCACCAGTGTATCTTCCTGCTTTTTTAGTAGGTAAAGTATGATTTGTTCCTATTACTTTATCGCCGTTAGCAACATTAGTCCTCGCACCTAAGAATAAAGCCCCATAAGAAGTCATATTTTCTAAAAACCAATCATCTCTATCAGTCATCACTTGAACATGTTCAGAAGCAATTTCATTAGCTTTAGACAACATTTCTTCATATGTTTCACAATAAATAACCTCACCATAATCGCTCCAGCTTATACTTGCTGTATCCTTTGTAGGTAGAATTTCTAAAAGCCTATCTATTTCTTTAAGAGTTTCTTGAGCCAATTTTTTAGAATTAGTTATCATTATTGCAGGGGAATTATAGCCATGCTCTGCTTGGCCGAGTAAATCTGTAGCACATATTTCTGCATCCACTGTGTCATCACAAATAACCATCGTTTCTGTGGGTCCTGCAAATAAGTCAATACCAACTCTTCCATACAACTGTCTTTTAGCTTCAGCAACATAGGCATTTCCCGGTCCAACGAGCATATCTACGGGTTTTATAGTTTCTGTTCCAATAGCCATAGCACCAACTCCTTGCATGCCTCCAAGAACATAAATTTCATGTGCCCCTCCCATTTTCATTGCTGCAACTACTGCAGGATTTGGTCTTCCTTGAAAAGGGGGAGTGGTAGCAATAATTCTTGGTACACCAGCAACTGATGCAGTAACGACTGACATATGAGCGGAGGCTACCATTGGAAATTTCCCAGCAGGCACATAGCACCCTACAGCTTGAACTGGAATATTCTTGTGACCAAGTATAACTCCTGGTTGAGTTTGTAGTTCTATTTCATTTAATGTTTTTAATTGTGCTATTGCGAATGACCTAACTTGTTCTTGAGCAAATTGGATATCATCAATATCGTCATCAGATACTTCATTAACTAATTCATTAATCTCTTCTTCTGATAGCTTAAAGTGAGAAGGGGAGTAGTTATCAAATTTCTCTGAGAGTTCTCTTATGTAGTTGTCACCTCTTAGCTCAATTTCTTTTAAAGTATTTTCAACAATCTCTTTGACTTTTTCATTATCATCAGACCTTTGTTTTTCATTGGTGCTTTTTTTAATATATTCAATTGCCATATTTATTTTTTATGTATCAAATTTAAAACATCCACATCCAACTGATACAAAATATGAGCTATATCAATTGGTACCCAATTTTCTCTTATTAACCCTTCATGGTGTAAATAAAAATCCATCACTCTCATTGTTACTGTTTTTTTTGTTGCTTCATATCCAAGCCAATCACTTGATCCATGAACACATTGAATGCTATGCCATCCACCAGTCATAGAAAAATTACCATCACCTATTTCTATATAATGCCCAATTTTCCAGTAATCTCTTTCTTTAAAAGTTAATCTAAATGGCAATTGATGATGTTCAACAAAACCTTTTAATCCCCTGGCTGTTCCTATACCGCAAGGACCGTACCACATCATTTTTGGGTGCCAGTAATCTTTTTGAGGGTGGTCAATTAATTTTTCTCTCACATAATCCTTAGTAGCATCAGGATCGGTTTCTGGTTTAATATTAAGACTTCTTTGCATTGTTAAACCTTGGTCTAGAGAGGCAGCTGACAGATTTAAATCTAAGTTTTCAAATGTTGTTCCTTCACCAGTAATGGGACCTGGCCACATTTCTTCAATACCTAATGAGGGGTTAACGGTCCAAAATCCAGCCTGACGAATAAAGTCCATGATATCAATTAAGATATGAGAATTAATAATTTTTTCGTTTTCTATTTGATGTACTTCACAAATTCTTAAATGAATTGTTTTGCCACTAGTAGGCACATTTAACCAAGGGTTAGTATAAGTACCCGTTAAATGTCCAACTGTTGCAACATAAACTCTATTTTGAAAACTTCCTCCAATAACTAAATTATCCCTTCTTTCCAGATCTGGAAAAGAATGCAAGAGAGGCTTCCAAAGTTTATTTGTAATATCTGAAATTCCCTCTAAATCATTAATGGGATGAAAGGCATTAATTGTAGCATTCTCATGATATGCATTATTGATATTTTCACTTAAACTTTGATCATTGGACTCAACTATATTTTTTAATAAATTTCTTATCTTTTTTTTATTTAATATGTTTGTTTGAGGGTCCAAATTTATAATTTTTGCATTACTATCCATTGGAATTCCCGTTGTAAAATTTTCAATTTTGCTCATAGAATATTTCCTTTATTTATTCACAATTAATATAATATTAAATTGATTTATTCAATATTATGAATAATATTCATAAAAAATGAATAAAAAAATATTTTAAAAAATGACAGCAGATATCCAAAATCGTTTAGTAAAATTTAAAGATCTTATTCCCAGTGAAGTTCCTTTTGTTGAAGGTAAATTAAAAGGTCATCAAGATAGGTCTAATTATTCTATAGTTGGCCCAGGCGTAAGTGAAGATACTAAACAAAGTGTCAAAATAGCAGAAGAACATGGTTTTAATATTGGTGCTGTAAGAGCAGCTCCCATGAATGGCTCAGGTCTTCATAGTCATACTACAGCTGAGGTTTTTTTAATTTTTTCTGGATCCTGGCGATTTTATTGGGGTACCGAAGGTAAAGAAGGCGAGGTTGTCTGTAACGCAGGGGATGTGGCTTCTTTCCCAACTAATATGTTTAGAGGTTTTCAAAATGTCAGCGATCAAGACGCCCACTTATTTGTGGTTTTAGGTGAGAACGACCCAGGTGTAATTACATGGACACCATCATTACTAAAAAAAGCAAAAGATTCAGGAATGGTTCTTTTAGATGATAATTCCTTAATAGATTTAGATAAAAATAATATTCCAGAGGGTAAGAGTGCTATAAAACCAATTCAAGATAACGAATTAGATAAATTTGATAATTATACTTCTGAGGAAATAGAAAAGTTTGTAATCCGTGCAAAAGATCATGATAAATACCTTCAAGACGATGGACATTTTAATTCTAATACAATTTTAAATTATATTGATAATTTCAAAATTCATGAAAAAGATCTAAGCCCTTTAATTGAACATAACACTGGATTTGGACTAACTTTATTAAAAGGCGAAAATTCTCATATTCACCCATATACATTAGCTGAGTCTGAAATATTTCTATGTTTAGAAGGAGAGTGGGAAATTACCTGCGATGATCAAAAAGTTATTATTGGATCTAAAGATACCTTTTCTTCTCCTAAAAATTCAACTCGAAGTATAAAAAATATCAGTGGTAAAGATGGAAGTGTCTTTATAGTTCGCCAAAAAAACTAATTTTATTATGGAAGGTTTTGACAAGAAGTTTAAAGATTTCCCTGATTATATCCTGAAGATAACCTACCAAATCTGGGAAGAAAAAGATGTGGAGTCAATCATGCAATATTATGCTGAAGGAATACCTGTAAGATTTCCAGATGGTATAATCTACGGTCCAGAAACTGTTGTTAAAGCTACCTATGCAACTTTAAAAGAATTCCCAGATCGTCAATTATTGGGTGAAGATGTTATTTGGATCGGCAATGATACCGAAGGCTATCTTTCCTCTCATAGAATTTTATCTAGAGCTACACATGCAAATAATGGTGTATATGGTGAAGCTACAGGTAAAAAACTTACTTACAGAGTAATAGCTGATTGTGCTTGTAAAAATAACCAAGTTTATGACGAGTGGCTTGTAAGAGACCAAGGTTCAATAATTCGACAATTAAACTTAGACCCTAAAACCTATGCAACTCAATTAATTGAAAATCAAGGGGGGTTAGATAATTGTCCAATTCCTTTTAATAAAAATACAGATCCAGATTTAAAATATACTCAAATAAAATTACCTGATCAAAATATTGGCTATGAATATGCTGATATTTTAAAAAATATTTTTAGTAAAAATTTAGATACAATTGAAAATTGTTACGATAGAGCTATTAATCAGGAACAACCTGGTGGTTTTACAGGTTATGGATGGCAGGATGTCAAAACTTTTTGGTCATCTCTTTTATCCGCATTTCCAGATGCAAGTTTCAAAATAGAACATGTAAGTTTTCTTAATGAACCTAACGAATATGCTAAAGCTGCTGTAAGATGGTCCTTGAGTGGGATACACTCTGGTTCTGGTAATTTTGGTGAACCAAGTCATGCTGATGTATATGTAATGGGTATTTCTCATGCTGAATTCGGTCCGCGGGGTATTAAAAATGAATGGGTATTATTTGATGAAACTAGTATTTGGAAACAAATTTTGTTAAAAACTGGTTAATGAATAACCCCATTAAACTTTCTTCTAAAGAAAAAAAAATTATTAATTTTATAAGAAAGTTCGATACTCCAACTGTTTCTAACTCTCTTGAAATAATTGACCCCTTACTTCGTCAAGAAGGTTTTACAAATAAAACAATGATTAGTTCTAACCCCATACATAGACCTATAATTGGTTTTGCTAAAACAGCTATCATTACCTCTAGAAAGAAGAAGAATACTAATATTAATAAAAATAGAGAAAATTATTATGAATACATGCATGAAGGCACAGATCCAAAAATTTGTGTAATAGAAGATAAAGATAAAACCAACACTATTGGTGCCTGGTGGGGGGAGGTTAATGCAACAATTCACCACCGTTTTGGCTTTGAGGGTGCTGTAACCAATGGAGCTGTTAGAGATTTAGGTTCAATTGATAAAAAATTTCAAATTTTAAGTGGAGAAATTAGAGTAGGTCATGGATATAATCAAATCCATAAAATAAATTGTAAAGTCAATATTTTCGATATGGAAGTCTCACCTAATGATCTAATTCACGCAGACCTTCACGGTGCTGTTGTCATTAAAAGAGAAAACTTAGAAAAACTACCTGATGCTATTTCTAAATTAATAAAAAAAGAAAATATCATTTTTGATTATTTAAGTATGAATAAGAAAATCTCTATAAAAAAATTTAAAGAGAAATATAGAAATTTTATGGGTAAAAAATAAACTTCTTAAATATGACCTCATCCATACTCACTACTCATGTTGGAAGTCTACCTCGTTCTAAAGAATTATCTGAATTACTTTTTGCAAAAGATAAAAAAGAAACCTTTGACAAAAAAATATTTGATTTTGAAGTTAAAAAAAATGTCGAAAATGTTGTTAAGCAACAATTAGAAGTAGGTATAGATATTATTAGTGATGGTGAAATGAGCAAAATTAGTTATGCAACTTATATCAAAGATCGTCTTAAAGGCTTCTCAGGGGAGAGCGAAAGAAAAGCTCCAGCAGATCTTGATGCCTTTGGTGAATATAAAATAAAAATTGCAAAAAGTGGAGGTACACCTACCTATGTAAGACCTTGTTGTACGAGCGAATTAGAAATTCAAGATGAAGACTCCCTTAAATCTGATATTAAAAACTTCACTGATGTTCTAAAAAAATTTAATCATTCTAATGGTTTCATGAATTCAGCATCACCTGGGGTCATAAATATTTTCATGCCAAACAAATTTTATAAAGACGATGACGAATATTTAGAGAAATTATCTAATATGATGTCTCTTGAATACCAAGCCATTATCAAAAGTAATTTGCACCTCCAATTAGATTGTCCAGATTTAGCACTTGCTAGACATATGAATTACAAACATCTATCTGATAATGAGTTTTTAAAGAGAGCTGAAAGACAGGTTGAGGCACTAAACTATTCCTTAAAAGGCATTCCTTCAGATCAAATAAGAATGCATATTTGTTGGGGTAATTATGAAGGACCTCATACTTTTGATATTCCTCTTGAGAAAATACTGCCGATTATTTTAAAAGCTAATGTTAAATACTTGTTAATTGAGTCCTCTAATCCTAGGCATGCTCATGAATGGAAAGTCTTTGAAAATATAAAATTACCCTCAGAAAAAATTGTTGTACCTGGTGTAATTGATTCTACTTCAAATTTTGTTGAACATCCTGATCTTGTCTCAGATAGGCTTATTCAATTTTCAAAAGTTGTTTCAAAAGAACAAATTATGGCTGGTGCAGATTGTGGTTTTAGTACTTTTGCTGGTTTTGGTAAAGTTGATGAAAAAATTTGTTATGAAAAGTTAAAATCCCTAGTAGAGGGAACAATGATAGCATCAAAAAAAATTTAATTCATTTCAGAAAATCTATTAAAGATTTATTAAATATCTTTGGTTTTTCTATCATTACAAAATGAGAACTATTTTTTATCATCTTTAGTCTAGAATTTTTAATTTTTTCTTTTAATTCTTTACTCATACTTAAAAGAGAAAGCTTATCCTCCGAGCTATTTATTATTAAAGTCTTAGATTTTATTTGTTTTAAATTTTGTAATTGATTTGGCCTATTAAGTATTAAATTAGTTTGATTTTTAAATGTTTGATATCCTAAATTTTTAGTCATTTCATAATATTCATTTTGATATTTTTTATTATCTAAATAATTTTTTGAAAATGAAATATCGAAGTGAAGTTTATAAAACAAATCTGCAAAATTATTTTGATTAGACTCTTTTAAATATTTATTGAGTTTTTTCTCTCTTATTTTGGAAATACCTCTTCCATTAGAGGAAACTATGACTAATTTTTTGATAAATTCTGGATGTTTTATAGCTAACTGCAGTGAAATAAATCCTCCCATTGAAAAACCAATTATTGAAGTATCAATATCTATGTGTCGACCAATACTTTTTGCTGCTTCTTCAACTGTTTTGTAATTCTTTAAAGAGGGAATTATTAGTTCATAATTATTTTTGAATGTTTTTATAGTAGATTGCCATATTGTTTCATCACACATATAACCTGAAATCAAAATTATTTTGGGCATATTTTTCTTTTATTGCTTTTAAAATTTTATGTTCTAGAGATTGATTTATTTTTCTCTAAGAGATCTATTCCAAGTAGTTTTAAAAAATGAAGATGATCAATAAAAATCCAATTTTCAGCAATTTTATCCCCATCTCTTCTATATAAATCCACTACACGCATTTCTGACTCAATATTGCTAGGGCTAGTTAAACCAAGATAGCCTCCTTTTGATTTCATAATAAGGTTTGGCCAGCCAAACCAACCACCTAAATCATCTTCAGCACTGCTTAAAATATGTCCATTAAATTTAACAAACTCCAAACCCTCTTCAAAAGGTTTTGTATGACCTCTGGTATAACCATCTATTGTATATGAAGCACCAATTCCACCAGGTCCCCACCAAATCATATCTTTTTTCCAATCCAGTTCTAATTCTTCCTTAAATGATTTCATTTTAGATCCTTTGACCAATCGGTCACGCATTCTATGAATAACTTCAAGAGTTTTAATACTTTCACCATTTTCAGATAATTCAAATTTTAATCCTTTATGATTCATTGGACCAGGAGTTACACAAACTAAACCAGTTGATTCTGGAATAAAGGAAAGACCTAATTGTTGCATGAAATTGAAAATGTCTAAAAAAATAGCTCCTTCAGTAATTTTATTATCTTCAACTTTGTAAAATTCAGCAAATCTTAAAAGTGATGATTTGTAATTAGGTTGTAAACCAAAAAAACTTTTATTAAAAACACCCATTAGATGACCCATAGATGAAATCCATACACCTGGATTTTCTTCTAATGAGTTTATTCCAGCATAGAAAATATCTAATCTTCTTTGAATTGGTTTAAAGGAGTCTCTAATTGGTAACCATAATTGATTTGCTACATTTTCTGGCCCCTTTATTTCATTAAAAGGATGAGTGCATCTCATATGAAAATTCTTTGATGTATGATTAGATATTATCTCTGCTAAATCTTCATTTTTGCAATTATCAAGATTATTGAAATAATCTAAAACTATTTTTTTTTCATTTTGTAAATTCTGCACAGCCATAACTTATATTAATTTTTAAATAACAATATTCATTTATTTGAATATTAATTCATTAAATTGAATTATTTTAATTGTATCTGTTAAAATAAATATTATTTTTATCTTCATCTATTATGAATAATAAATTAAATAAATTAAAAAATAAAAGACCTGATGATTTAAAAGATCATCATATGCCTCAAAATTTTGATATTTCACTAAAAGCCTATGGAGGAGGAGGCACTTCAAAATCACTAAACCCTTCTCCAAAAAAATTAAATCCTCAATCAATGAAGGGTTTTGAAACACAATATAAAAATATAATCGACTATATTGTAAGAATTACGCACACTATTTGGGAAGAAAAGAATATTGGTTATATTTATGACACATATAGCCCTGATTGCCTTGTGTGGGATGAATTTGGACTACAATCTGGATCAGAAAAAATAGTTTCTGATACTATTCATACAAATAATGCATTCCCTGATATTAGATTATTTGCAGATGAAGTGATTTGGGCTGGAGATGAAAAGACTAGTTTCCATACCTCTCATAGAACTATAATTACAGGAACCAACACAGGTTTTAGTAAGTTTTCAAAACCAACAGGTAAAACTGTCAGATTATTTTGTATCGCAAATTGTGTAGCTAAAAATAATGAAATTTATTATGAAAATGTTGTCTATGATACAGCAGGTTTAATAAAACAGTTAGGTCTAGATTTACATGAAGTTGCAAAACAAATTGCCAATGAAGGAGTTAGGGGTCCCTTTGCACCTGATTTTAAAAAAACAAAACCCAAAAGAAAAATATCAAAACTAAAACCAATTAGTTATGAAATTCCTAACAATATTAAAAATCTCAGAGAGTTTGTCCATGCAGTTTATGATACCATTTGGAATAGAAGAAATTTTTCAGCTCTAAATAATGCCTATGCTAATAACGTAGAATTTGAGGGATCAACAGGAAGAAAGTTTAAAGGAATAGACAATCTTAGAAATTTTATTATTTCAATGGTTGCTTGCTTTCCAGACCTTGCACTTAGTATTGAAGATCTCTATTGGATGGGCAATGCTCAAGATGGCTATTTAGTATCAATTCGATGGGGTGCAGTTGGAACCCACAAAGGAAATGGCATTTATGGAGCACCTACTAATAGAGAGTGCTATCTTTGGGGTATCACTCAATGGGAAATCAAAAATAATAAAATTATCAAAGAATGGACGGGCTTTAATGAACTTGCAATATTGATTCAATTGTTAGCTGATAAAAAAAGTTCTCTCAATTTTGATAAAATTAATAATAGGGGATAAAAATGAATATAAACGAAAGTAAAAAATTACTAGAAGACATGTATGAAGCTTTAAATGCACAAGACTTAGAGGCTCATCATAAATATTGGCACGACGATATGGTTTGGCATGGACCTCCAGGTTTTGGGGATATTCATGGTATAGAGAATTTTAAATATAAGGTTTTAAAACCTTTTTATGATGCATTTCCAGACTATCATGTAAAAAATGATATTGTTGTTGCAGAAGGTGAATGGATTAGTGCAACAGGTTTTTTAACTGGAACTCATAGTGGAACTTATCTAGGTGTGGAACCTACAGGTAAATCAATTAAGATGCAGTTTTCAGATTTTTGGACAATCAAAGAGGATAAATTTTTAGATAATTACGTCATGGTTGATAATCATGGTGTTTTTGAACAAATGGGACTTAAATTTAAATAGTAAAATTTTAAATTTATCTTGTTGTTTTTCTTTTAATTAGACTACCACGAACAATATGATTTATGGTTTCATAATCGGGATCTCTAATATAGTCATCTATTAATTGAGTGACTAACTTAGACATTTGTCTAATGGGTTGTTTGACTGTTGTTAAATCATATGACTTCCAATTTGACATTGAAATATCATCATAGCCAATTAATTCTAAATCTTTAGGAATTTTTATTTTTGTATTTTTTTTTATGTAATCGAGGCAGCCAAATGCCATTGTATCATCTGCACAAAATATAGCACTAACACCTTTATTTTTTAAAATTTTTTGACAAGATTGATAACCACCATCATAAGTAAAAAAACCTTTCTCGTTAAAAATTTTAATTCTTTTATTATTTTTTAAAAATTGTTTGAAGCCTTTTATTCTCTGATCACTGACAAATGAACCCTTAGGTCCCTCAATTAACCCAATTTTTTGATGATTATTTTTAATAAAATATTCTGCAACCATTTCTCCACCATTTTTGTGATCACAAGCTACTGAACTTAGAGTGGGGATGTTCCATGATCTATTATATGCAATAAATTGAATTCTTTTTGCATTACAACTCTCAACAAAACTTTCTGTTGGTTTCGTCGCTGAAATGATAGCTATTAATTTTTCTTTTAAATAGGGTTGAACTAATTTTTCATCTAACTCTTCACCGTCATCAGTAGTTATTAGTAGAATTCTAAAACCACCTAACTTAAGAGCTTCGTGTAACTCTGTTAATACTTCTGGGTAATATCTACTTGTTACGTAAGGAAGTATAACACCAACCAATCCAATATCTTCATTGGAAATTGTGCTCTGCGAAATATTTGGTGCTTTGTATTTTAATTTTCTAGCTGCTTCTAAAACTCTTAGTTTCGTTCTACTTGAAATACTTGCTCCTTTAGTAAAACAGCGGGAAACAGCAGATTGTGATACTCCAGCCAGTTTAGCGACGTCCTGTGATGTCGCAGTCTTATTAAAATTCATAATTTTATCCCCTGTTTCATTATTCAAACTATTGAATATATATTCATATTATTGCAATATTTAGTTATATTAATATAAAGGATATATACTCAATTGTGAATTTCACATTTTGAATAAGAAAAGGAAATATATGAAAAAACTAATAATAGCTTTATTGCTATCTTTTATGACTTCAGGTGCTTATGCAGGTAGTCATTCACCTTGTGGACCTACTGAAGGTTCAATTAACATTCTAGCTAATGAATTTAATACATACAGAATTTTTATGGATGAAGTAAAAAGCTGTGCAGGATCTGAAGTAGATTTTAGTGTTACGCACTCTGTTGATCACAACAAATTGCAAGTAGCAGCACTGTCAGCAAACCCATCAGAATTTTCAGCTAAATTAGTTACAAATGGTTCAATAACACCTTTGATGAATGACGGTCTATTACGTCCACTAGATGACTTAGTTGCAAAATATGGTGTTAACTTAAATGATAATCAAAAAATTACTATTGATGGAAAAATCTATGCAGTAGCTTTTATGGCGAATGCACAACATCTTTGGTACAGAGAAAGCATTCTTAATGAATTAGGAATAGCTGTTCCTTCTACTTATGAAGAAGTTATTGCAGCTGCTCAAAAAATTAAAGACTCTGGAAAAATGGCCAACCCTTATGGAGGCGCATTTAAATCAGGATGGAACCTAGCTCAAGAGTTTGTAAACATGTATCTCGGTCATGGCGGTGAATTTTTTAAATCAGGATCAGCTCAACCAAACGTAAATAATGAAAATGGTGTTGCAGCTCTTAATGTTATGAAAAAACTAACAGAAGTCAGTAATCCCGATTTTTTAACTCAAGATACAAACGCAGTTAAAGAAGAGTGGGAGTCAGGTAACCTTGCACTAATGCACGTTTGGAACTCTGGAGCTTCCTCTTTACTTGATGACGAAGGTGATCAAGCAGTTAGAGCTGACACAAGATTAGCTCCTTCCCCTAGCGTAGGTGGCGGAAGTATGCCTGCTACTACACTTTGGTGGGATGGTATTGCTATTGCTACCAACACTTCTGATGAAAATGCAGAAGCTTCTTTTAGAGCTTTAGTTGGTGCGGCATCATCATCTGAGTTAGCAAACAGTAACGCTGATGCAACAGTATGGTTAATCAAAGACTATAAAGGTGGTAATACTGCTGGACCTGTTGTTGATGCAGCTAGTAGAGGCGCTTCACCATATCCAAGCTTTCCACATATGAGCTTAATGCACGGTGCACTAAGCACTGAATTAGTGGAATTTCTTCAGGGTAATGAGTCTGCTGAAAAAGCTTTAGCCGACGTTGAAGCTGCTTATATAGCAAAAGCTACTGAGCAGGGTTTTTTATAAACCAAAAATAAATTATTTTTGTTAGAGTGGGCCATTATATGGTCCACTCTTTTTTTTTAGATAAATATAATGCCTCATAAAACCTTTTTTTGGTTCTTTTTTCCAACTGGTCTTGCAATGATATTATTTATTGGCTTACCCATTGTTTCGAGTTTTTTTCAATCTCTTCATATTGAAAATCAGCAGATTTTAATGGAAGTGGAGAATTGTGATCCATTCGGATGTACCACAAACGTCCGTGTAGATGTAGAAGCTACTGAAAAATTAAAAGAACAAAATCCCTTAGGCAGGTTTAACGGATTTGGTACGTACGCTGATAGAAATCATTTGGCTTTTGATGAAATTGGAGAAGCTTGGAATACTTCATCATCTACTAGTGAGTTCAAAGACATTGTTTTGAATCTTCCTTTTTATAAAGCTATGTTATTTACATTAACTTTTTGTTTTGCAGTCACTCCACCTGTAATAATCTTAGGTTTTATTGTAGCTTTAAGTATTAATACATTGGCAAAAAGTTTAAAGGGTCTCGCAATATTTGGTTCAATTTTACCTATGATTGTTACACCACTAATAGGATCTCTAGTATTATTTTGGATGATCGACTCACAAGGTATTATTGGAGCTACGATTAAAATTCTTTTTAACGATCCAAACCTTTCTTTAAAATCCTCAAGTACTTTAACTTGGATTACCCTAATTATTTATGGTATATGGCATAACACACCTTTTGCATTTATTGTTTTCTATGCAGCATTACAAACTGTGCCCCAGGATCCAATTGAAGCAGCTCTTATAGATGGAGCTTCTAGATTTCAGCGAGTACGTTACATCGTAATTCCTCATCTTTATCCTGTTGCAACTTTTATAATGTTAATTTGCCTGATGGATAATTTTAGAGTATTTGAACCAATTATTGGCTTCTCCGCTGAAGGAGTTGCCCAATCTTTATCATGGATGATCTATCAAGATTTAAGAAATGAAAATAAAATGCTCTTTGGATCTGCGGGAGCTACTTCCATGCTAACTATCATAGGAATAGCAATTTTACTTACACCGGTACTATTAAGAACTTGGAGAGAGTTTAGAACTGAGAGATAAATGGAATCACAAATAAACAGATATTCAAAACAACTTATTATCTTCAATAGTATTTTTATATTAATTTGGTTATCAATTTCAATTTTTCCTTTTCTGTGGACTCTATGGGGCTCATTTAAAGTGAAGGCAGACTTCTTCACAAGATCTGATTGGACTTATGCATTAAATGGCTTCAATACTTTGATAGAAACTGGAGCTACAGCTACTGTAAAAGCTTACTTTGAATCTTGGATAGAAGGTGAGTTTTGGAGAGCTACGATGAATACAATGATTGTGACTGTTTCAGTTGTCACAATTTCATTATTTCTTGGAACTCTGGGTGCTTATGCTCTTTCAAGATCGACATTTAAATATACTTTTTATATTTTAATTGCTGCATTGATATTTAGAGCTATGCCTCACATAACTTTAGTCTCAGGTTATCTATTCCCATTTTTTCAATTAAATATTTGGGGTATACTTCCAACAACTATTATTGTTTTGGTAGCTATTAACCAACCTTTTACTCTCTGGTTGCTTTATTCATTTTTTAAAACTGTTCCAAAAGAACTTGATGAAAGTGCATTAATTGATGGATGTTCATACTTTCAAGCATTTCGTTTTATAATTATGCCAGTCATGTGGCCTGGAGTTGTGACTGCTGGTTTATTTAGCATGATGTTAGCCTATAATGATTTTACTGTGACTGCTTTATTGCTTAATCAAGAAAACTATACAATGGTTCCAAAGATAAATGCTTATCTAGGAACAGTTGAATATGGAGGTAATTACATGTGGGCTGTATCAAGTGTTGTTTCAGCAACTGCTCCTTTATTTATGATTATATGGTTCTTTCAACGTCAGCTAATCAGCGGTCTGACTGCTGGTGCTGTAAAGGGATAATTTGCTATTTTTTTATTACTATCTCGATGCATTTAATACATATCTTTAATTATAATTAAACGATTTTATAACAATCAATAATAATATAAATTTATATAAATTATCATAAAAAGGAGGATTTTATGAAAACACTATTTTCAAAAATAATTGCTATAATTTTTCTTTCAGTATTTGCTTCGACTAATTCATTTGCTGATAAAATTCGTATAGCTTTAGCTGAAACACCATCAGATGAATTAGCAGCATTTTTTGTTGCTCTTGATCGCGCAAAGGCTAATGGATTAGATTATGAATGGACAGCTTTTGCAGATGAAGAATTAGCTATTCAGTCAATTTTAAGTGGCCAAATGGATATTGGTTTTGGAACACCTTATTCTGCCATGCAAAAATCTAAAGCTCCAATTAGAATTATATTTCAATTATCTAAGTTGAAGTTTTTTCCTGTAACTACTTATGACTACAATAAGTTAGAAGACCTTAATGGAGAGCCAATTCTCCTTCACTCACGTGGTGGCGGTACTGACTCTATAGCTAATGTTATTGAAGATAAGCTTGGAATAAAATTTGGTGATAGATCATATATTTCTGGTTCTTCAAATAGAGTTGCTGCTTTGCTAGCTAATCAGGCAAAAGCAACTATTATTGACTTATCTAACAAAAATAAAATTACAGCTTCACATGGAGATCAGTTTCACGCTCTACCAATGTTTGATGTAGATGCTAGTGATGAAGCTCTATTTGCAAATTTAGATTGGATAAAGTCAAATTCTGCAGATGTAGATATTTTCGTGAAAGCTCTTTTGAGCGTTTATAGAGATATGGCTAGTGACCCAACTATTATTAGAAGAGAAACTAATCCAGATGGACCTATTGGTGAATTACCTGAAGAAGTTTTAGGTGAGTTAGATGGTTTTTATGCTGATGCAGTCGCTGGCGGGCTCTACGATGTAAATGGTGGTGGCGCAGTTGCGGCTAATGCTGACATGGAATGGTATCACAAAGCTGGTCAACTAACTGGTGACTTTGGTGACCTAGATATTAATGATTTCTGGTATCTTAAGCCACTTCAAGACGCTAATTAATAAAAAATATGTATTTAAGAGTTAGCTGCAAAATTTGCAGCTAACTTATTTATAAAAATGCTATCTAGATCTTTTTTTCTTAAAATTTTATCAGGAGCTCTAATATTTGGTGCCTGGGAATTTGCTGGTAGAACAGGAGTAAATTATGCACTACCAACTTTCCTAGAGTCTATGAAAGCATTAATAGACATGACTATAAGTGGCTTAATTTTTAAAGCCTACGCAGATACATTAAGACCATTGGTTGTAGGCGTTCTCATATCAGCTTTTATTGGAATAGGTATTGGAGTATGGGTAGGCTTAAGTGAGAAATTTGATTGGTTAATCTCACCTATATTTATAATTATGCAGGCGGCACCACTAGCAGCACTAATACCACTTCTAATAATGGCTTATGGTATTGGTCTCACTTCAAAAGTGTTTGTTGTTTGTATCATGGCAATGCCTGTAATTGTTCTTAATACAAGTGTAGCTGTTAAAAATACACCTTCCTCTGTCAAAGAAATGGCTCGTTCTTTTCTTGGAAGTAGAAAGGATGTTATTTTAAAAATTATTATTCCATCAGCTTCTCCGGTAATTTTTGCTGGATTAAGGTTAGGAGTTTCCGCTGGTTTTATTGGCGCTATTTTAGCTGAATTAAAAATTACACCAACTGGTGTAGGAGATATAATATCCTACAGTCGAATGACAGCGGATTACCCAAGTATGTATGCTGCTATATTTTCTATAATTCTTTTAGCAGTTATATTTTTAAATATTTTAGAGAAAATTGAAGATGTTTTATTTAAAGGGAATAATCAAGGTTATATATCTTGATTAACAAAAAGGAGAATAAAGTTTATGTCTAATGATCAAGTTGAAAACGCTGTAACAGTTAAAAATGTTTACAAAAACTATGGTGATGTAGAAGCCCTAAGAGACTTATCATTAGAGTTTCCAAAAGGCCAACTAACTTCTTTGTTAGGCCCATCTGGTTGTGGTAAAACAACTCTTTTAAAAATAATAGCTGGTCTTCTTCCCGCTACTCAAGGAGAGGTATTAGTTAATGGACAACAAGTAAACAAACCTGGACCGGATAGAGCATTCGTTTTTCAGGATTTTGCATTAATGCCATGGGCTAGTGTAATCAGAAATGTAGCTTTTGGATTAGAGCTTAGGGGTGTAAACAAATCTGAAAGAGAAAGTATTGCTATTAAATATATAAAAGATGTAGGTCTTACTGGTTTTGAACATAGTTATCCCCATGAATTATCTGGTGGTATGAGACAAAGGGTAGGTTTAGCAAGAGCATTAAGTGTTGACTCACCAGTGCTTTTAATGGATGAACCTTTTTCTGCAGTCGATGAGCAAACAAGAAGAAAATTCCAAGAAGATTTACTTAATCTTGTCAAAAATGAAAATAAAACATTTATATTTGTTACACATTCTATTGAGGAAGCTGTTTACGTATCTGACCAAGTAGCATTATTATTACCTCGTCCTAGTAGGGTGTCAGAAATTATAAAGCCAAGCAGTTTTAAAAATAAAGATATTAATAGTATTAGAAAAGATAGTGAATATTTAGATACAGTAGAGAGAATTTGGAAATCATTGAGATCATATGTTGAGTAAAATTTTATAATGTATTTGTTTGGTTATAGACTGCCTGGCATGTCCTCTTTAATTCTATGGGGATTGTTATGGGAAATTTTAGGTCAAATGGAAGTTTCTTTTTTTCTTCCACCATTAACTGCAATATTTAGTACACTGGGAGAAATTTATAATTCTAAAGCTTTTATAAGAGCCCTGTACGAGACAGGTTACTCATTTTTAGCTGGTGTTTTTTTTGCTGTAATAATTGGAATTCCTACTGGTATCCTAATGGGAAAAAATAAATTATTAGATGAACTTCTTCTTCCTTGGGTTAATACTTTTATGAGTGCACCTTTGACTGCTTTAGTTCCAGTTTTAATGGTTCTTTTTGGTTTTGGACTTAAATCTATTATTATTACAACTACACTATTTGCTATCTGGATTATAATTTTAAACTCAAGAGCAGGTGTAATGCAAATTAACCGCTCATTAGTTGATATGGCTAATTCTTTTGGTGCATCTCCTATAGATGCATTTATTAAGATTTATTTTTGGGCTGCTTTACCAGAGATATTAGGTGGAGTTCGCATTGGATTTATTAGAGCTGTCAAAGGAGTTATTATTGCTCAGCTTTTAATATCTATAGTAGGATTTGGCGCTCTATTTGAGCTTTATTCATCTAGGTTTTTAATGACTCACTTTTGGGCCGTTATCATTGTTTTGTTTGCATTAGCATTCACTTTGTCAGAGCTTTTAGGAATGCTGGCAAGAAAAGTTGATTACTATGCATCAAAACGTAATTAATTAAAATAAGGAGAAGTAAAAAATGTCTAATTTAGTAATACCTGCGCCTAAACAGATAACAATACCGATTCAGGGTAGTGATCAAGAATTTCCTGTGAGGAGAGTTTATTGCATAGGTAGAAATTATGCAGCACACACTATAGAAATGGGTTTTGATCCTGATAAGGAACCTCCTTTTTTCTTCCAAAAGAATACAGATAATATCGATACCTCTGGTGAATTTCCCTATCCACCCGAGTCTAGTGATGTTCATTATGAATTAGAATTAATAGTAGCTCTTAAAAGTGGTGGTTCAAATATTACTGAAGAAAATGCATACGATCATATATATGGTTTTGGAATAGGATTTGATATGACAAGAAGAGACTTACAAGGTGTTTGTAAGAAGATGGGTCGACCGTGGGAAATAGGAAAAGCATTTGAAAGATCTGCTCCAATGGGAAAAATTACACCAATTATTGAAGTTGGTAATATGGAAAAAGGAAGTATCAAACTATCTGTCAATGGTGAAACACGCCAAGATGGTGATTTGAATATGATGATCTGGAAAATCCCAGAACAGATAGCTCATTTATCTAAATATTATGATATCAGCGCAGGTGATTTAATTATGACAGGTACACCAGCTGGAGTGGGACCTATAGTTAAAGGAGATAAACTAATTGGAACCATTGATAACTTAGAGACACTTGAAATAGTTGTAATTTAAATAATACAATTTAATTTTATCTTACTGTTTTAAGGGATAGTTAAAATGACCAATTATGAAATTAATAGCCTAACCCCAACTATAGGCGCTGAAATATCAGGTATAGATCTATCTAACAATCTTAACTCACAGGACTTAGATAATATTTATAAAAACTTAATAGATCATAAGGTTATTTTTTTTCGCAATCAGAATTTAAAACCAGAGGACCATATTGCCTTTGCTAAAAGTTTTGGAGATATTGAGCCCCCTCATCCAATCTATCCACATGTAGAAAATTTTCCTGAAATTACTTTACTAGAAAATGATCCAACTAACCCACCTGATACAGATGAATGGCATACTGATGTGACTTTTAAAACAGAGCCTCCTTTTACTTCTATTCTATATAGTAAAGAAATACCCCCTTCTGGTGGCGACACTTTATGGTGTTCTTTAATTGCGATTTATGATGCATTACCTAAAAATATTAAAATAGAGCTAGAGTCAAAGAGAGCAATTCATGATATGGGAGCTTTTAGAAATAATTTTAGCAGCGAAGATAATGAAGAATATTCTAAAAAATTAAATGCTGGTTTTGAAAAATTTGGTAATGCGGTTCACCCTGTTGTAAAAGTACACCCAATTTTAAATAAAAAGTTTCTATATATTAATCCAAGTTTTACACGCCATATTATTGGTATGGATATGACTGACTCTAATAATTTATTATCCTATCTTTTTAGTTTTATGACTAAGCCTCAGTATCAAGTAAGATTTAAGTGGACACCTCACACTCTAGCTCTTTGGGATAATAGGTGTACGATGCATTATGCGATTGGAGATTACATGCCTCATCGAAGAGTAATGAATAGAATTACTGTTTTAAATGATAAAAGAGATATTTCTTAAATACCTTTTAATATTTCTAACTTCTAATTTTATATGATAAAATTATTTTTATGATTGATAAAAAAAAATTTTACATAAATGGTGAATGGGTAGAGCCACAAAAACCAAATGATCATAAAGTTATAGATCCTTCTAACGAGGAACCATACGTAACAATCTCTTTAGGTGGTACAGAAGATACAAATAAAGCTGTTTCAGCTGCTAAAAATTCATTTAATACTTGGAAGAATTCTTCTAAAGAAGAAAGATTAACACTTCTTGAGAAATTACTAAAAATTTATATTTCACGTTCAGATGAAATGACTAAAGCCATATCTATTGAGTTAGGCGCACCTATGGATTGGGCTTCATCTGCTCAAATGGCTTCAGGACAGTCGCATATAGAAGATTTCATTAAAAGACTCAAGGAATTTGAGTTTGAGTCAAAATTTGAAGATGGATCTAACAATCATATCGTTTATGAGCCAATTGGTGTTTGTGGCTTAATTACTCCATGGAATTGGCCAATTAATCAAATAGCTCTAAAAGTAATACCAGCTTTTGTCACGGGTTGTACAATGATTTTAAAACCATCTGAAATGGCTCCATTATCGGCTATGTTATTTGCCGAAATGATTCATGATGCGGGATTTCCTCCTGGTGTTTTTAATTTAGTTAACGGCGATGGGGCAGGTGTGGGAACTCAAATTTCGAGTCACCCCGACATAGATATGGTTTCATTTACAGGATCAACTAGAGCTGGGAAATTAATCTCTAAAAATGCGGCTGACACTATTAAAAGAGTTTGTTTAGAGCTTGGTGGTAAGGGAGGAAATATAGTATTTTCAGATGCTTATCCCGAAGCAGTAAGAGATGGTGTAAGGAACATAATGAGCAACTCAGGTCAATCCTGTGATGCTCCCACTCGTATGTTAGTTGAAAAATCAATTTATGAGAGGGCCGTCCAAGAAGCAGCTGATGAAGCAAATAAAATAGGTGTGGATTTACCCTCTAAATCGGGTGATCACATAGGCCCAGTAATAAACAAAACTCAATTTGAAAAAATACAATCTTTAATTCAAAGTGGCATTGATGAAGGAGCAACATTAGTTGCTGGTGGTGCCGGCAGACCTTCAAATTTTGATAGGGGTTATTATGTGAAACCTACTGTATTTACTAATGTTGAAAATAAAATGAGGATAGCAAAAGAAGAAATCTTTGGACCAGTTTTATCTATTATACCTTTTGAAACTGAGGAAGAAGCAATAGCGATTACTAATGACACTCCCTACGGTCTTGGAAACTTTCTACAAACTGAAGATAAAGAAAGAGCTCGCAGAGTATCTAAGCAATTAAGGGCAGGGGTAGTTCAAATTAATGGTAATGCTCCTGACTCAGGTACTCCATTTGGAGGTTATAATCAATCGGGTAATGGAAGAGAAGGTGGTACTTGGGGCTTACATGAATATCTTGAAGTTAAAACTATTAGTGGGTGGAAATAGATGATTGGTTTTGTAATGGTGGGTACTAACGATTTGGATAAAGCAATTAATTTTTATGACTCTATTTTAGATGTAATTGACTTAAAGAGGGTAGGAAAAACTGATACCTATGCATCCTATGCCCCAAACAATAATTTAGAAGCTATAGAATTTTATGTGACCACTCCGTTCAATAATGAAAAAGCAACCATAGGTAATGGAACTCAAATTTCATTTTATATCGACTCAAAAGAAAAAGTAGACTCTTTTCACTCGTCAGCATTAAGTTTGGGCGCTCAAGACGAGGGAGCTCCAGGAGAGAGATATGAGGGCGAATATTATTCATATTTAAGAGATTTAGATGGTAATAAAATTTGTGGATACACTTTCTTTAAAAATAAAAATTAATTTCACTAACAAAAATAAAATTTAACTATTATGTCTTACTCCAAAATAGAGAATAAATTTAGTTCTAACGAAGTAGTCATACTAGATGGGGGCATGGGTGCTGAATTAGAAAAACTTGGTGCCTCTATTGATAAAGATCTTTGGTCGGGAAGATGCTCAATAGATAGTCCAGAAATAGTTCATGAAGTTCATCAAAATTTTGTCAACTCTGGTGCAGATGTCATAACAACCAATACCTATGCAAGCACTCCCATTTCTATGAAAGAGTATGGATATGGCGATTATGTAGATGATTGGAATAATGCTAGTGTAAAGATTGCTAGAGAAGTTGCTGATATATCTGATCATGAAATAGCAGTAGCAGGGTCTGTATCTACGTGCGGAAGTTGGGATAGAATTGAATCAGAATATTTAAAACCTGGTTATGATCAGCAAATAGGTATTTTATCTGACGCTGGTGTGGATCTAATTATTCTTGAAGCTATGACTTCATCCTCTAGAACAATCGAGACAATACTCGAATGCTCTAATAAAACTAACCTACCAGTTTGGCTTTCAATTTCATGTGCTTTGGACAGAGAACAGAATAAATTAATGCTTGGCTATCAAGAGAGCATAAATCATTCAAAAGCCTTTTTTTATGAAGATTTTGAAATAGCTCTTAATAAATTTATTAGCATTTATGATGGTCCTATACTTATTGCTCATACTGACTTTAAAATAACAAATCAAGCAGTTAAAGAGATAAGAAAAAATCACAAAGGAATTATTGGTGCTTATCCAAATAATGGATTTTTTGAAAAACCACACTGGAACACAACAGAAGATATTTCAACAGATAATTACCACCAAGAGGCTAAGCTGTGGATTGAAAGCGGTGCTCAAATAATTGGTGGTTGTTGTGGTATTGGACCAAACCATATAAAGGCCTTATCTGATCTTGGGTAAGAAAATATTAATTTTTATTTATTAATGTCTCTTTGTAGTTTGAAGAGATATTCATTAGACTTTCAATATTGATATCTATTCCAAGACCTGGTTTATCATCTAACTCAATAATACCATTGCTTATGGTAAAATTAGTATTACTAAATTTTAATGCATGAGGAATATATTCAGGAAAAAATTCTGCCATTTCTGTATTAGGAGAACTTTTACAAACATGAAGCATAGCAGACGCAGCTATAGACATTGAATTCCAACAATGAGGTGTAACTTTTACTCCTTTTTTATTAGATAATTCTGCAATTTTTAAAAAATCTATAATTCCTCCAACACCTGCAATATCTGGATTAAATATATCTACAGCTTCTGCAATCAACGTTTCTATATAGTGATATAATCCAAATTGTCTTTCTCCTGTTACAATTTTTAAACCTGTTTCATTTTTTATTTTTTTAAGCATGCTTGTAGCTTCACCTTCAAAGGGTTCTTCATACCAATAAGGATTAAATTCCTTAATAAGAGGGGCAAATTTAAGTGAAATATTTGGATCTTTTGGACAAGCAAGATCTAGCATGAGAGGAGTTTTTGGTCCTATTTCATCTCTAATTTTAGAAACACATATTTTTGCTTCCTCAATAGTTCTATTCTGTAATGGATATATTTTAATCCCACCATAACCTTGATTTAGTAATTCAATAGCTCTAGAAGAAAGTTCTTCATTGTTTTTATACTTATCACTCCATATCGTTGCATAGACTGGTATCTCTTTTTTAGAATTATTTGATAAAACTTTATAAAGGGGTTTATTTTCTTGTTTTCCTTTGATGTCCCATATGCTCATTTCTAATGCGCTAGTAGCAGCAGAAAAATCTATACCGCGGTGACCATCTGCGATTATTTTAACCTCCTTATGAAAGATTTCAGGGTTTAGGTCATCTATGTTTGATAATGATGTAATTAAATCATGTATTATTTGAACAACACCTTTTTCTCTAGTAGGTAAAGTAAATGCTTCTCCCCATCCTTCATAGCCATCAGTAGTAGTGAGTTTTACAAATAAAAAATTTTTTATTTGCGACCAGCCATCATCACTAAGTTCAGACTTTGTTATCCATGTTTCTACTTTTGATATATTAATCATCATTATTATTAACTAAATCTTTCAATAAGATTTTTTAAATGATTATGTGTTACACCACAACATCCACCAATAATTTGAATACTGTCATCAATTAAATCTATACATGAATTAGCAAACTCTTCTTCCGTAGAAGTGATAATTGCCTTATGAGTACTGGTATCAAATTTATGAATCTCAGGATAAAACATTATGGGTCCATTCCAATTTTCTTTTAAAACCCTCAAACCTTCAGAGCTATCCTGAAACCATGTATGCATTATTCCATAAACATCCCCTCCAATCCTAGTTAAAGATTTAACTATATCCTCCAATAAAATAATTTTATCTTCGGGTAAGAAACTAGGTTGTTCTTTATATTTGTTTTCATCGTAGATTAAGGATTTTTCTTTTTCTGCTCTAAAGTTCCTACCTATTACGGTATTATCAAACTTATTAATACAACAACTCAAACCCACCCAAACTGGGAGTCCTGTTTTTAAAGCTGCATTTAATAGCATTTTTGAATGATCAATGTCTAACAACATTTCCAATAATAGAATGTCAGCACCGGAGTCTTTTAATACATTAGCTGCTTCTATATAGTTTTTTTCCTCCTGACTATATGAAGGAACAAATTTTGGGTTTGGAACAAATTCATTTTCTTTTAATGCAAAGAAATTAGATAGACTGCCAGCTACAGCTACTTTATTTTCTTTATTAGAATTTTTAATAGCTTTTTTTGCTAATCCAACAGACTCAGATAGAAATTTTACTGTTTCATTATCGCATTTTAAACTACTTAAAACATGCCTATTAGTTGCAAAAGTATTGGCAGTGATAATATCACATCCAGCTTCAATAAAATTTTCATGAACTTGTATTACAATTTCTGGAGATGTCTTTGTTGTTAGGGCGGCAAAAGCTGGACTCATTTCTCCCCCGAGTTTTTCTATTTCAGATCCGTTACCCCCATCCAAAAAAATTTTATTTTTAGTTTTTAATTTTTCTTTAAATATCATTATTTTTGGGATTAGGCACTAAAACAACGGCTAAGATTCCCCCGAATACTATCATTGAACTTCCAATTATTTCACGCCAACCAAAGGGTTCATTTGTAAGAATGCTAGAACTTGTAACGCCAACTACTATTTCTGACAGAAAAAGAATAGAGCACAAACCAGCACCTAGTTTACTGGGCGACCAAAAAATAACTATACCTGTTGGGATAAAATAAAAGACAGAGATAACAAATAGGAATGTAAACATAGAAGTAAATGCTTCTATTCCCGGCATAGGACCAAGATAATTAGAAAGTATGAAACCCGAAGCTATATTAAATAAGGCACCGTAAAAAAAGAATGAATAAATCAATGGGAATACTCCATCTGTTTTAACTATTTCCAAACGTATCATTCCAGCTGCAAATAAAGCTCCACCTGCAAGTGCTAACCAATCTCCCATATTCTCAGGAAGGGGGACAATTGTTTGTTTGCTAAAAACTATCCATAAACCTCCAAGTGCAAGCCCTAATGTTAATGCTCTTTCTAGACCTGGTTTTTTTTTTAAAAACATCATTTCAAAGATTGTTGTCCAAATAGGGGTCATATAAAAAAGTATTAATGCACGAACTACATCAGTTAAAAGAAAGCTTAATGCATAACAAATAAAACCCCCTCCAGCCAATAAGCCTGTAATTGGCAATTCTAATCCACTGGTTCTTCCTTTGATCTTTCGCCAAATAGAAATAGGAGACAATATTAAAACACCTATTATCATTTGTGCAATTGTACCCCAGCCACCAGTGAGACCACCATCTTCTAATATCCTTTGAGGTAGCCAGTAAATTCCCCAAGCTCCTGCAGAAATTGCTAATGCAAATGCTATTTTATAATGATGTGGGTGTCTCATGGCTTCTTAATTTAATAAAGGTTTATTTTTACTATAATTAAATACTTGTTCATATTTTTTTGCAAAGGCAAATAATTTTAAATCATCTTTTTTTCTGGCTATGATTTGCATACCCATTGGAAAACCTTTTTTACTGAAACCAACAGGAACTGTTATTGTAGGTAGTCCTAAAAGACTTGATAAAATAAAAATTTCTAACCATCGGTGATATGTGTCTAATTTCATGTTATTAATATTTTCTGGAAATTGCTTGTTCTTATCAAAAGGAAAAACCTGAGCAGAAGGGAGAGCTAAAAAATCAAAATTATTAAAAATACTTTCTACTTGTTGAACACATTTATTTTTTTGTTCCAAAGCAATATTTAAGTCATTATCACTAATTTTTTTTCCTAAATTATATTCCCAAATTGCTTGGAATGTCATTGAGTCTATATTCTCTAAATTCATTGCTATTGTATCTTCATAAATACTTTTTGATCTAAAAGTAACCCAGCTTTTCCATAAGGCTTCATTGTCAAGATCAGGATTTAAAAATTCAACTTTTAAGTTCAATGTTTCTAAATTAACTAATGCATTTTCACATAAATCTAAGATGCCATCTTCATATTTGTAATTTCCATTCATATCAGAAAGCCATCCTAATTTATAAGAAGAAAAAATATTCTGATTAATATTTATGTTTTTAAAAAAATCATTTAAGTCAAAAGATTGTTTATCAAGATTATCGCTACCTATCATTACATCTAAGAGAAATGCCATATCGTCTGGAGTCTTAGCAAAACAACCTGGTGTAGTGAGTATTGGTGATTTTTTTTTTGGATTTCCTCTTTCAACTGAAATTAATCCTGGTGTTGGTCTAAATCCATAAATATTTGCAAAAGCTGCGGGCCCTCTACATGATCCCATTTGATCCGTTCCATCGGCAAACGGCAATAAACCTGCTGCAACAGCGGTACTGGCTCCACCGCTTGAACCAGCTGCTGATTTTGAGAAATCGTATATATTAGAAGTAGGGCCATAGAGTCTATTTATAGTGTGTCCGCCAACTCCCAATTCAGCAGTATTGGTTTTACCAATTATTAATGCTCCACTTTTAATCAAACGATTAACAAATAAAGTATTTTTTAAAGGAGTATTATTTTTAGATCCTGGAAAACCATAGGTTGTTTTGAATCCAACAACATCAGTTAAATCTTTTATAGCAATTGGTAATCCATTTAATGGTTTATTCTTTTCTTTTAAATTATCTTTTGATATCGCTTCTTTTATTATTAATTCTCTATCTTTTTGTAAAACTATTGCATTTAATTGAGGATTATATTTATCAATTCTATCGAGATAATACTCAGCAACTTCCTTCATGGAAACTGTTCGATCTTTTATATTATTTAAAATTTCTTGGACTGATAGGTCTTCAAGCATCAAAGCCTAACGAGCTTTTTTAATGCTTTGGAGAACAATTTCTTCTAATTCTTCTAAAGATGCTTTTTTAGGATTAGTAGCATACGCTTGATCTAGCATAGCCTTTTCAGCAATTCTTTTAGCACAATCTTCTGGAACATTTATTTCACTTAAACTTTTTGGAATATTTACTCTATCAAGAATATCTTCAATATTTTTAATGAATGAATCTACCGAATGATCTTCAAATTGCATTGCTTCCGACATTCTTTGTACTTTTTCTTCCATTCCTATTAAGTTGTAACGAAGCACAACTGGTAAAACGATTGCGTTAGTTAATCCGTGATGAGTATTAAACTCTGCACCAATCATATGAGAAATAGAGTGAACATTTCCAAGGCCTTTTAAAAATGAAATACCTCCCAAATAGGAGCCCACTATCATTCCACCTCTAGCTAAAAGGTTTTGGGGTTCTTCCACTGCTAGAACTAGTGATTTTGATATTAAATTTAGACTTTCTATTGCAGCTCCATCGCAAAGTGGATGGAAAACTGGAACACAATATCCCTCAATGCTATGAACTAATGCATCTACACCTGTCCAAGCAGTTAAATTAGATGGTAATTCCAAAGTTAATTCTGGATCAACTAGTGTGAAAAGAGGTCTGACGTCCGGATGCCAAATACAAAATTTCATACCTTTTTCAAGATGAGTTACCATAGCCGTTATTTCAGTTTCAGCGCCCGTACCTGCAGTTGTAGGAATTGTTATGATCTTAGGAAAAGCATTTTCTTTCGTTATTACCTTTGGAGTTTGCTCAAATTCTAAGTCCCATAAAGGAATTTCACTATTTACAGTTAAACAAATAGCTTTTCCCCCATCCATGGCACTACCACCACCAATCGCTATAATGGCATCATGTTGACCATTCTTGAACTCTGCGCAACCTTTAGCTATTTCATTATCTCGAGGATTAGGTGAGATTTCAAAATAAAAGGAACATTTTATATCCTTTTCTGAAAGTAATGTTTTTAGATTTTTAATGAATGATAAATTTTTACTTCCACTATCTGAAACAATTAAGGGATTTTTAATATCGTTATTTTGACATAATTGTCCAATTTCTTTAAATCTACCAGGCCCGTAAATAGTATCTGTAGGAAAAGTCCAATCCTGATTAGAGAGGATGTCTGATTCATTGAGCTTAAAGTTTTTCATTTGATCTAATTTTATAACAATTTAAAAATGAAAATACATGATTAATTTTTTAAGTAATCAAAAAAATACATTCCTTGCAATTATAGCAATGGTAATAGGAGTTATATTTATAGATATTCATGGACTCATTGTTAAATTCTTGGGAGGTGAATATTCTACAATTCAATTAGCTCTTTTTAGAAATACTTTTGCAATTATACCTTTAATATTATTATTAATTTATAATAAGGAAAGCTCATCTCTTTTTAATAACTTAAATAAGAAATTTATTTTATTTTGTTTTATTAGAGGTTCCTGTTTTTTATTAATTAATGTTCTTTATTATATTGCAATAAATAATATGGAGTTTGCAACAGCTTCAACACTGACATTTTCTTCAACTTTTTTTATAGTCATTTTATCTATCTTTTTTTTAGGCGATAAAGTGGGGATATATAGGTGGTCAGCAGTAATAATAGGATTTGTTGGTGTTGTCATGATAATGAAACCAAATAGTAGTATATTTTCTTATTACTCAATATTACCAATACTTGTAGCTTTTTTATGGGCTGTACAGGTTATTGTTTTAAAATTTATACCAAATAATTACTCAACAGGTAAAATTCAATTTTATTCACTTTCCTCATCCTTCCTTGGATCTTTGCTCTTAATTTTTCTTACCACGGGTCATACTAATATAGAAGGGCAAGGTGATTTTTTCATATTATCTTTAATTGGAATTTTTGGAGGAACCGCAGCTATTCTTTTTATTTATTCATATCGATTAATTGCTGCAAGTAAAATTGCTGTATTTGAATATTTGGCTATACCTTCATCTTTTATTTTAGCTTGGATATTTTTTGGCGAAGCACCATTTGATCAATTATTTCCTGGTGTTCTTTTGATTGTATTTGCAGGTTTAATAATTATCTGGAGAGATAAAAATAAAAAGGCTAATAAGAAAACATAAATTTTTTATTAGTTTGATTTCATAGATTTCATAACAATAGTGCGATCTATTTCACCAATTAACTCACCTGATTGAGAGTCAATTATAGGATAGGGGGTATCATTCTCGCAGATTTGATCAATCAATGTTTCAATTTTAGCATTATCATTAATACATTTTGTTTTATCTAAAAAAAGACTCTTTGCTTTTTCTGAACAATCTTTTCTCATAACTTTACCCGCACTTAAAACTTTATATTTTGGAACATCTTCACAAAAATCTTTAACGTATTGATCGATTGGATTTGCGACAATTTCTTCTGGTGTTCCAACTTGAGAAATTTCACCATCTTTCATAATAGCAATGTGATCTCCCATTTTTATAGCTTCTAGAAAATCATGAGTAATAAAAACCATAGTGCGTTGTAGTTTTCTTTGAATATCTAGTAATTCATCTTGCATTTCTCTTCTAATGAGAGGATCTAAAGCTGAAAATGGTTCGTCGAATATTAAAATTTCAGGTTCCACTGCCATAGCCCGAGCTAAACCAACTCTTTGCTGCATACCTCCAGATAATTCTCTTGGGTAATTATTATGCCATCCTTTTAAGCCTACTAAATTTAAAGACTCCATGGCTTTGTCTAATCTATCTTGTTTTCTTTCTCCTCTTATTTCCAAACCATAAGATATATTTTCAAGAACAGTTCTATGCGGAAAAAGTCCAAAGTGCTGAAACACCATGCTCATTTTATTTCTTCTCAGATCTAATAATTTATTTCTACTTATTTTAGTTACATCAGTATCATCTATTATTACAGAACCTGATGTAGGCTCAATTAATCTTGTAAGACATCTTACTAAAGTAGATTTTCCACTTCCTGAAAGACCCATAACAACGAAAGTTTCACCTTTTTGGATAGAGAAGCTAACATCTTTTACAGCTACCACATGACCTGTTTTTTCCTGAACCTCGTCTCTTGATAGTTTAAGGTCGAGATTTTTTAATATATTTTTTTCGTTATTTCCAAATATCTTCCATATATTTTTACAAACTATTTTATCCATAACCTATATAACCACTAAATCACTATAATTGTGAATTAATACTTTTAAAATACAAGAATTTTTATAAATTCATATATCAAGGAATTATATTTTTAAATTATGGCTGTTATGCAAAACATTGAGGATAAGTATAAATTTAATAAAAATTTAATAGTTTACTTAAGTATATTTGTATTAGGTGCTATTGCTTATTATCTCTCAATAATTAATGAGGATCCCTCTGTATTCCCCAAATCTATTACGGATGAATTCAAATTTACTGCATGGATTAATGCGGGAGAAGATTATTTGAAAGAGAACTATAGATGGATTACTAGATTGTTTGCTTCTTTTCTTAAAGCTGGTTATACGGCATTAGAAAATTTCTTTGTCACTTCCCCATGGATATTAGTAATGTCTTTAGTTGCTCTTCCAGCCTTAGCATATGGCGGTATAAAGCTCTCTTTATTTTGTATTTTCACAGTTTATTTTTGGGGAGCAGTAGATATGTGGGATGTGTCCATGCAAACTTTATCTTTAATGGGTTTATCTGTAATTTTATCAATAATCTTTGGTGTAATTCTTGGAATATTTAGTTCACAAAGTGATAGATTTGAAAATTTCTTAAAACCTATTCTTGATACTATGCAGGTTATGCCAGCCTTTGTTTATCTATTTCCTGCCATGTTTTTTTTTGGCATTGGTGGAGCTCCGGCTATTATAGCAACTCTGATTTATGCTATGCCTCCTATAATAAGATTAACTAATTTAGGAATCAGACAAGTTTCAAAAGAAACTATTGAGTCCGCAGAGTCTTTTGGTTCAAACAAAATACAACTTTTATTTAAAATCAAAATTCCAATGGCATTACCTAGTATTATGATGGGTGTTAATCAAACTATCATGATGGCTTTGGCCTTAGTTGTTTTAGCTACTTTTATAGGTGCAGAGGGTTTGGGTGGTCAAGTATGGCAAGCAATTAGAAAATTAGATGTGGGTTACGCAATGGAGGCAGGACTATGTATCTTATTTATGGCAATAATGTTTGACAGAATAAGTAGTGCCATCACTAAAGATAGACAGACTTTGCCAGAGGATGTTCAAAAATTTTATATACTTCCTCAAAATTGGCAAAGGTACCCAATTGCAAATTTAATTGAATTACCCTTTAGATTAATTGTCAAATTAACTTATATAATTTTTTCTAATATCATTAATCTTTTTGCTATTACAGTTGATAAATTTATATCTATATTTAAAAAATCTTATAGTGGACTAGTTAGAGATTTTATAATTCAAAGATTTTTTTTATTCTCATCAGTATTAATATTCATTCTAATATTTTTATTTGATGCATACTTTTACACAATTGGCTCATTCCCTGAAACTTGGACTATAGACATAGAAAAACCTATCGAGAATGCAGTTAAAGCTATGACACTAGATCCTGGTTTTATTGCTTTTGCTAAAGGAATGAGGGCATTTGTATATTTGTATTTACTCAATCCATTAAATTTATTTCTTACTCACACACCCTGGTGGTACACAATGACAGTTTTTATTATCATAGGTTATTTCACTGTTGGTATAAGATTTGCAACAATCACAGCATTATTATTAGCTTTCATAGGCGCTAGCGGTATGTGGATGCATTCAATGATTACTTTATCATCTGTCTTGGTTTCCGTTTTAATTTGTTTTGTAATCGGAGTACCTCTTGGAATTATAGCTTCTTATAATAAGTGGTATAGAGATATACAAAACGTTGTCTTAGATGCTATGCAAACTCTTCCTTATTTTTGCTATCTCATCCCAGTTTTAATGTTTTTTGGTGGAAATATAGTATCAGCTGTAATTGCCACCGTTATTTATGCTGTACCTCCTATTATAAGATTGACCGCACTTGGTTTATCCCAAGTATCTGGATCCTACTCAGAGGTTTCAAGGTCATTTGGTGGAACGGGTATTCAAACCTTAAACAAAGTTAAATTTCCACTAGCAGTTCCCAGTCTTGTGATGGGCTTCAATCAAACTGTAATTATGGCATTTGCAATGCAGATAGTTACACCTTTGATTGGAGGAAAAGGCTTAGGCCTTCAAGTTTTTAATGCTCTTCAAAGATCAGATACCGGAAGAGGGTTGTCTGCTGGTTTGGCAATAGTGCTACTAGCAATTATTATAGATAGAATATCCCATGCCTGGACAAAGAAACAAAGAATAGCTTTAGGATTAGATAAATCTTAATGGATCATGAGAATGATCTTCCATTAACAGGATCACATTGGGGAACTTATCGTGCCAAGATAAAAAACGGTAAAATAGAAAAACTTTTAGGGTGGGAGCATGATACTGATCCTTCTCCTATTGGTTCCGGTATCTTAGATATTCATAATAATTCAACTCGTATTGATGCACCAATGGTAAGAAAAAGTTGGTTAGAAAGTGGACCAGGATCTAAAAATAACTTAAGAGGTGTCGACTCATATATTGCAGTTTCTTGGGATGAAGCTGAAAAAATAATAGCAGATGAATTAAATAGGGTAAGAAATAATTTTGGTAACTCTTCAATATTCGGAGGCTCTTATGGTTGGGCTAGCGCTGGAAGATTTCATCACGCACAAAGTCAGCTCCATCGATTTTTGAATTGCATAGGAGGTTATACCAGATCAAAATTTACATATAGTTTTGCGGCAGCAGAAGCAATGGTCCCACATATATTAGGGAGCTATAGAACTTATCTTGATACGTGCACTAGTTGGGATTCAATTAAAGAAAACACCGAATTATTTGTTTGTTTTGGAGGTGTTCCTCTAAAAAATGGTCAGATTTCTCAAGGTGGAACAGGCAGCCATAATCAAAAAAAAAATATAATCGAAACAGCTGAAGCTGGAATTAAATTTATTAATTTTAGTCCTTTAAAATCTGATCTATTAGATGAGGTCAACGGAGAATGGTATGCCTTACGCCCAAATACCGATACTGCAATTATGTTAGGAATTGCCCATACTCTCCATGTAGAGAAGTTAAGTGATAAAGAATTTCTACAGAGCCACACAGAAGGTTTTGATCAGTTCCTTGAATATCTTTTAGGTAAAAATGATGGAGTTGAAAAAGATGCAGATTGGGCTTCAGAAATAAGTGAAATTTCTTCTGATAAAATTAAACAACTAGCGAGAACTATGGTTTCTAGAAGAACAATGATTTCAGTTAGCTGGTCACTGACTCGTCAAGATCATGGGGAACAGCCCTTTTGGGCTGCAATCATGCTAGCCTCTATGATTGGCCAAATTGGTCTACCAGGTGGGGGTTTTGGTTTTGGGTATAGTGCTACAAATCATATTGGAGGTCAATTTACTATTATTCCTGGAGCGGCATTTCCCCAAACTGAAAATAAGATTGATGATTTTATTCCTGTAGCAAGAATAAGTGATCTGTTGCTTAAACCTGGAGAAAAATTTGATTTTGATGGATCTACCTATACCTATCCAAATATAAAGATAGTTTATTGGGCAGGTGGAAATCCATTCCATCATCACCAAGATTTAAATAGACTAAATTTAGCTTGGCAAAAACCTGATACTATTATTTGCAACGAATGGTGTTGGAACTCTCTAGCAAAAAGATCTGATATAGTTTTGCCTTGTACGACCCCTCTTGAACGCAAAGATATCATGATGACGCCTAGAGATCCTTATGTAGTTTCTATGTCTAAATTAATTGAACCACACGGTAAAGCTAAAAATGATTTTGAAATATTTAAAGGTATTTCTCGGGTTATGGGCTTAGAGCAAGATTTTACAGAGGGAAAAAATCAAGACCAATGGCAAGAATGGATATATGAACAAACCTTAAAACAATGCTCTGACTCAAATATTGAGATTCCATCCTATAAAGAGTTTCTTAAAAAAGGATGGTTTAAAGTAAAACCCCCAAAAGAACACACAATCATGCTAAAAGATTTTCGTAAAGATCCTTTAAATAATCCCTTAAATACTCCTAGTGGTAAAATCGAAATATTTTCAAGAACTGTAGATAGTTTCAAATACGATGACTGTCCTGGACATCCTGTCTGGATGGAGCCATGTGAATGGTTGGGAATGAAAAATAAACCTTACCCTCTCCATTTAATTTCTAATCAACCTAAAGACAAACTACACAGTCAAATGGATCATGGAAGTTTTAGTAAATCATTTAAAATTCAGGGTAGAGAGCCAATTGAAATGAACCCTAAAGATGCAGAGGATAGAAAAATTAAAAATGGAGATATTGTTAAACTTTTTAACGATAGGGGAGCTTGTTTAGCAGGAGTTAATATTAATAATAAAGTAAGAAAAGGTGTTGTTCAAATTAGTACAGGTGCATGGTATGATCCAGAAGATCCAAAAAAAATTAATACCCTTTGTAAGCATGGAAATCCAAATGTATTAACTAGAGATAAAGGAACCTCAAAACTTGGACAGGGTCCTATTGCTCATTCTTGCCTCATTGATATAGAGCTTTGTAAAAATAAAGCACCAATAGTTACTGCTCATGTACCTCCAATAATTATTCGTGAAAATTAAATATTTAATGATAAAAATTAAAAGTATAATTAATGGGTAACCTTCAAGAAGAGTCTGATTTAAAAAGTACTATAACAATTAGTGCTCGTCGATTTGAAGAGTCACCTTTTATTGAACGAACAAATACTCCCAATATGATAAGAGGTGTTTATGCTGGAAGATATTTTCCAATGCAAATAGATGAGGATCCAATTGAAAAATATTGGCTACTAAGGCAAAAAGCGGTAATTTTTGATGTTCCAGAAAAACCAATAGAGATATCAGGACCAGATGCCAACTCATTCCTAAATAAAGTATTAACGAGAGATATTAAAAACGTTCAAGAAGGAAGGGGGTACTACTCTCTTGCCTGTACACCTCAAGGTGGAATTTTTATGGATGGGGTTATATTTAAATTTAATGACAATAAGTATTGGTATGTTCAAGCTGATGGTCCTTTTGAAGATTGGCTCATAGCACACAGTTCAAACTATAATATCAAAATTACTGATCCTAAATCTCGTGTGTTACAAATACAGGGACCAGCTTCTTTAGAAATAATGAAAAAAGCCTCTAGAGGAATAATAGATGAAAACATGAAATATTTTAGATCTGGTTTTTTTGATATCGGAGGACAAAAACTTTATGTTTCAAGGACTGGCTTTACTAATGAATTAGGTTTTGAAATATTCTCAGATGGACTAAAAACTGATCATTTGGCTTTGTGGGATCATTTAATGGAATGTGGTAAACCATTTGGAATGGAATTTTCAGCTTCAAGAGCAATGACGATAAGACGTATTGAGGGTGGAATATTTGGTAATTTAACAGATATAGATACATCTATGACACCTTTTGAAGCTGGACTTGGTCTCTTTGTAAATATGGATAAAAGTGATTTCATTGGAAAAGACTCTTTAAAAGAAAAAGATAAAAGAACCTGTCTTTTTGGCTTAACCTGTGAAAAAGCAGTCCCTGCAGCAGGTTCTAAAGTGATACTTAAAAATAAAATTGTGGGTTACGTAACTGCTGGTGTTCCATCACCTACGTTGCAAATAGGAATAGGATATGTAAGGTTTTATGAACCTGACTCATGGATAGGACAAGATCTGTTGTTAGAACTTCCAGGTGGGGATTTCTATGAAGCAAAAGTAGTTAACCTCCCTTTTATTGACCTAGAAAAAAAAATAGTTCGTGGTCTAGATCGCTCAATTCCTTCAAAAAAAGAAGAGGTATTATTTAATGGAAAATAATACCCTCAAAAATAAAAAAATTGTTATTACCGCTGGTGCTTCAGGTATTGGATTGGCAACAACAAAGTTATGTTTGTCCCGAGGTGCATATGTATATGTTTGTGATATCAATTTAAAATTTATAGAAAAACTAAAACGAAATCCTTTAAACGGTAAAAAATTATTTATTTTTGAATGTGATACTTCACAAGAAGATCAAGTTAAAAGATTTTTTAATAACATTAAAAAGCAAACTAAAAAAATTGATGCACTTATAAATAATATAGGAATATCTGGTCCTACGGCCTCACTTGAAAAAATAGTCTCAACAGAATGGGATAAAACTCTTAACACAAATATTAATAGTTACTTCTATTTTACCAAATCAGCTATATCTCTTTTAAAAAAATCTAAGAATGGCTCTATTATAAATATTTCTTCAACAGCAGGAATTTATGGTTTTCCAAATAGATCTGCTTATGCTGCAAGTAAATGGGCTGTTATAGGTATAACCAAAACTTTAGCAATGGAACTTGGAAAATTTAATATTAGATCAAATGCTATTTGCCCTGGTTCTGTAAAAGGGGATAGAATGAATAGAGTAATTAAAGCTAAATCAAAAGTTACTAATAAATCTGTTAAGAGTATCGAAAAAGACTTTGTATCAATGAGTTCAATGAAACAGTGGATATACGAAGATGATATTGCAAAAATGTGTTCTTTCTTAATTTCAGATGACTCTAGCAAGGTTTCAGGTCAAATTATTTCAGTAGATGGTAATACAGAAAGAATGGATTAATTTATCTTAATTTCTTTTCGAATTTTTTTCTTAACTTTAAGAGTTCAACTAAGTACTCATCTCTAATATTTGAAATTTCTGTAACTGATTTTCCTTTAGATTGTCTCTTAGTTCCCTCAACTAATTTATTTACTAATTTTTTCGTTAACTTAGGTGCTTTTAATTTCGTCCATGGGAGTTTTAAAGCAGGCCCAAATTGTTCTAACATATGACTCATTCCAGAGTTTCCTCCAGCCAGATGAAAAGTTAAAAAAGTACCCATTAATGACCATCTTAATCCCGGACCATCTTCTATAGCTCTATCTAAATCTTGTGTTGTTGCATAACCTTCACTAATTATATGTAGTCCTTCTCTCCACAATGCTTCTTGTAATCTGTCCGATAAATATCCTGGTAGTTCATTTTTGACTATAATAGGATTCATAGATATAGATTTGTAAAATTGAAAAGTTTTATTGATTATTAATTTTGATGTTTTTTTTCCAGAAACAATTTCTACAGCAGGAAGCAAATAAACTGGATTAAATGGATGACCTATAATAGTACGTTCTGCATTTTTACATTTTGAATAAATTCTCGTTGGAAGTAAACCAGAAGAACTGGATGAAATAATTGCATTAGTTTTTGATTTTTCTCCAATTATTTTCATTAGATTTGTTTTTAATAAATAGTTTTCACTTACACATTCCTGAATAAAATCAGCTTCTTTTGTTGCTTCTTCAATTGAATGACAATATTTGAGGTTTTGAAGATTGAGTCTTGTTTTACCATAAAATTTTCTTACATGCGGCCATGTTCTTTTGATTTCTTTAATTGATTTTTTATGTAACTCAAAATCCTTATCAAAAGCATAGATAATTTTATTATGAGCTAAGAAACGAATAATCCATCCAGTTCCTATAACACCAGTTCCTATAACAGCAACTTTTTTAAAATTTTTACTACTTGTGTTTAACAAGTTTTAATTTTTCTCTTGTCTCTGAGGGCGTCATAGCTGAAAAACCAAGTTCATTTACAATTCTTAAAGCCTTTTCAACTAATTGGGGGTTTGTTGCAAGCTTACCTTTAGATAAGTACAAATTATCTTCTAAACCCACTCTGGGATTACCACCCATTAAAACTGTTTGTGCTACAAAAGGCATTTCATTTTTTGAAATAGCAAAAGCTGACCATACACCTTCTTGAGGCATAATATCTTTCATGGCAAGCATAGCTAATGTTGTTGCTGGAGCACCCCATGGTATACCTAAACACATCTGAAACATTGGTGGATCACTTAATAATCCTTCTTTATAAAGTTGCGCACCAAACCACATATTTCCTAAATCAAAAGCTTCTATTTCTGGTTTGACTCCTAAGTCTTGCAATCTTTTAGCTGCTTTTCGAAGATCATTTGGTGTGTTGATAGCTATTGTTGTACTATCACCAAAATTAAGTGTGCCCGCATCTAGCGTGCATATTTCTGGTAGAAGTTTTTCGACGTGAGAAATTCTTTCTGAAATATTGGCCATATCAGTGTATGGACCAAAATTCATTGGATCGTTTTCTCCTATGTCTAAGTCACCACCCATACCTGTTGTTAAATTTAAAATGACATCAGTATCACTAGATCTAATTGTCTCAACAACCTCTTCGTAGAATTCAAATTTTCTACTTGGTCTTCCATCTTCCTCTCTTACGTGTATATGAACTATAGCGGCACCAGCATTAGCGGATTCTATTGCAGATTTAGCAATTTGTTTGGGTGTTTTTGGAAGATCAGGATGTTTTGAAGCAGTATCGCCAGATCCATTAATCGCACATGTTAAAAATACTTTATTAGCCATAATTAAAGATATTAATATACTTACCTAATTAATAAAAATTAAATCTTTATAATTTCTATTCATTAATGTTTAAAATGCATATTAACTTTTGTTTTTTTTTTGCTAAAATAATCTTTTAAATGGGAGGAATAATTTATGAAAATATCTAAATTACTTATTACTTTTATTCTATCTTCTATGCTCTTTTCTATGACGGCATCTAAGGCTAGTGCTGAAAAACTTTTGGCAGCCATAGCTGACTGGACTGGTGGAGAAATATCATGTCAAGTAGCCGTAAGTATACTTGAAGATGAGCTAGGATATGAAATTGATAGAATAGTATTTGCATCAGGAACAGGTCTCTGGGAAGCCATTGCTGCCGGAGATATTGATTTTGCTTGTGAATCTTGGCCTAGTTACGCAGAAGCTGATGAAATAATGTTTAATGGTGATCTGATTCATGGAGGAGAAGTTAAGATGACCTACTCTGGTGATGGAAGTGTTACAATATTAGGAACTGTCGGTATTACTGGAATGTCAGATTACTACGTTCCAAAATATTGGGCAGACGCTAATCCTGATTTCCAAGATTATACTGATCTAAATGACTTTAAATCTGATTTTGCTACTATGGAAACTGGTGACAAAGGAAGATTAATTGGTTGTCCAGTTGCTGGTTGGAATTGCCATGATCAAAAAAGATTAGATGTACTTGGTCTAGACTTTATCGCTGACGAATTAGGTACTGAAACTGCCTCTCTAGCAGAAGCACAAGGTATGTATGATAGAGGTGAGCCATTCTTAATGTATCTTTGGGAACCTCATTGGTTCTTTGGTGTTAATGAATTAGTGGGTGTAAAGTTAGCTCCTAATGCACCTTGTGAAACTTTCACCGAAGCTAATAATTGGGAAGTATGTGGACCAGATAAGTGGCCTGGAACAGGCTGGGCTGTTGATTACCCAATGAATTATGGTAATCCAGAGACTTTCGCAAAACCAGAAAACCAAAAAGCATTAGAATTTTTTGGCAAAATGGCATTATCTAACGCAGATCAAGCAGCAATGTTAGTTGCAGTTAGAGAAGGCGCGGAACTCAATGATGTAGTTGCTGAGTGGAAAGCTAATAATAAATCCACTTGGGAATCATGGCTTCCATAAAATATTAAATCATTTTAAGGCTCTGCAATTTTAATGCAGAGCCTACTAAATTATCCCTTTTCAAAGTTATTTTTAATAATGAATATTACTTTAGTATTCAGCTAATATAGTTACTTATTATGAATTCCTTATATTTAAATTTAATTAAACCTAATTTAGATAATGATAAAAACTTCTTATTTGAAGATGATGGAAGTTCTATCACATATAAAGATTTTATAGCTTTTGCCTCTAAAGTTTCACATAAGTTAACTAACTTAGGCTTAAATACAGGAGATATTATTTTGGTAAAATCTCCAAAGTCCAAAGAGGCCTTATCTGTATATCTAACATCTATTCTTACTGGCACTGTTTATTTACCTTTAAATTCTAGTTATACAATCAATGAAACTATTTACTTTATAAAAGATGCCCGTCCTTCTTTTTTTATCTGTGAAGAAAACAATATAAATGAATTAAAGCCAATTTGTGATGAAATTAATTGTAAAATTCTATCATTGAACAAGGATGGTAGCGGAAAATTAACTGAGTCTTTAGATACTTATTCAAATTACTTTGAACCTATTGAAAGGAATTTAAATGATTTAGCAGCTCTTTTATACACATCTGGAACCACAGGTAAACCCAAAGGAGCAATGCTTTCTCAAGAAAACCTAGTTTCCAATTCAAAAGCACTGGGTGATTTATGGGAAATATCAAATAAAGATCAATTAATTCATTCTCTTCCTATTTATCATACTCATGGTCTATTTGTGGCAATTAATACTTCTATGATAGCTGGCGCATCAATTAGATTTATAAAAGGGTTTAATTTAGATTTAATAATTGAAGCAATACCAAATTCTACACTTTTGATGGGAGTTCCTACATTCTATGCCAGGCTGTTAAAAGATAAAAGACTCACTAAATCCTTAACTAGTAATATGAGATTATTTATCTCAGGAAGCGCCCCATTACTTGAAAAAACCCATAATCAATTTGAAAATATAACAGGACATAAAATTTTAGAGCGCTATGGAATGACTGAAACTAATATGAATGCATCAAATCCATTAAAGGGGGAGAGGAAAGC
>CABXVZ010000002.1 GCA_902515765.1 uncultured Alphaproteobacteria bacterium | reverse complement strand
CTTTATATCTATAAATTAACATTTACCCTACTTATAAAGAATCTATAAATTTTTATGAAACCAATAGTTGAATTCAAAAATATCTCTAAAAGTTACCCAGGCGTTATTGCGAATAAAAATATCTCCTTTTCCATTGAGTCTAACTCTATCCACGCTATTTTAGGAGAAAACGGTGCTGGTAAATCAACTTTAGTTAAAATTCTTTATGGTCATGTCAATCAAGATCAAGGTAATATTTATATAGACTCAAAAAATGTCAAAATAACTAGCCCATCTGTTGCTAAAAAACTTGGCATCAATATGGTTTTTCAACATTTCAGTTTATTTGAATCTCTTACGGTTGCTGAGAATTTAATATTAGGAATTGATAAAAAATTACCTATGTCTGAGCTAATTGAAAAATCACAATCCATAAGCTCAAAATACGGTTTTAATTTAAATTTAAACACTCCTATAAGCTCCTTGTCGGTGGGTCAAAGACAATCAGTTGAAATAGTAAGATCTTTATTAAATGATCCTAAAATATTAATACTTGATGAACCCACCTCTGTCTTAACTCCAGATGAAATAAAAAACCTATTTAAGATTATTGGTAATTTAGTTCAGGATAACTTAACTGTTATTTTTATATCTCATAAACTTGAAGAGATTATAAACTTGTCTAATAGAGTTACTATTTTAAGGGGAGGTGAGGTGGTCGATACTTTAATTACTAAAAATGAAAATCCAGATTCACTAGGATTAAAGATGTTAGGTTATAAACTAGCTAAATTAAAACGCAACAAAGTTGAGGATAATTCAAAAGTTTTATTTTCTTTGAATAATGTTTCTACATTTAATCAAGACCCATTTTCTGTAAATTTAAAAAATATTAATTTTTCATTAAAAACAGGACAAATTTTAGGTATAGCCGGAGTGGCGGGTAATGGACAAAATGAATTAATGGAAATTTTTTTAAATGAAAATAACGATAATTTTAAAGGTGATGTTATTTTTAAAAATCAAAATATTAATCAACTTTCAACTAAAGATAGAAAGTGTCTTTCAATTTCATACGTTACTGAACAAAGATTAGGACATAGTGCCGTTCCCGAGATGTCACTAACCGAAAATGTATTATTAAGCATGAGTCACAATAAGAAATTTATCAAAAATGACTTAATTAACTTTAAGGAAATAAGTAATCACACAGATAAAATTTTAAAAAAATTTAATGTTAATGCCCCATCAAATTTATCCAAAGCTAGTCAACTTTCTGGAGGAAATTTACAAAAATTTATAATTGGTAGAGAGATTTTATCAAATCCAGAATTACTAATATTATCTCAACCTACTTGGGGAATTGATGCTGGTTCTGAGACATTTATTAGAAAAACCCTAATAGATTTATCTTTAAATGGTATTTCAATAATCATCATTTCTCATGATATTGATGAATTGTTAGAAATTTGTCATGATGTTAGTGTTTTATACGAAGGTCGCTTATCTAAAAATTTAAATGTTGAACAAATAGATGCTACTCAGCTAGGCAAATATATGGGAGGTCTCTTTGATTAAAATCCAAAAGAGAAACTCTTCCTCTAGTCTAATTTTTTATCTATCTCCAATAGTTGCAATTTTTTTAACTCTCTTTTTTGGCTCCTTAATTTTCCTTTTTTTAGATTTAAGTCCAATAGAATCCTTTAAAATTTTTTTTATAGGTCCTATTTCTAATTGGTATGGTTTATCTGAATTATTAGTCAAAGCCTCACCTCTCGCCTTAATAGCCTTGGGTTTATCTTATTGTTTTAAAAATAATATTTATAATATTGGCGCTGAAGGACAATTAACTATAGGTGCTTTATTTGGGGGAGGGGTAGGTTTATTTTTTTATGACTCTAATAGTATTTTTCTTCTTCCAACTATGATTTTATTTGGTTCTATTGGTGGTGCTTTTTGGGCTTCTATTCCTGCTATTTTAAAAACCAAGTTTAATACTAACGAAATATTATCTAGTTTAATGCTTACATATATCGCACTACTTATTTTAGATTATTTTGTTGTAGGCCCATGGAAAGACCCCACTGGATATGGACTACCCAAGTCTCGTCCTTTTTCAGATGCTGGAAGATTACCTGTTTTAGTTGATGGTTTTAGAGCTCATATAGGAGTTTATTTTACAATCATCATTGCAGCATTATCTTATTTTATTTTTAATAAAACTCTTTTTGGTTTTAAGTTAAGGGTTACTGGTTTTAGTTCTAAGGCGTCTAAATATGCTGGATTTAAAAATGATAATTTAATTATTTATACTTTCTTAATTAGTGGAGCCTGTGCAGGGCTTGCAGGAATTTTTGAAGTTTCAGGTCCCATAGGCCAACTTTATAGAGATATCTCACCAAACTATGGTTTTACAGCAATTATTGTAGCTTTTTTAGGTAGGTTAAATCCCATTGGTATTATATTTTCCTCTCTACTAATAGCTCTTACTTATTTAGGAGCAGAGGATGCTCAACTTTTCTTAAAAATACCATCTGCAGTTGGTTTTGTTTTTCAAGGTTTGGTTTTATTTTTTTTACTAGGTGCTGATTTTTTAAATAAATATAGAGTCTTACTAAGATGAATTATGATCTAATCTTAGGAATCACAAATATTGTTTTAATTTCTACTACTCCTTTAGTTTTTGCAGGAATAGGTGAGTTGGTAACTGAAAAAAGTGGTGTTTTAAATTTAGGCTTAGAGGGACTAATGTTAGTTGGAGCTGTATCTGGTTTTATTTCCTTAGTCATTACAGGAAATTATCTTTACTCTTTTATACTATCAATTTTATCTGGAGTTGTCCTATCAAGTATCTTTGCTTTTTTTGTTTTAAGATTATTAACAAACCAAATCGCTACTGGATTAGCATTAACAATATTTGGTATTGGGCTAAGCGCCATGTTAGGCAAAAAATTTGGTGGAACTCCGATTAATGGTTTAAGTCCTTATTACCTAATTATATTTTCATTCATATTAGTTTTTTTAATTAATTACATACTTTACAAAACTAAAGCAGGTCTGATTATAAGAGCTGTCGGTGAAAATCATCATTCTGCATATGCCCTAGGGTACGACGTTATTAAAACCAGATATTTAACAATTATATTTGGTGGTGTTATGAGTTCTTTGGCAGGTTTTTATATTTCTGTTTGTTATGCTCCTATGTGGCAAGAAGGAATGACCGCTGGAAGAGGCTGGATAGCTTTAGCATTAGTAGTTTTTGCGACCTGGAAGCCATGGAGGCTTCTAGTTGGAGCTTATATATTTGGAGGTGTTGCAATAATGCAAATGAATTTGCAAGCTTTTGGTGTTAAATTACCAGGTCAGTTTTTCAACATGATGCCCTATATCGCGACTTTACTAGTATTAGTTTTTATATCTTCAAATAAAATGAGGCTAAAGCTTAGTGCTCCTGCTTCATTAAATATCCCTTTTGAAAAAAACTAATAGGTTATCCACTATTTAATGCTTACTTCACAACATTTAACAACTATTTTGTTATAAAATTATTACATGTTTATTATTAATTAGTTTCATTATTTAAAATGAAAATAAAATTTATAATAAACTTTATTAATATTTTAAAAGATAGGATTAAAAATGATACGAAAATTACTAGTTATTCTCTCTTTTTTCAGCATTTTTTCTTTATCCAGTTTGTCTGCGGCTGAAAAAAAGATTGGTTTTATATATATTGGACCACCAGGTGACCATGGTTGGACTTATATGCACGATGAGGGAAGAAAATATATGGAAGATGCGCTAGGCGACTCCATCTCAACGACATATATTGAAAATGTTCCAGAAAATGCTGATGCCGTTAGAGCGATTAGAAAACTTGCCCAGTCTGGTCATGATTTAATTTTTACTACTTCTTTTAACTACATGGATCAAACCTTAGAAGTAGCTAAGGAGTTCCCTGATGTTAAATTTGAACATGCTACTGGTTTTCAGCGCACTGATAATGTCTCTACATACTCTGCAAGGTTTTATGAAGGTAGAACTGTAATAGGGCACTTAGCGGGCAAAATGACTAAAACTAATACAATTGGTTATATAGTTTCATTTCCTATACCTGAGGTTATTAGAGGCATAAATGCATTCTACTTAGCAGCATCCAAAGTCAATCCAGATGTTAAAATCAAAATTATATGGAATTATTCTTGGTATGACCCAGGAAAAGAAGCTGATGCTGCAAATACTTTGATCAATCAAGGTGCAGACATAATTGTTCAACACACTGACTCTTATGCACCATGTCAAGCTGCTGAGAAGGCAGGAGTTTTGGCCTTTGGACAGGCATCAAATCAAGAAGCTTTTTGTCCAAATTCGCATATGACTTCAATAGAAGATATATGGGGACCTTACTATGCAGCCAGAGCTAAAGCAGTTGTTGACGGTACTTGGACCTCACAAGATACTTGGCAGGGTTTTAAAGAAGGGATGGTTGAAATGTCTCCATATAACAAGAAACTACTATCCAATGATTTAATAGCTGAAGCTAATAAAATTGAAAAATCAATTGAAGATGGAACACTTCACTCTTTTGAAGGTCCAATTTATAATCAAGCAGGTGAATTGGTAGTAGCTGAGGGCGAAGTAGCTGATGATGGTATGTTGGCAGGAATGATGTTTTATGTTCAAGGAATAGATGGAGATATTCCACAATAATATATTAAATATTTAATCCTGCTCCCAAGGAAAAACGAGCCAATCTTTGTCTTTAAAATCATAGAGATGAAGATCGGCTTGATTTTTCCCAGATGTCTTTGCATACAAGACTACAAACTTTGAGTTAGGCATCATCTCTTTTACGATTTTTGCTGTTTCTCCACTGTCTACTAAATCGTCAATCACAACTAATTTTTTTAAAGATTTAATTCTCTTAAAAACCTTTATATCTGATGACCTTTTCCTATTAGCATAGGTTTTTAAGGCAATAACATCTATATCTTGAATTTCTAGATAGTTAGCTATAATTGAACCTGGTATAAGACCACCACGTGATATTAAAATAAGTTTTTCAGGTTTAAATTTTTTTTTTATTATTTTAGCTAATTCAATACAATCAGTATGAATATCATGGTAGCTTAAATAAACTTGTTTCATGAAAGGAGTATATTAATAATTACATGAAAAGCAATTTAGCAATTCTCAGCTCTGATCAAAAATCAATTAATTTTATAAAAGATTTTAACTTAGAAAAATATTGCAACCTATATGCAAATTGCTCGAGAAATGTTGAGGATGCGGAAAGGTTTTCTAAAAAATATAATTTTTCAAAATATTATGGCTCTTACGAAGAACTTATTGAAGATAACAAAATTGACTTCATAATTAACTTTCTACCTTCAGGTATTAAATTTGAATACTCTTATCTTTGCCTAAAAAATAATTTAAAAGTTATTACTGACTACCCTCTTATTAGTAGCGAAGATGAATTAATCTCCTATAAAGAAATTATAAAAAGTCTTTTAATTTCAAATGTTTTTCTTATTGACAATTTTGGCTTTAATAAATTTTTTAATGAAACATCTAAAAATAAATTTATAACCTATTATAAGAAGATTAACAAATATAATAATTCTGAAAATAGTTTATCAAACACAGATATATTGTTTGAACAATGCCCAGACCTATTTTATCTAATTAATCAGTATCAAAAGAGTGATATTAAAATTTCTGTTCTGGATATAATTAAGGATAAAATTACCAATAAAAATTGTTATTTAAATTTCATGATTACAATTGATTCAAATGTCAGAATTCATGTAACACTTGACAATTCTCACATCAATAATGGGCACATTGGCTATAAAATTAATAATACTAATGAAATCAATGCTTCTTTATTTAATTCAGAAGATCTCATTAAATTCATTAATTTAAAAAAACCCTTTGATAATTTGTCAGATTTTCAATACTATCCTTTCAAATTATTCCACGAGGTTTTAAATGAGTGAAAATATTACATTCTCAGTGTCAGGCTCTGAGACTTACTATCATAAAGATTGGCTAAAAACGAAAGGTTTTAAATGGATTCCATCAGGTAAAAAATGGGAAAAGTTAAATATTTTAGAAATTGAGGCTGACCAATTATCAGAATATTGTCGAGAATTTGGACTCTATTATGAACGTTCAGATAAAGGTATGCCTAAATTTGATTATGAGAGTTATTTATGGGATGGAAATATTCCAGATAAAAATAATTGGTATCAAGATAAGAGTCTTCCCAAATCGTCTACTGAAAAAAATTAGTGAATAAGAACTGAAAAAATACCATACAAAAAAAATATCAATGCTATTAGTAGCGCAAAGTAATAGGGTGCTTTATTCTGTTTCATAGATGAAGCCATTAATACCAAATACTTATGTCCTAAACAATAAATATCTCCAATCTATTTTATCACCTAGCACAGATATTATTGATTACAATTTTTCAAGTGACCAAATACATAAATTAAATCTTCTTCAAATATTAAGACCTGATGTTTATTTTAATAAAAAACTATCAGATGATGAATTTTATAAAATTTCTAAAAATTATTATCAAAAACTCATTAATGATAATATAATTTATAAATCTGAAGATGAATATTTTCTCTACAGAATAGACTCTAAAGATCACACTCAAACAGGTTTAATTTCTTTGCTTAATATTCAGGATTATTTAAATAATAATATCAAACCTCACGAAAAAATCTTAGTAAGCAAAGGTAAAGAAAGAGCAGAGCAGTTATCTAAAGTTAAATTTCAACTAAGTCCAATTTATTTATTTTATGATGATCAAAATATTGATCTTAATTTAGATATACATCATGAAAAAAAACCAATAATCAAATTTAAGTCTGGAAACTGTACCCATTCCATTTATAAAACAAAAACTGATTTTTCGGGTATTAATTTTAAAGAATTATATGTTGCTGATGGTCATCATAGAATTGAGGGCTTCGCTCAATTAGATGTAAAAAAAGATACTAAATTTATGGCTATAATCTTTCCTAAGTCTAAGTGTTCAAACATGGCCTATGATAGATCAGTAAAATTTCCTAAAGAATATAAAAAAGATTCTTTCATAAATGATCTTGAAAAATATTTTTATACTGAGGAGTTAAAGTATCATGAAAATATTGATAGATTTTTTGTCATTTATTTTCAGGGAAAGTTTATTAAAATAGACCTTAAAGATGAATTTTCATCAAATGGTGCTGATTGTATTGATTTTGCTGAATTCATTTTAAAAGAAATATTAAATATTGAAGATGAAACAAATGATGAAAGAGTTGAATTTGTCCCACCTACATTAGGCACTGATTATTTGATTAATCAAGTTGATACAGGTATAAGTGATGTTTCTACTATAATGAGACCAGTTAGTATGGATTTGGTAATTGATTATTCAAAAAATAAAAAATTTATGCCTCCTAAAGCAACATGGTTTGACCCAAAACCTTTAGATGGTCTATTTTTTTATAATATTATCGAATAAATGTTTTTATAAGGAGTTTTAAATTAATATGAATAAGCCAGAAATAAAACCTCAACATCCTTTTTTCTCTTCGGGCCCATGTTCAAAAAGACCTGGATGGGAACTAAATGCTCTCAGTGATGCTGTCCTAGGAAGATCTCATAGGGCTAAAGGTGGTAAGTCTAAACTAAATGAAGTTATTGTTAAATCAAAACAACTCTTAGAACTTCCTGATGACTACTTAGTTGGAATTGTACCAGCTTCAGATACTGGAGCTATTGAGATGGCTATGTGGAGTTTATTAGGTGCTAGAGGAATTGATGTTTGTGGATGGGAGTCTTTTGGTCTCACTTGGGTTAAGGATATTACTAAACAATTAAAATTAGAAAACGTGAATATTCATGATATTGAAAACTATGGAGAACTTCCTGACTTGTCCAAGGTAAACTTTAATAACGACGTAGTTTTTACTTGGAATGGCACTACCTCAGGTGTTTGTGTACCAAATGCTGATTGGATTCCCGATGATCGAGAAGGTCTTGCTATTTGCGATGCTACATCGGCTGTATTCGCAATGGATATGGATTTCTCAAAACTAGATGTTGTCACATGGTCTTGGCAGAAAGTACTGGGAGGAGAGGCCGCTCATGGGATGATAGCTCTTTCACCAAGAGCCGTCGAAAGACTTGAAACTTATGAGCCATCTTGGCCTATGCCAAAGATTTTTCAATTAGCTAAAAATAAAAAATTTGATAAAGGTATTTTTGAAGGTGCTACAATTAATACACCCTCTTTACTTGCGGCTGAAGATGCACTCGATGCTCTTAATTGGTGTATTAAAATTGGGGGTCAAAAAGAACTAATTTCTAGATCGAAGAGCAACTTAAAAGTAGTTCAGAATTGGATTGAAGAAAGAGACTGGGTTGAATTTTTAGCAAAAGATCCCTCTACTTATTCTTCAACAAGTATTTGTTTTAAATTCACTCATCCAGATTTTGTAAATCTAGATGATGAAAATCAAAAAAAGTTAGTTAAGGATGTTTGCTCTTCTATTGAAAAAGAAGATGCAGGATATGATATCAATTCCTATAAAGACGCCCCTGCAGGCATTAGAATCTGGGGAGGTGCCACTGTTGAGTCTAGTGATATTGAAAAATTACTTCCTTGGATTGAATGGACATTTTTTGAAACTTTAGAAAGGTATAAGTAAATGAAAATTTTAATTTCTGATAAAATGAGCAATAAGGTCGAGGAGGTTTTAAATTCTAAATCTATCGATTTTGATGTTAAGACTGGTATGGAGCCTAGTGAATTAAAATCAATTATTGATGACTATGATGGTATTTTGATTAGATCGGCCACAAAGTTAACATCTGATATTCTTGAAAATTGTAAAAATTTAAAAGTAATTGGAAGAGCGGGAGTTGGCGTAGATAATGTTGATCTTGATACTGCTACCAAAAATAAAATTCTAGTTATGAATACTCCCTTAGGTAACCTTGAAGCCACTGCCGAGTTAACTATTGGCTTAATTTTTTCTCTTTATAGACATATTCATCTAGCTAATAAATCTACTCACGAGGGTAAATGGGAGAAGTCTAAATATATGGGCACTGAACTAAAGGACAAAACTTTGGGTATTGTTGGTTTTGGCAATATAGGTCAGAGAGTTGCCGAAATATGTAAAGTAATAGGGATGAATGTTATTACAAACTCTAAATCTGCTAACGATGAAGATTTGGCAAAATTTAACGCCTCTAAGGTCACGACTGAACAGTTACTAAAAGATAGTGATGTGCTTACACTTCATACAAAATTAAATGATAAAACCAAAAACATGCTTAATAAAAATTCAATATCTTCAATGAAAACTTCAGCTGTAATTATCAATTGTGCTAGAGGTGGTTTAATTAATGAGATTGATTTAAAAGACTGTTTGAATAATGATGTTATTGCAGGTGCTGCGATTGATGTTTATGAAAAAGAACCAGCTACTGAAAATGTCATGTTTGGCGTAAAAAATCTTTTATTAACTCCACATTTAGGTGCTTCTTCCAAAGAGGCACAAGTAAATGTTGCCATTGATGTCGCTAACCAAGTATCTGATTATTTAAAAGATAATAAAATTGTAAATAACGTTAATTCTTTTTAATTTTTTTTAAATATTCATAAATAGAAATCTTCGTCAAAACATTTTGAATAGTTTTACTATCATTTATTTTTTTAAGTTGGTTTAAGCTAAGCTTAAAGATTTTAATTTCTTCGTTTTCATATTTATTGTAGAGATTATTTTTTTTAATTTTATCAACTTCAGCAAAGTATACATGAACTATTTCATCAGAATATCCTGGAACAGGACAGTAAGTTGTAAGCTTTCTTAAACTTTGTGTCTTAACACCAATTTCTTCCATAATTTCTCTTTTTAGGGCATTTTTGATAGTTTCACCTTTATCAACTAATCCTCCAACAATTTCAAATTTAAGAGGCTTCTTTCTTACAAAATAAAAGGGTCTAAATTGTTTTATTAAATAAAATTTTTTTTCTTCAGGGGAGTAGCACAAGGCAAAAACTACATCACCAACATTTAATATTTCTCTATAGATCTTGTAAGGCTTAATTCTTTTATTAAAGCTTTTGACAAGAAACTGATATTTCCAAAAGGGAAAAAAACTTTTAGATAATTGTATTTTTTTTAGTTGTTTAATGAGTTGCATAAAAATATTTCCGTTTGACTATTTATAAGACAAAAGTATATATATTCAATACTCGGGGAGTAGCTCAGTCTGGTAGAGTGTCTGCTTTGGGAGCAGAAAGTCGCAGGTTCGAGTCCTGTCTCCCCGACCAATTTTTAATCTACAAATATTTATAATAAGGGTTAGTACCAGATGTATACTCTTTACCATCAATGATGACTTTTGGCCAAGTGCCTATGTCCACTAATTCTGCTCTAGAGTCCAAATAACTTTTGATTCCCTCCAAAGCTTCAAAATGGATCATAAATTTTTTTAATTTTGGGAAATTGTCTAAAACTGTCTTTTCAAGTAATAGAGAAAGTGAGAGATGATGATAAACATTAAAGTCACAATAGAATACTTGATCGCCTAAGAAAAAATTACCTTCATACTTTTGAAGTAGCTTTTCAAAATTACTAAAGGCCTTTGGTAAAATGTCATCTATTAAATTTTTTTTTTGACTTAAATAATTTTCACCCACAAATACATTAATAGTTGGATTCAAAGGAAAAAATAAATCATGAGCAGACTCGAATATTGAATCAGCATAAGCAGCCATTTCCTTATTATCAGGTATGTTGTTGGTAATTTTGGCAATATACCTCGAGATTGCATTACTCTGCCATATCTCTATTTGATTATCTACAACTAGAAGTGGCAGACGTTGAAAAATTATATCTTGTTTAACTTCAGACCAAGGTTTTTTATAATAATCCCAAGCCATTTCATATGAGTATTCTAAACCAGCTCTATGCATCATCATTCTAGGAGCTTCGCATAAAGCTCTTAGATTAAAGTATATTAATTGTAATTTTGGCATATTTTTAAAAGCACATTATAACGCATATAATGTTATTCAATAATTTTTATTTAAAGGTATTGTATATTTATGAAGAGAGCACTAATTAAAAAGCCTAGTAAAACAAATATGCAGTCTGGATATAAAAAAACAAAAACTTGGCTAATAGAATTTGAGTTTGATGATAGCCTTCAAAAAGATGTTTTGATGGGATGGAATAGCTCTAAAAATACAACTAAACAATTAAGACTTCAATTTGATAGTCTTGAAGATGCTATCTCTTGGTGTCAAAATAACTCATATGAGTATAGGGTTGATGACCAATCATTTAAGAAGATAAAACCCAAGAATTACGCCAGTAACTTCTCAAGTGACAGAAAAACATCATGGACTCATTAACTTCTAAAACTATTTAAATTTTAATATTTTACCTATATAAGATAAAGTTACTTATATTTATTTAGGAGGCAAGTATGATTAAAATCATCGCAACTCTGCTAACAATTTTTGCTTTTAACTTATCTCATGCAAAAGTAAATGTTGGCATTATTTTAGGCTTCACAGGGCCTATCGAAACTTTGACACCTGGAATGTCAGCTGGTGCAGAATTAGCATTTAATGAAGCTGCAGACTCAGGTAAATTACTTAACGGTCAATCAATTAATATTATTAAAGTTGACTCAACCTGTGTTGACTCTGCTGCGGCTACATCAGCTGCTGAGAGCTTAATAAGTCAAGGCGTAACTGCAATTATGGGTGCAGACTGTTCTGGTGTAACAGGGGCAGTACTATCAAACGTAGCTGTTCCTAATGGCGTTCCAATGATCTCACCCTCAGCAACTTCACCTGGTCTAACGACCGCTCCAGATAATGGATTGTTTTTTAGAACAGCTCCATCTGATGCTAGAGGTGGTGAAGTTTTAGCTGACATTACTTCAAGTAGAGGTATTTCCAGCGTTGCAATTACATACGTTAACACTGACTACGGTGTTGGTTTAGCTGATGTATATGAAGCTGCAGCTGAAGCAAGAGGTATCGAAGTTACTGTCAAAACAGCCCATGAAGCTGATAAAGCAGACTATAGTGCTGAAGTTGGAGTTCTTTCTTCTGCTGGCGGCGAAGCATTAGTTGTTATCGGATACCTAGATCAGGGTGGAAACCAAATTATCCAAGGATCTTTAGATAGTGGAGCTTATGACACTTTTGTGTTGTCTGATGGTATGATTGGTTCATCTTTAACTGATACATTTGGCTCAGATTTAGATGGATCTTTTGGTTCAATGCCGGGTTCTTTAGGTGCAGGAGCACAAAAATTTAAAGCATATGCTGAAGCTAATGGAGTAGACCCATCTGTTTATGTTGGAGAGTCTTATGACGCTGCTGCTTTAATAGTTCTAGCTATGGCACTTGGTAATTCAGATGATAGTGCTTCTATCGCTGCAAATATCATGAGTGTTGCAAATGGTCCTGGTACTAAGATTTATGCAGGTGAACTAGCAAAAGGTATTGAACTAGCGAGTGCTGGTTTTGCTATTGACTATGATGGTGCTACTGATGTTAACTTCACAGAAGTTGGTGAGGCATTTGGTGCATTTTTAGAAAAAGGCATCGAGGGTGGTGCTTTTGTTGACGTTGCACAAAGATAATTAATTTATATTTAAGCCCCTCTAATGTTTTAGTGGGGCTTTTTTTTAATTTTTAATTACCTTTTCAGGCAATAATCCCATAGGGCGATACCTCATAACTAAGAGTAATCCCAATCCCATCATTAAATATCTAAAATAAGGAACACTGTTTCTGAGATGCTCTTTAAAGTGGCTAGTCTCATCAAGATGATTTGTTAATATATTTATTATAAACAATGCAAAAGGCGCTGACTGTATCCAAATAAACCAAACTACAAATCCACCTAAAATAGCACCATAATTATTACCTGTTCCCCCTAATAATACCATTACCCATATTAAAAAAGTATATCGAAGAGGTTGATAACTAGAGGGAGTAAATAAACCATCATAAGTAACTAACATTGCACCTGCAAAACCAATAATTGCAGATCCAAGCATAAATATAAATAGATGTTGTTTTACAACATTCTTTCCCATAGCCTTAGCAGCGTCTTCATTGTCTCTTATAGCTCTCATCATTCTACCCCAAGGTGAATTAAGTGCTTTTTCAGATAAGTAGAGCAAGACCAAAACTACAATTAGAAAAATAGCAGAGAAGCACAATTTAACAAAAATTCCAGAAGATGTTATTACTAATTGATTGAGCAATGAGGCTCTAGCTTCAAGATCTATAATATTTGATAGTTTTGAAGTATTGAAAAACTCAATAGAGTTAATAAACCATTCAGTTTTTTGTAAATTAGTTTCATAAGGCGCCGGTCTTTTTAAGCCTATGACATTTTTTACACCCCGTGATAGCCATTCTTCGTGTTTAACAATAGTTATGACTATGCCTGAAATTAATAATGTGGATATAGCTAAATAATCTGACCTTAGGCCTAAACAAATTTTTCCAATAATAAATGCAACTAAAGCAGATAGAATACCACCAATAAACCATGATAAGATAATTGGTAAATTGGCGCCGCCTAAGAAACCTGACGTTGCTGCATTAATAGATTCAATTCTTCCAATCGCAGGTCCAGATATAAATTTTAGAAGGGGTATAGAGAGAATTATAATTAAAAATATAATATGATTTTTATATTTAAATTTAGGTATCTTTAAATTTATTAAATATATAGTTACTATAACTGAAACTAAAAATAACCCCGAGATTAAAATACCTACACCACCAACTGCCCATGCATCATACACTGGAGGAACAGAAACTAAGACAGTAGCTAATCCACCAATAGCAAGAAAACCCATGACACCAAAATTAATAAGACCCGCAAATCCCCATTGAATGTTGACTCCCATTGACATTACAGCTGAAATTAAACATAGATTCAATATAGAGAGAGCAACTCCCCAAGATTGAAATATACCTACAAGAGCTATTAACAATGCCATAATGGTAAATGAGATTTTAATATCAAAATTTTTTGTCATATAACTTTACCTTTAAAAATTCCATTAGGTCTAAAGATTAAAACTATAACCAAAATTGCAAACGATATAGCAAACTTATAATCAGTAGAAATAAATTGTATAAGTGTATTTGGTTCAAGATTTTCAGGTAAAAGGTATTTAAAGAATTTTTTATATGCGTAAGTAAGAGTTATTTCAGAAAATGCTACTAAGAAACCTCCATAGAAAGCCCCAAGAGGGTTTCCTATTCCTCCCACAATAGTTGCCGCAAATATAGGTAATAAATTATTAAAGTAAGTGAAGGGTTTAAAACTTTTGTCTAGACCATAGAGAGTTCCACCAATAGTTGCAAGTATTGATACTATTACCCAAGTTATTATAATTATTTTCTTTGGATCTATACCAGATAATAAAGCTAAGTCCTCATTATCAGAATAAGCTCTCATAGATTTTCCAGTTTTAGTTTTATTTAAAAAATAGAATAGAAGAGAGCAAGTGATAACGGTTGTTATTAATGTTATTAGTTGTGTAGATTTGATAGCTAATCCTTCATTCAGTCCTGTAATATTTTTGAACTCTCTTGCTTTCATAATGAATTTATGACCATCCATGAAATTTACATCTCCAGGACCAATTATTATCCTTACTAATGCATTTAATACAAACATAAGACCAAGACTCACAACGATAAAAGTAACAGGATTACTTTTTTTCTTTCGATAATATTCAAAGACCGTTTTATCAAAAAATAGACTGATAGCTATTGTAACAATGATGCCTATTGGCAGAGCAAGGAGAGCTGTAGGTAAAAAACCAAACGTCACCCCCAATGATTGAAGATACCAAGTAGTTAAAATTACAATCATAGTTCCAAAGGCCATCAAATCTCCATAGGCAAAATTAGCAAATCTTAATACACCGTATATGAGTGTTACACCTATAGCTCCAAGAGCCAACTGAGATCCATATGTAATTGCAGGAACAATAATAAAATTACTTATAAGTATAATTGCATTTAAAAAATCCATTTAACCACCCAAGAATGCTTTTCTTATTTCTTTATCATTTAACAGATAGTCACCCTTGCCCTCGTAAGCGTTTTTACCAGTGACTAAAATATACCCTCTATCTGAAATTTCTAATGCTTGCCTTGCATTTTGTTCTACCATTAATATGGCTATATTTTGTTGTTTAATATTAAGCACATGTTGGAATATTTCATCCATAATAACAGGTGAAACCCCAGCTGTGGGTTCATCTAGCATTAAAACATCTGGGTCTGTCATAAGAGCTCTGGCTATTGCTACTTGCTGTCTTTGACCACCAGATAGTTCTCCCGCTGTTTGACTCTTTTTTTCTTTGATAATGGGGAAGAGTTCATACATTTCCTCAATTTTAGAACTTATATTTTTTTCATTTAAAAAGGCACCCATTTCAAGATTCTCTTCAACTGTTAGTTCAGTAAATATATTTTTATTTTGAGGAACAAATGATATCCCCTGTTTGATCCTGTCTTGTGTCCTTAAATTAGTTATGTCTTTACCATTTAAGTTAATTTCACCATTTTTTAAATCTAAAATTCCAAGCATTGCTTTCATTGCTGTTGATTTACCAGCACCGTTAGGTCCTAATATTGAAACTATTTCACCTCTATTAACGTTAAAGCAACAATCCTCAATTATGTTTACACCACCATAACCGCCAGTAAGATTATTAGCAGAAAAAAACATTATTTCTTTAGACCCTTACCTAAGTAAGACTCAATGACCTCTTCATTCTTTCTTACTTCTTGAGCCGTTCCTTTAAAAAGAACAGAGCCCTCTGCTAAAACTATTACAGGATCACAAAGCTCACTAATAAAATTAAAATCATGCTCGATCATGCAAAAGGTATAACCTTTATCATGGTTTAATTTTAAAATTGACTCACTGATTTCTTTTAATAAAGTTTTATTAACTCCAGCACCAACCTCGTCTAAAAAAACAATTTTTGCATCTACCATCATTGTTCTAGCTAATTCTAGTAATTTTTTTTGTCCTCCAGACAAATTTCCTGCTCTTTCATTTTTTAAATTTTCAATTTTTAAAAATTGTAATACGTCAATTGCTTTTTCTTTAATAGCTTCATCTTCTTTTTTTATTCTTTTGGAATTAACTAAAGAGTAGAGTAGTTTCTCTCCTCTCTGATTACCTGGAACAACCATTAAATTTTCTATTACTGTCATATTTGTAAACTCATGTGCTATTTGAAATGTTCTTAACATACCTAAATGGAATAGTTCATGCGACTCAGTATTGGTAATTTCAATTCCATTATAAAAAATATTGCCACTATCAGGTTTTAAGTTACCCGTTATTACATTAAATAATGTAGTTTTTCCTGATCCATTGGGACCAATTATTCCAGTTATAGATTTATCCTTGATTTCTAAAGAGCAACTATTCAAAGCTACCAACCCACCAAATGTCTTAATAACATTTTCTACTTTTACTAAAATTTCGCTCATTTATAAAATCAATGCATATTAATGTAGAAAAACTAAAGGTGAAGTGATAAATATTGCAATTAATGCGCTCTTAGCTCAGCTGGATAGAGCATCTGCCTTCTAAGCAGAGGGTCGCAGGTTCGAATCCTGCAGAGCGCGCCAACATATAGTCATGTCTGATATTAAAAAAAAGTTAGACTTCTTAACACTATCTCACAAAGAGCTTACTGGATCTGACATATCTAATAAAATATGTAAATCATACATTGATTTATTTAACCAAATTAAAAATAAAAAAACATTAATGATAGCAGGATCACAAGGTTCTGGTAAATCAACATTATCAATACAAATTAAAAAATATTTTAAAAAATTTTATTTTAAGAACGTGGTTATTCTTAGTATTGATGACTTTTACTTATCATCTCATCAAAGGAAACAATTGGCAAAAAAATTCAAATCTAATTTATTTGATACTAGAGGTGTTCCAAGCACCCACAATTTAGAATTACTTAGTGAAACTGTAGATAAATTGAAAAGAAATAAATTTCCAGTGTATATCCCGATCTTTGACAAGGTAACTGATAATAAGAAGAAATATAAAAGAAAAATTAATGAAGCAGATTTAATAATTTTAGAAGGGTGGTGTGTTGGCTCAAAACCAATTAACATTAAATATTTAAAAAAAAATATCAATGACTTGGAAAAAATAAATGATCCTAATATGATATGGAGAACGGCTTACAATAAATCCTTAATTGAATACCAGAAACTTTTTAATGAGTTTAATTATTATATTTTTATTAAACTACCTAGTTGGCAATATGTTATTAATTGGAAATATAAACAAGAATTAGGTCTTCGCTCTTTGAGAAGTGATAATAATCTTAAAAAGAAACTCTATCTATTTATTCAATATTATGAAAAATTATCTAAATGGATGTCACTAACTTGCCCTAACTTTTGTAATATTTTAATTACATTAGATAAAAACCAAAAAATGAAAAAGATTATATACAAATGAAAAGGTATTTGATCTTTACTGATCTTGACGGAACCTTACTAGATCATGAAAATTATTCCTACGGTAATAATAAAAAACTTATTTCACGTATTGTTAGTAATCAAAACGAAATTATTTTTAATACAAGTAAAACTTTTAGTGAATCTACAAATTTATTAAAAGAATTAAATTTAACTAATATGCCCTTTAGCACTGAAAATGGAGCAGTTTTATATTTTCCTAAAAATCGATTTAAAAAAAATAAAAATTCATCTGATTATGGTAGATATTGGAAAATTAGAATTGCTAAACTGTCATCTAAGATTTGGTATAAATATTTATTAAAAAAACAAAAAACTTTTAAATTTTTAATAGCTCAAGATCTTCCAATTAAGGATTTGAAAAAATACACAAACCTTGTCAATACCAGTAAAATGCTCAATAGAGAGGCTAGTCAGCTTATTATTTGGAAGGATAGTTTCTTAAATTTAAAGGAATTTAAAAATGATCTTAAATCAGAAAAAGATGGAGTTCTTATACAAGGTAGTAGATTCATGCAAATATCATCTATATGCAACAAAAGAATAGCTAAAAAGCTAATATCTCATATATATGATATTCAATTTCATGATACATACTCTAAAAATACTATTGTTTTAGGTGATAGTAAAAATGATATAGAAATGCTTAATTCAGCTACACACGCTTGTTTAATAAAAAACTCATCAGGAGTCTTTCCTAAATTGCGATCTAACAAAAAGAATATTTATAAATCTTCAAAGCTAGCGCCAAATGGTTGGAGTCAGTTAATTATTAGATTAAACAAAACACTTGAGGTTAAAATTTTTTAAAAATGCCTGATTTTCATCAAAACGGTGTAATAGCTACTCTTCATAACTTTAATACTAAATCTATTGAAGAAATAGAAAAAGAATTATTATCATTCTCAAAAATTTTACCAATGACACTAATATTACCATCGTTATATTCAGAATTAGAGAAACCTGCTCTTACTTATATTGTCAACACTCTAAAAAAAGTAAAATACATAAAAAATATAGTTATTGGTTTAGACCAAGCAAGCAAACAAGAATTTAATAAAGCTAAAAAATTTTTCTCAATACTTCCTCAAAATACATACATTCTTTGGAATGATGGACCTAAATTAAAAAAAATTCACCAAGAATTATCTTTAATGAATCTCTCTCCTATCGAAAAAGGAAAAGGTAGGAACATTTGGTATTGCATGGGATTTGTTATTTCCTTGAGAGAGTCAGGATCTGTTGCAATGCATGATTGTGATATAGTTACATATGATAAAAATTTAGTTGCTAAACTTTTTTATCCAGTTGCAAATCCAAAGTTTTCATTTGATTTTTGTAAAGGTTTTTATCCAAGAGTTGCTCATAAAACCATGAACGGGAGAGTCACAAGATTACTAGTGACTCCTTTAGTAAAGTCATTACAAAAAATGGTTGGATATAATGAATATTTAAACTTTCTAGATATTTTTAAATATCCTTTAGCAGGAGAATTTTCATTTAAGTATAATTTACTTAATGACATAAGAATTCCCCATGACTGGGGATTAGAAATTGGAATTCTATCTGAGATGTATAGAAACTTTGCTAATAACAAGATTTGCCAGGTCGATATAGCTGACACATATGAGCACAAACACCAAGAAATCTCTAAAAACAATCGTCAAAAGGGATTATCAAAAATGACAATGGATATTTCTAAGGCTTTGTTTAGAAAATTAGCTACTCAAGGCCATGTATTTTCTAATGAAAAATTTAGATCTTTAAAAGCAACTTATTACAGGTTGGCATTAGACATGGTTCAGATTTATAAAACTGATGCTGAGATGAATGGATTGATCTTTGATGTACACAAAGAAGAGGAGATGGTGGAACTTTTTGCACAAAATATTATTGAAGCAGGGAAAATATTTTTGGAATCACCAAGTGAAAATCCGAATATTCCAACCTGGAGGAGAGTAGATAGTGCAAATCCTTCTATTTTGAGATCTTTTAGGGAAGCAGTTATGGAAGATAACTCCTAAATTGCAAGAAGAATTAAAAAATAACTTAAACGTACATTTCCAAATTATTTATAAGGATATTTTAGATCAAAATGAGATTTTAAAGCTTATTAATAGAGTCCTAGATTTATTTCAAAACAAAGATCTTGGCATATCTGAACCTAATTGGTCGCAAAAAGATATTTTTTTAATTTCTTATGGAGACTCAATATACGAGAACAACGATAAAAAACTCAAAACTCTTAGTAATTTTTTAGAAAAGTTTTGTAAAAAACAATTTAATAATGTTCATATCCTTCCTTTTTTTCCCTACAGTTCAGATGATGGGTTCTCAATAACTAATTACGAAGAGGTACGATCTGATTTAGGTAATTGGAATGACATTAAATCGCTGTCAAAAAATTTTAGAATTATGAGTGATATTGTTATTAATCATGCATCAATAGAAAGTAAATATTTTAAAGATTTTACAAGTAATGAAGATAAGTCTAAAAATTTTTTTATAAAACTAAAAAATAAGCAAGGATATGATCAAGTAATTCGTCCTAGAAGTTCAGAATTATTTCAAGAATTTAAAATTAACGATGAAATTTATTATTTATGGTGCACCTTTAGTCATGATCAAGTAGATTTTAATTTTAAGAATCCTGAAGTTCTTTTTTTCTTTATTAAATTAATTCACCTATACCTTAAAAATGGAGTTAGAGTATTTAGATTAGATGCTATTGCTTTTTTGTGGAAAGAGCTTGGTACAAATTGTTTAAATTTACCTCAGACACATGAAATAGTTAAATTAATAAGAACACTTTTAAACGCTTATAGTAAAAATACATTACTTATTACTGAAACCAATTTACCTAATTTAGAAAATCTTAGTTACTTTGGAGAAAATGACGAAGCAAATGCTATATATAATTTTGCTCTGCCACCTTTGTTATTATGGACTCTTGTAATGGGAGACAGCACTGCTCTTAGAAAATGGTCAATGGGTATGCCTCCTGCAAAAGATAATACTTCTTATTTTAATTTTATAGCTTCTCACGATGGTATTGGTCTTAGACCAACTGAAGGTATCTTAACAGATAAGGAGAGAAGAACCTTAGTTGATATTATGACTGACTATGGTGCTAGAACAACTAAAAGAAAAAAAGAAGATAATACAGAGACAGTCTATGAAATAAATATTTCTTTAATAGATGCATTGAAAGGAACATTTCAAGGTAGTGATCATATGCAAATCGAAAGATTCATTTGTTGTCACTCAATAATGTTGGGCCTCGAGGGAATACCTGCGTTTTATATACATAGTATTTTGGGCACATCAAATGATTATGAAAAAGTTAAAGAAACAAATAATAATCGATCTATAAACAGAAGATCATGGAAGTATGACGAAATTGATAAATTAATAACTAATAAAGAAACAAATAACTCAAAGATTTTTCATCAATTATCAAAATTAATTGAGATTAGAAAAAATCAAACTGCTTTTCATCCTAATGCTACACAATTTACATTTAATCTTGGAAAAAATTTTTTTGGTTTTTGGAGACAAAGTCATGATAAAAGACAATCAATTTTTTGTATAAGCAATGTGACAAACGTTTTTCAATATTTAGATTTGTCAGAACTTAATTTAATTTCCTCAAACGAATGGTGGGATTTAATCTCTAATGAAATTATTATTGATATTAAATCAACAGTTACTCTGAAAGCCTATCAAACTATGTGGATTACAAATTACTAATTAGTGTTATTAACATTTAGAATATTAAAGTACATCTCTTTTTTTATAGTTATTTTATTTATAGCTATATTTATTTTTTTTAAGACGTATTACCAATTTGGAGGAACCTCAGATAAAAAATCTCAAATAAATATTAATAATTCAGATCATTATTTAACAGATGGTTTTGTAAATATTTACAAGATACCAAAATTTAAAATTGATAAAAATAAACCTATCTCTAAAGATCCTTCATTAAAAGATTGGTTTTTTCCACCCGAAGGTAAAAATCCCTCAAGACCTCTTCCATCAATTTTATTTAATAAAATTGAATTTAAAAATTCTAATTTTTCATGGCTAGGTCACTCTACAGTTTTGATGAATACTGGTGGTTTAAAAATTATGGCTGATCCTGTTTTTAATCGAGCATCACCTATTCCTATTTTAGGAAAAGCCTTTCAATATGAAAATACAACTGACATTGAAGATCTACCTAAAATTAATGTTGTTATTTTATCCCATGATCACTACGACCATTTAGATGCTAAGGCTATGAATAAACTTTCTAATATAATTGACCATTTTATTGTTCCATTAGGTGTTAAAGGACATTTAACAAGTTGGGGGATAGATCACTCAAAAATATCTGAGCTTGATTGGTACGAAACTAAAAATTACCAAGGAGTAGATTTTATATTAAATCCTGCACAACATTTTAGCGGGAGAAGCTTTACTGATCGAAACAAAACTTTATGGGGATCTTGGGTCATAAAATCTGAAGATTTGAATATATATTTTAGTGGTGATAGTGGATACTCAGATATTTTTAAAGAAATTGGAAAAGATTATGGTCCATTTGATATAGCTTTTATTGAATGTGGGGGTTATAACTCTAACTGGGCAGACGTTCATATGTTTCCATATGAAGTAGTACAGTCTAGCATAGATCTTAATACAAATTTATTTGTTCCAATAAGCTGGGCTAAATTTGATCTTTCAATTCATACATGGGATGAACCTATAATTAGATTAACGACTGAAGCTAAAAGAAGAGAAGTTAATATTTCCACTCCCATGATAGGAGAAATATTTGCTGTATCAAAACCTCCAAATGATCACTGGTGGAAGAATTATTCAAATAAAGAATTAAATTAATTTAGTAATTTCCTCTTAATTAGCCTTTAATACAATTCTATTTTTTGTTATATTTTTACTATGACAGATCCAAAAACATACAGTTTCAATACTAAAACACTCCATAGTGGTCACCAACCAGATAAGAATTTTGGTTCACGTGCAGTGCCAATTTACCAAACAACTTCATACTTATTTCAAGATGCCGATCATGCGGCAGCTCTTTTTAATTTAGAAGAGGGTGGACATATTTATAGTAGAATTTCAAATCCTACTATTTCTGTTTTAGAAGAGAGAGTGGCTGCCTTAGAAGGCGGATCTGCAGCACTAGCTACTGCCTCAGGCATGAGTGCTATGTCGCTTGCAATTTTAAATATTTGTAGTGCTGGCGATCATGTAGTTTCATCTTCTCAACTTTATGGAGGCTCTTTTAATCTATTAAGGCTTACATTAAAAAGATTTGGAATTGAGACAACTTTTGTAAAGCCCAGAGATACAGAGGGTTTTAAAAAAGCAATACAACCTAATACAAAGTGTATTTGGGGAGAGCTTATTGGAAACCCAGGTATTGAAATTATGGATATCCCTGAAATCTCTAAAATTGCAAAGGAAGCAAACATACCTTTAATGGTAGATGGTACTTTTAACACACCATACTTATGTAACTTATTTGATTTAGGCGCTGACATCATAACTCACTCATTAACGAAATGGATGGCTGGTCATGGAACTTCCATGGGTGGTATCATTGTTGAAAAGGGAGATTTCGATTGGACTAAAGGTAACAAGTTTCCAACAATGACAGAGCCATACGAGGGGTATCACGGTTTGTCTTTTGCTGAGGAATTTGGTCCTGCTGCTTTTACTATGAGAGCTAGAGCAGAAGGTATGAGAGATTTTGGTCCTTGTATGAGTCCTACAAATGCTTTCAACATTTTAATGGGCATAGAAACCTTATCAGTGAGAATGGAAAAACATTTATCTAATACTCAAATTATGCTTGATTATTTAATTAATAATCAAAATGTATCCTGGGTAAACCACCCAAGCTTACCTGATCATCCTGATCACAAAGTAGCTTCAAAATTAATGCCAAAGGGTGCGGGTTCTATGATCGCTTTTGGTATTAAAGGAGGTAAAGAAGCAGGTCACGCTTTTATTAATGCTCTAAAGCTTACTTCTCATCTTGCAAATGTTGGTGATGCTAAGTCTCTTGTTATTCATCCTGCATCTGCAACTCACTCTCAAATGGATAAAAAATCATTAGAGTTAGCAGGTTTGACTGAGGATATGATTAGATTTTCAGTGGGATTAGAGGATATGGAAGACATTATGACTGACTTTGATATAGGATTTAAAGCATCACAAAGACCTAGACTTGTTGCTTCTAAATGAAGGTAAAAATAAACGGTAAAGATGCCTACTACACTTCTAGTGGAAGAGAGATAGATAAAAATCAACCAACTATAGTCTTTGTCCACGGAAGTGGTTTAACTCATGTTACTTGGGTTCTTCAAACTAGGTACTTTGCTTTTCATGGATACAACACAATAGCTGTAGATTTACCTGGACATGGAGAGTCTGAAGGACCTGCTTTAAATACAATTGAAGAAATGGCGGATTGGATCGCTGATTTAATCAACTCTCTTGGTATAAATAAGACTTCTTACGTGGGTCATTCTCAAGGGTGTTTGGTTGGTTTAGAGTTTGCCGAAAGACATCCTGATAAATTGGAGCTACTTGCATTGATAAATGGGTCTTTATCTATGAAAATGAATTCTGAACTTTTAGAATTAGCTATTAATAAAGATCAAAAGGCAGTTGACCTTATGATGGATTGGGTTCATGGACCTTTAGGACATAAAGGAGGACATCCTGTACCAGGATTAAGTCATATGGGAATGGGCAATCAGCTAGTATCTTCAAATAATAATGGAACACTAGGAGTAGATTTTAATGCTTGTGATCAATATACCAATGGAGAAGCCGCAGCTTCAAACATCAAACATCCTACTTTATGTATAATTGGCAAACACGATAAAATGACACCCAAAAAAGTTGGAGTGGAGTTAGCATCCAAAATAAAGGACTCTAAATCAGTAATCCTAGAAGAGTCTGGTCATATGTCTGTATTAGAAACAGCCAGTGATACTAAAAATTTATTAAAAGATTTCTTTAGAGCTCATCGTAATGCTTCATAAGGGATCATGTCATTGCAAAGCTATTGAATTTGAAATTGAATCTGACTTAGATAAAATCATGCAATGTAATTGTTCAATTTGTATTAGAAAAAATGCAAAAATGATTATGGTACCAAAAAATAATTTTAAACTAACAAAAGGTGATGCCGATATTTCTACTTATCAGTTTAATTTAAATTTAGCTGAACATTTCTTTTGTAAACACTGTGGTATCTATACACATCATAACAGACGAACAGATCCTAATGGCATGGGTGTTAATCTGGGATGCTTGGATGATGTGGACCCACTAGACTATAAGGCTGGCTTGAATGATGGAAGAAAGCTTTCTTAGTTCAACTCTTGATTTTAATTTAAAAAAAACTATTATCGGCCATGGCTCAAGTAAAAGAATACTTAACATTTGACGATGTTTTACTAAAACCTCAGTCTTCAAATATACTCCCAAATAACGTTGATATTTCTACCAATTTAACGAGAGATATATCATTAAATATTCCAATTGTATCTGCAGCTATGGATACAGTTACTGAATCTAAAATGGCTATATCAATGTCTCAAAATGGTGGCTTAGGTGTGATACATAAAAACTTTGATATAGAAGCACAAAGTTTTGAAGTAAATAAAGTTAAAAGATATGAAGCGGGTATTGTTTATAACCCTATCACTATGAACCCCAATAATACTATTGAAGATGTCTTAAATGTAATGCAAGAACATAAAATTTCTGGTTTCCCTGTTGTCGATAAAGATAATACTCTTTTAGGTATCATTACTAATAGAGATGTTCGTTTTGTGATTAACAAAAAAACTAAAGTCAAAGATTTAATGACTAAAAAGGTAATCTCTATTACTAAAACTCAATCTAAAGCTATGTCATCATTTGGATTGGCTAAAAAACTTTTACAAGAAAATAGGATTGAAAAGTTAGTTGTCACTGACAACAATAAGAAATGTATTGGCTTAATTACTGTTAAAGATATTCAAAGAGGTGAAAAATTTCCAAATTCTGTCAGAGATAAAAATGGACAATTACTCGTTGGAGCTGCCATTGGAAGTAAACCCAATGATTTATTAAGGGCTATAGAATTAGATAAAGCAGGTGTGGATATATTATTTATTGATACTGCACATGGTCATTCTTCAACAGTTTTAGAGTCTTTTAAAAAAATCAGAAAAAAAATTCAATTACCCATAGTTGTTGGTAACATTGCTACTCCAGAAGCAGCAAAAGACCTAATTAAATTAGGAGCGGATGCAATTAAAATAGGCATTGGCCCAGGATCAATATGTACCACAAGAATAGTAGCGGGAGTAGGAGTTCCTCAGTTTACTGCTATTCAAGACATCGCATCCATAACTAGCAAAAATAAAGTACCTATGATTTCAGATGGAGGAATTAGATATTCTGGAGATATTGTCAAAGCTTTAGCAGCAGGAGCTAATTGTATAATGGCTGGATCTTTATTTGCTGGTACTGATGAGTCTCCTGGAGAGGTTTTCCTTTTTCAAGGAAGATCATATAAATCCTACAGAGGAATGGGTTCTTTAGGTGCTATGGCCAGAGGTTCTGCAGATCGATATTTTCAAGATGAAATAAATGAGTCTATTAAGTTAGTACCAGAGGGCATAGAGGGAAGAATTCCATATAAAGGTCAAGTTTCTAATGTTTTATTCCAGTTAACAGGTGGTCTGAGATCGGGTATGGGATATACAGGTTCTAAAAACCTTACTGTATTAAAGAAGAATGCCAAGTTTGTTCGTTTAACAAATTCAGGAATTAATGAAAGCCATGTTCATGGTGTACAAGTAACAAAAGAAGCACCAAATTATCGTTCCAATTGAATAAATCAGTTTTAATTATCGATTTTGGATCTCAATATACACATTTAATAGGAAGAAAAATTCGTGAATTAGGTATCTATGCCGAAATATACCCTCCAAAATATCTTAACAACGTTACTAATATTTTAAATCACTCTGTATTAATTTTATCAGGAGGGCCAGACTCTGTCTTAAATAAAAACTCACCTAAAATAGATATTCCTCTCGACCAAATACCTATTCCAATACTAGGTATCTGCTATGGATTTCAATACATATCAAAGGAATTTGCTGGTGTAATTGAAAAAAGCAATCAAAGAGAATATGGAAAAACTATTATTAAAATTACTAAAAATGATTTTTTTAAAGATACTAATTTAGACCAACAAGTTTGGATGTCTCATGGTGACAGTTTAACTAAAATACCAAAAGGATTTAAGGTTTTAGCAAAGACTAAAAATAAAATACCAGCAGCTATTTACAAAAAAAATATATACGCTATCCAATTTCATTGTGAAGTGACACATACAGAGTTTGGAACTCAGATTTTAAAAAATTATTTATTTGATATTTGTCAATTAAAACAAAACTGGAGAAATACTGATCTCCATCAAACTATTGGAAGATACTTTAGAATAAATGTTAAAGAAAAAAAACCCAATATTATTTGTGCTGTTTCAGGTGGGGTAGACTCAACTGTTCTAGCTTTTGCTTTATCAAAGTCAGTGAAACTTGATAATGTTCATTTTATTTTTGTTAATAATGGGCTACTAAGAAAATATGATGTTAAAAATATAAAAGCAGTTTTTAAGTCGTTTAATTTAAAGCTAAATATTATTAATTCAGAACATTTATTCTTAAAAAAATTAAAAAATGTTACAGACCCAGAGCAGAAAAGAAAAATTATTGGAGGTTTGTTTATAGATGTCTTTTCTGAATATATAAGAAAACTATCCCAAAAAGATTTCTATCTTGCACAAGGTACTCTTTACACAGATATTATTGAAAGTCGTTCATATTATGGGGGAAAAAGTGTAACTATTAAATCCCATCATAATGTTGGAGGTTTGCCAAAAGACCTTAAATTTGACGTAATTGAGCCCTTTAGAGAGCTTTTTAAGGATGAAGTTAGAAGATTAGGCATTTATTACAAGTTGGAACCAAAATTTGTTAATCGCCATCCTTTTCCAGGCCCTGGACTAGGAATAAGGTGTATAGGTAAGGTCAACAGACAAAGATTAGATACTCTTAGAGAGATAGATGAAATATTCATAAACTTTTTAATTGAGAAAGATTTATACCAAAAATCTTGGCAAGCGTTTGCAGTATTGCTTCCTGTTAAATCAGTAGGTGTTATGGGCGATGAAAGAACTTATGAAGAAACATGTGTACTTAGATGTATTAATTCTGTTGATGGAATGACTGCTGATGTTACTTCTATTGATATAATTACTCTTTCCGAGGTAGCTACTAAGATAGTAAATGGTGTCCCGAGAGTAAATAAGGTTCTTTATGATATTACAAGTAAACCTCCATCTACTATTGAGTGGGAATAATATTTATCATGAATAATGATATTAAAAATTTAGAAGAAATTACATCTTTTCTCCAAAAAGAATTATCTCAAATAAGTGATGAGGTTTTTAATCAGCAAAGTGAAATTGCTAATTTAAAAAATGAAGTTACTAAATTAAAAAAAAGAATAATTGAATTACAACAAGAGCTAGAGACAAATATAGATAAAGGAAATCAAATCCCACCTCATTATTGATAAATATGAAATTAAAATATGATTTAAATAAAATTGTTACTAGAATAAAATTAACTTTGTATAATAAAAATATATTAAGATTTAAGAAGTGAAGAGAAGAAAATTTATAAAAAAAATTTTACTTTCACTTCTTGGATTATTAGCAATACCAAATAAGTTGATGTCAAAACAAGTATTTCAAAAATCTAATTTTAAAGATGGAATTTTTTTAAATAACTACTTACCTTACGATCAAAAGTCATCAAAAGACTTTTGGAAATGGAGAAAAGAACGTAAAGAAATTAAAATTGATCCCATTTCTTTCCCATTAGCTAAAAATGATACAGAATTTCTTCAATCTAATAGGACAGAAAACACTTTAACTTTTATTGGCCACGCATCATTTTTAATTCAAATTAATGGTTTAAATATACTTACAGATCCTCATTTTACAAAAAGAGCATCTCCTTTAAGTTTTGCAGGTCCGCTGAGGACTACCCCTCCTGGTATTCGTTTGGAAGATCTACCTAAGATTGATGTTATTTTGATTTCTCATAATCACTATGATCATCTAGATAAAGGAAGTATTAAAGGCATTCTTAAATCTCAAAAAATACAGCCTGTTATTTTTACACCATTAAAACTCAATAAACTTTTAGAAAAGTGGGGAGCCAAAAATGTCAAGGGTATGAATTGGTGGGAGAGTACTATTTTCAAAAATCTTAAATTTCATTCAGTTCCTGTTCAACATTGGAGTAAAAGGTCATTAAGTGATACCAACAAAACTCTTTGGTGTGGATGGGTTATAGAAAAAAATAAATTTCGTGTTTTCTTTTGTGGTGATACAGGTTATTCGAAAGATTTTGCAGATATTCAAAATAAATTTGAAGACATGGATCTTTCCCTCTTACCTATCGGGGCATATGAACCAAGATGGTTTATGAAAGATCATCATTGTAACGTAGAAGAAGCTATACAAATTCACCATGATCTGCATTCTAAACGATCAATTGGAATGCATTGGGGAACTTTTATTCTTACTGATGAGCCTATGAGAGAGCCGTTAGAAAAACTAAAAAAATTAACTAGAGAAAAAAAAATGCCAACTGAAGAATTTGTTGCTATTCAGCATGGAGCAACCATTAAAATCTAATTAAACAGATTGACTCATATTTAGAATAATTTATTTTCATAATGTTCACTAAAAAATTAATTTTAACTTTATGAAAATTCCCATTTATCAAGTTGATGCATTTACATCAGATGTATTTAAAGGTAATCCAGCTGCTGTCTGCCCACTCAAAGAATGGTTGCCAGACCAAATAATGCAAAATATTGCTATGGAAAATAATTTATCTGAAACAGCATTTTATGTTGAAGAAAATGAAGAGTATTATATCAGATGGTTTACTCCAAAAGCAGAAATGGACCTTGCTGGTCATCCAACGCTTGCTTCCGCGCATATTATTCTAAAAGAATTTAATATAGATAAGAATAAACTAATATTTAAAACTCATCTTGGTGATATTTTAAATGTAATATTTAAAGACAATCTTTATCAAATGAATTTTCCCTCAAGACCCCCAAGATTATTAGAAGATTTTGATTTATCACAACTTCACGAAGCTTTAGGTAAAAAACCTATTAAAGTTTTTACATATAGAGATTTAATAGCTATTTATGATAATGAAGATGAAATCAGATCTATTATTCCGGATATGGAGAAGCTAAAGCAATTTGAATTTCCATCAGTTGTAGCTACTTCTATTGGCAGAGATGTTGATTTTGTATCAAGGAATTTCGCTCCTAGATTAGGTATCCCCGAAGATCCTGTTACTGGATCTACTCATTGTGAATTAATCCCTTATTGGTCTGATCAACTTAATAAAAAAGAAATGATAGCCCATCAGCTCTCAGAAAGAGGTGGTAGAATTTATTGCACCAATAATCGTGAAAGAGTGTCTATTGGAGGAGAAGCAGTTACTTTTCTAAGAGGGGAGATTGAGGTAAAATAATTTCTAAATTTATCTCTTTCTAATGAAAATAGATAATCATTTTGATGTTATAATCATCGGCGCGGGTGCTGCAGGTCTTATCTGTGCTATGGAGTCTGGTAAAAGAGGAAAGTCAGTACTAGTAATTGATCATTCAAAAAAAATAGGAGAGAAAATAAGAATTTCAGGAGGGGGTAGGTGTAATTTTACAAATCTCAATACTCATCATTCTAAATTCATATCTAAAAATAATAAATTTATGGTTTCAGCTTTAAGTCAATATACTCAGTATGACTTTATAAAATTAGTTGAGTCTCATAAAATTAAGTTTCATGAAAAAAAATTAGGTCAACTTTTCTGTGATGAGAGTTCTCAGCAAATAATTGATATGCTATTAGCTGAATGTGAAAAATCAGGGGTAACTCTTATAAAAGAGAAAATAGTATCTAATATTATCAAAAATGAAAATTTCTACTCTATCGATTCAGGAGATACTTCATATACTAGTTCTTCTCTAGTAGTTTCTACAGGTGGACTTTCAGTGCCTAAAATTGGAGCTACAAAATTTGGATACGATATAGCAAAAAAATTTGGTTTAGAAATCATTAATCCTTCAGCTGCCTTAGTACCATTAACATTTAGTGACAATATTTTAAAGATGTGTAAAGAACTTACTGGAATATCCCAAGATGCAATTGTTTCTTATGGTAAGACTTTTTTTAAAGAGGGAATGCTTTTTACCCATCGTGGATTAAGTGGTCCATCTATTTTACAAATTTCTTCCTATTGGAAATTGACTAATGAAATTGATATCAATTTATGTCCCAGTTTAAATGTTTATCAATTTTTAGAAGATAAAAAAAAATCTCATTCCAAACAAGATCTAATATCAATAATTTCAGATATTATTCCAAAAAGGCTTGCTGTAGCTATAAGTAATAATTTAAAAATCAAAGGAAAGATTTCAGATATACCTAATAAAGTATTGTTAAATTTAGCTTCATTTTTAAACTCTTGGAAACTAAAACCAACTGGCACAGAAGGATACCGAACAGCTGAAGTAACTTTGGGAGGAGTCGATACTAATGATCTTTCCTCTAAAACTATGATGTCGAATGAGCACTCTGGTTTATTCTTTATTGGTGAGGTAGTCGATGTGACAGGTCATCTAGGTGGGTATAATTTTCAATGGGCCTGGTCTTCAGGCTATGTTGCTGGCCAATATACTTAGTTTGCATAATTACTTTTTTATACTTCAGATATCTTAAAAAATAACTATTTTAAAAGAGTGAAAAAAGAATTTAGTCGTATTGATAGATTACCTCCCTATATTTTTGGTGAGATTAATAAACTTAAAGCCAAGTTAAGAAAAGAAGGCAAAGATATAATCGATTTTGGTATGGGCAATCCAGATATGCCAACCCCTAAACATATTAGGGATAAGTTAAAAGAAGTTAGTGATAAACCAGGTACAGGAAGATATTCAATGAGTAGGGGAATTCCTGGTCTAAGAAAAGCTCAAGCTAAATATTATGAAAAAAGATTTGGTGTCAAATTAAACCCTGAAAATGAAGTTGTTGTAACACTTGGCTCTAAAGAGGGGCTAGCTAACCTAGCACAGGCTATTTCTTCACCAGGAGATATAATTGTTTCTCCTAATCCTTCTTACCCTATACATCCTTATGGTTTTATTATAGCTGGAGCCTCTTTAAGACATCTTCAAACAATGACAGATGGGAAATTTGATCCTGAGTCTTACTTAGAAAGACTAGATAGATCCATAAGGCATAGCTCACCTACACCTGTTGCTTTAATAGTATCCTTTCCCTCAAATCCTACTGCGCAAGTAGTGGATTTAGATTTTTATAAAGAAATTATTAAAATTGCCTTAAAGTATAACGTTTATGTTTTATCAGATCTAGCTTACGCTGAAATATATTTTGATAAAAGTCCACCCCCTTCAATTTTACAAGTTAATAAGGCCAAACAAATTGCCGTTGAGTTTACCTCAATGTCTAAAACATATGCTATGGCTGGTTGGAGAATTGGTTTTGCAGTAGGCAATAAAAAACTAATTGAAGCTCTCACTAAAATAAAATCCTATTTAGATTACGGAGCATTTACTCCTGTTCAAGTTGCTGCTGCAACGGCTCTTAATGGATCTCAGTCTTGTGTTTCTGAGATTAGATCTATTTATGAAAGTAGAAGAAATGTTATGGTTGAGTCGATGTCTCGGTCAGGATGGGAAATACCCAGCCCGAAAGCTAGTATGTTTGCCTGGGCCCCTGTACCTAAAAAATATCAAAATAAAGGATCTCTGAAGTTTGCAAAAGATTTGATGACAAAAGCTAATGTGGCTGTATCTCCAGGTATTGCGTTTGGTGAATATGGTGAAGGTTTTGTTAGAATAGGCTTGGTAGAAAATGAACAGAGAATAAGGCAAGCTGCTAAAAATGTTCGTAATTTAAACCTCTAAATTGGCTATTTTATTAAATATTCATAAATAAAATATTGCTTATATTTTTGATAATTATATAAAAACAAACCTTAAAATGATTAATACAAAAAAAATTGGCTCAGTTCTTAAGAACATCAATAATATAGATGAACTAAGTATTTTTGATGAAATTGACTGTAAAATAGGCCAGTTAATTGCAGTTAAGGTAATTTCTGTAAATCCTAATTACAATAAATTAGAGCTAGTATCTGGAAGAATTACTGAATTAACCGAGGGAGATGTCATTATAGGAGCGTTGGGCAATAGAATAGCATCATCAGGAATGACTGGCACAGTTCCAGAAGAATTGAATAAACATGATAAAATTCATGTATTAAATCTAGGCGGCGTCATTGGAACATGTAAAGATTTCAATATACTTTTAGGGCCCGCAACGGAATGTGAAGTGCTTGGATCAATTATAGATAATTCTAACAAACAATTGAATCTTCAATATTTTTCAAAAATTAAAATAAATAAAAATGTTAATCAAGTTCCCTCAATTGCTGTAATTGGCACTGGTATTGACTCAGGAAAAACTACCGTCACATCATTCATTATCAAAACTTTAAATAAGTATTATGAGAAGATTAATGCTTGCAAACTAGCTGGAACAGCATCCCAAAAAGACCTTTATTCCTATGAGGACAATGGAGCATTTAAAACATCTGATTTCGTAGATTATGGCCTTCCAAGTACTTGCATGACAGATAAATCTGTTATTCAAGATTGCTCATCGTCCATAATTAATCATATATCAGAGGGAGCAGATATTTTGCTAATGGAGTTAGGAGATGGATATCATGGCGATTATGGAACAAAAGAGATCATTCAAAATAAAGATATTACCAATTCCATTGAAGTTATCATTATATGTGCATACGATATCTCCGGAGCGGTTAATATTATCGAAAATTTAAAATCTAATAATTTAGAAAATAAACTTCTAATAATTAGTGGTCCTGTTACTAATAATGTCTCTGCTTTTAAACAATCTTTTGAAAAATTTACTCTAGATAATTCAGATTACTTAAATATTTATAATTCTTCTAATCATGTAAACGTTTTTGCTAAAATTATTAATAGGATTAATAATGATTAGAGTTGGAGTTATAGGCGCAAATGGTTTTTTGGGATTAGAACTACTTAGAATTTTATCAATCCATCCTAAAGTTGAAATTTTAAAAATTCTAAAAAGAGAAATTGAAATTGAAGATGAGTTTACTCATCTTTCTTCATTAAAATTAAATGAACTTCAAACATCAAATTTAGATGATTTTAAAGAATTAGATTGTGTGTTTTTATCTTTACCGCATGGTTCAGCTCATGAATATGTAAAAGAATTATTAAATAAAGTTAAAATTATTGATTTAAGTTCTGATTTTAGAATTAGTGATGCTAGTTCATATGAGTCTTATTATAAAACTTCTTTTGACCCTAGTATTCAATCAAAATTTACCTATGGTTTTATCGAGTCTTCCCTAGATGAAATTAAAAAATCTTCTAATATTGCAAACCCAGGTTGTTTTGCACTTGCTAGCCAATTAGCAATACTTCCATTTCACTCACTTATTAATAATATTTCAATAACTGCTATTACAGGTTCTAGCGGTGGTGGAAAATTACCTTCTTTAAAAAATCATCATTCTATTCGTTCAAAAGATATTTTTTCTTACAATATCAATAAGCACAGACATCTAGCTGAAATTTTTCAATCCTATCCAAATTTAAGTGATAAATTGTCCTTTGTTCCTTTATCTGGACCATTTACCAGAGGCATTTATCTAACTGCTCACATAGAGACATCTGAACAAATTAATGTAAATTCAATTAATAGTTTAATTCAAAAAACCATCATAAATATGCCTTTTGTTAGATTTCAACAACAGGCAAAGCTTTCTAATGTTGTTGGCTCTAACTATTGTGATCTTTCAGTGTCTATAAAAGATGAGAATAATTTTGTAGTTGAGACTTGCTTAGATAATTTAATTAAAGGTGCATCAGGTAATGCAGTTGAGTGTATGAACTTAATGTTTTCAGAAGACCAATCACTTGGTCTAAAAGAAATGTTACCTTTATATTTATGAGTAAAACGCAATCTTTTTATCAGTCTATTCTTCAAAATTCGACATTAGTCGTAAAAGTCAGTGGTAAAATATGTGATAACCAAGAAAACATAAAAAATGTTATCAGTGATATTAAAGAACTTTTATCTACGATTTCAAAATTAAAAGTCGTTTTAGTGTTTGGTTTTGGAAGACAATTAGATAATTACATGAAAAATGTTCATAATCTTGAACCTAAAAAAATTAACGGAAGAAGAATTACATCAGGTGATGATATTGAAGCAGCTAAAAAAATTTCTGGTCAAATATTAATTGATATTTTTAGTTTAAGCTCAAGATATAACATTAGAAATTTCCCAATACCTATATCCAAAAAAGACTTTATATCAGCAAAAAGAAGAGAAGTTATTGATGGAGTAGATTATGGTCAAGTAGGTGATGTTGTCTCTGTAGATGCACTAGAAATTCAAAAATTATTTAAAGAACATGATATGATTATAATGCCAAGTTTAGTTTTAGATAAAAATACAGCTGAAGTATTAAATGTAAATGCCGATACTATTGCGACTGAATTAGCAGTTAATTTATCAGCAAGTAAATTAATTTTTATTTCTGATGTCCCTTTTATTAAAGATCTTAAAGGTGAGAGAATATCTGCTGTTGATGAGAATGTTGCAAAAAAACTATTTGATGAAAAAATTATTACTAATGGAATGGTTGTTAAAGTTGAAAATTCTTTAAAGGCTCTCAATCAAGGAGTACAAAAAATTCACATAATCAGTGGCGAAATTAAAAATGCATTACTCACAGAATTAGAAACAGAAGAAGGCATTGGAACTGTATTTCAAAAACAATCTTTAGAGTATTAAACTTCTAAAATAATTAAAATTTAATATTATATTTTCTCTAAACAATTTGAGATAATTTTAATACCTCTTTTAAGTTCTTCAGATTTAATAATTAGAGGAGGGGTAATTCTAATGGTAGTCCTTTTGACAAGAGTGGTAACTAAGCCATGATTAGAAGTTTCTTTATAAATTTTTAAAGCGATTTGACTGTTTTTAAACTCTATGCCAGCCATCAGTCCTTTAATTCTTATTTCTTTTATATAGTCATAATTAGAATGGAGTTTATTTAATAATTTATCTAAAAGAATGCCTTTTGATTTCACACTATTTAAAAAGTTAGTTTTATTGATTGTTTTAAATACATTATAGGCAATTCTTGTTTGAAGCATTCCTCCACCAAAAGTAGAGCCATGAAAACCAATATTAATATTTTTTGATATTTCCTTTTTAACAATTGTCGCTCCAATAGGAATTCCTGAACCTAATCCTTTAGCCGATGTGATAATATCGGGAGATACTCCATAATGTTTATAGGCAAAAATTTTACCAGTTCTTCCTATTCCTCCTTGTATTTCATCAGCAATCAATAAAATTTTTCTTTTTTTGCAAATTTCTTTAATAGTTTTAGCAAATTCTTTATTACATATGTTTATTCCTCCATCGCCTTGAATGAACTCTATAATAATCGCTAGAGTTTTTTTATTTATCAATTGTTTTAAATTTTTACTGTTATTAAATTTACAAAACCTAACTTTTCCTGGTACTGGACCTATATCAGACTTATATGCTTTATTGCTTCCCACAGATAAAGCACCGATAGTTCTTCCATGAAAAGAGGAAGTCATCGCAATAATTTCATCTCTTCCTTTGCTACTTCCAAAATTACGAGCAATTTTTAAGGCAGCTTCAATACTTTCTGCGCCAGAATTTGAAAAAAAAACATCACCTTTATTACTCTCTTTAGAGAGTAGTTGAGATAATTTATATTTATATAAATGTATTTGTGACCCTGAGAGGTGAGTAATACCTGTTTTTAATTGTTCTTGAATTGTTTTTTTAACAACAGAGTGATTATAGCCTAATGAATTTACAGCTACTCCAGCAGAAAAATCTAATAATTTTTTATTATCAGCTGTATATAAATAAGATCCATTACCTCTGACAATTTCAAAGTTACTAAAGTTATAAGTTTTTAATAAATTATTCATTTATGGTTTTATATTTAATTTTTTTTGAAAAAATTACTAGAGATTTAAAATCTCCACTGATCTATTTTTTTCATGAGAAAGTCTCTAAAAGCTATTAATTTTAAACTTCCCTTAAGATTTTCATGATAAACCATATGAACTTCATAACTTGGGCCTTCTATTTCTGGTAATACTTTAACTAAATGAGCTTTATGCTGAACCATATAATCAGGAAGAGCAGCTAAGCCGGCACCTGTCTCAACTGCAACCAATAAGCCATATAAATTATTGATTGTTATATGGGGTTTCCTTGTTTTTTGATTTTTTGCCACTCCTGTTTTTAAAATCCAATTAGTGTCTGATAGAGGTGAGGGTTTACCAGTTCCATAGGTAATTAAACGGTGCTTGTTCAATTCACTTCTTCTTATAGGCATTCCCATCTCATTGATATAGTGAGCAGAACCATAAATATGATACTTGATAGTAGCGATATGTTTGGAGATTAAATCTAAATGTTTAGGTCTTCTCATCCAAATTCCAATATCATAATTCTGTCTTAACATATCCTGTTCATCTTCTGAGTAATTCAATTTGAGATTAATTTCTGGATATCCATGAATGAATTCATTAATTCGAGGGCTTAACCACATTGAACCAAAACCCACTGTAGTATTAATAGACAGGTTACCTGTGGGTATAGATTTAAATTCAACTATTTTTTTTTCAATAGAGTTTAAATCTGCAAATATTTTTTCAGTTTCTTCAAATAGATAAGTTCCTTGTTCTGTTAGAGTTATCCCTTTGGTATGCCTTTTAAAAAGCTTAGTTTTTAAACTATGTTCTAAAGATTGAATTTGTCTGGTTATAGCTGATTGACTAAGATGAATTGTATCCATTGCTCTTGATATGCTTCCAGCATTAGCTACATGATAAAAAGTTTTAAGCCTATCCCAGTCCATTGATTACACTTTCAAGATCGTTATTTAATATTATTATATCAAGTAAATAGTATTTTTGTTGAGTCATTAGGTCCAATAAATCATTATTAGCATCATTGAGTTCATTCTTTGTCTCAATAAATCTAGTGACACTAATTTTTTGGGCCTTGTAAAGTATCTCATCACCTTTGAGTTTTAAGGTAAGGGTTTCAATAATTTTTTTTTGGTTATTTATTTTAAGATTATAGAAATCATAGTTGTTCCAAGACTCAAGATAAGTGTTAAGCATATCTTTTTTTAAGTCTTTTTGCTCAAGTAGTTTTTTTTGATATTCATATTTATCAACGTCAAAGTTATTTTCATCTTTGTACCCATCATAAATAGGAATTGTCATAGTCAATGATAGAGCAGAACTTCTTCTATGATTGACACTACTAGAAAATTTATCTGTATCAGAAAGAGAATAGGAAAGATCTACAGATGGAAGAAGTTCTTTTTTAGACATTTCTAATTCAGGCACATATGTTTTTTCTAAATAACTTAAATAATTTCCATAGGAAGAATTCATAAGCTCAGAAAATATTTTTTTTTCTATTAGTTGGTTTGGGATAATAATACTAAATGAAAAATTAACATCTTCATCTGTGATTTCTAAGTCTAATAATTTATTTACTTGAAGCATTAAATTATCAATTTGTCTGTCATAATCATAAAGTAAGGATTCCGCATTAATTAATTCATTTTGAAAATCAAGTAAATCCATTTTAGTTATTCTATTAGCTTGAAAGAGTATTTTTGCTTCTTGAACCTTTTTTTTATAAAACTCTAAATTTTGTTCTTGATTACCTTTTTTAATAATTAAACCCTGAAGACTATTATAACCATTAATTAACTCCTTAATTAATAATTCCTTTTGATACTGCCTTAGGTAATCGTAAGCTTGATTGCGAGTTTGAGTTGTAAGTAAGTTTAGCTGACTAAAACCACCATTATATAAATTAAGAGTAGCGCTAATAGTGTTACTATGTGAGTTGAGAGTATCAGTGGTGTTAGTAGAGGTTGTGCTATTAGAAAAATTATAAGAATAATCTATTTGTGGAATATAAATAGTATCAGCATTTTGAAGATTTTTATTGTCAATTAAATCATCATATTTAAAAGAAGAGTTTGTATTATTTTTTTCAACTAGAATTTTTATTAGATCAGAAATTTCATAAGATTTTGCAGAACTTATACAAAAACTTATTATAGTTAAAAAGAAAATTACTTTGATTTTTCCCATTCCTTCTCCAAATTTTTAAGTTTCCAATCAAGTTTCTTAGAATTCATATTTTTTTCCATTTTTTTAAATCTTTTTTCAAATTTTTTATTAGATTCCCTTATAACTGTCTCAGTATCAAGCCCTAATTTTCTTGATAAATTGATACAAGAAAATAGTAAATCTCCTAATTCTTCTTTAATTCTTTTTTTGTTATTGCCTTTCATTTCTGTAGTTAACTCTGATAATTCCTCTTTTACTTTTTTCAATGTATCTTGAGCATTATTCCAATCAAAACCTTCTTTTGAAGCTCTTTTTTGTAGTTTGAGAGATCTAGTTACAGCTGGCAAACTAGTACTAACTCCATCGAGAGCAGAGTTTGATCCTTTTTTCTTTCTTTCAATTTTTTTTTGGTATTCCCAAAAATTATTTACATCTTGAATAGATTTAATTGATTTATCTTTTAAAAAAATATGAGGATGCCTTAATTTCATCTTTTCAACACTTTTTTCTATAACATTATTAATCGTAAATTTCTTTTTTTCTTCTGCTATGACAGTGTGATAAATGACTTGTAATAATAAATCTCCCAATTCATCTTCTAATTCATTAAAGTTTCCTTTTTCTATTGCTTCAACTACTTCATAGGCTTCTTCTAATGTATATTTAGCTAAAGATTTTGATGTTTGCTCAATGTCCCATGGGCAACCATTTTTAGGATTACGGAGTCTTTTCACAACTCCAATTATGTCTTCTAATTTATTTTTTTTTACCATGATATAGCTTGGGCTTGAAATATTTGACTTTTATAACTTCTAATGTCAGCGTATGCATCATAAATTTTATCTTTCTTTCTAGCACAAAGAATAAATCCCTCGCTCCAATCAGTAACAAGGTTAGTTATATGTCCTCTTTTATTCAGTTTTTTAACTAAGGGAGAGAGTCTTTCTTCTAGGAGTAAATGTTTATTATTAGGGTCATGTGGATGGAAATAGGCGGGAAGGTGTTCTGAAGAAACTCTTGGCTCATTGAGAGCTATATCAATTGGTTTATTTGCAAATATATAGTTTATTAAAAACTGTGCCTGCCACTGATCCTGTGCATCTCCCCCCATAGTTCCACAAGACATTATCTCTTTACCTTTTTTATTAATTATAAGGGTGGGACTTAGGGTTGTTCTAGGCTGTTGAGAGGGTGTTATAAAATTAACATGACCGGGCTTAGACAAATAAAATGTCATAAGTCTATTTCCAAGAGGAAATCCTAAGTCTTTTATTACTTCATTGGACCTTATCCAACCACCACTTGGTGTGCACGAAATAGCATTATTATCTTTATCAATAATACTAATGTGAACTGTTCCTGCCCCCCACGGTTTAATTTCATTATCGAGAGGTAGGAGCGATTTATTAGTTAAAGGATCACCTGGTATGATAGCTTCGATTACCTTGTTAGTTATGAGCTTAGACCTTTTATTTAAGTAGTTACTGTTTAGGAGATGTTTGGCTTTGACTTTAGGGTTTTTTTGACCACTAAAATACATTTCTCTATCTGCAAATGTAAGTTTTAATGACTCTACAAATTTATGAAAACTCTCTTCATCATCAAGAGATTTTACTTTTTTCTTCTCACATAACTTCATCATCATTAAACTTGTCAATCCTTGACCCCAAATATCAGTTTTATGTATGTGGTAATCACCAAATTTTGCAAATACTGTTTTTTCAAATTCTACATCATAATTACTTAAGTCGTCCTTAGTAAGTAAGCCATTACGATTATTTGAATGTTTGATTATTGTGTTAGCTATATCTCCTTTATAGAAGGCATCATGAAGATTGTTAAAATTATTATTTCTGTTACTTGATAATTTTTTTTCGTAGTTTGATAGATAATCAAGAAGACTGCTAAAGGATTTATTTCTTTGAAGAGTTCCAACTATTGGTAATTTACCCTTCTTAAGATAGAGATTGGCAGAATTATTCCACTCCCTTGTAAATTTTTCTTTTAAATCTCTTAATCCAAATTTATTTTGATTTATAATCCCATTATGAATGGGAAAACCGTTTTTGGCATATTGATGGGCGTATTTTGCTATATCTCTAAAATTTAATTTGCCATAATTTTGCAAGAGCCTAAAAATAGAGGAAAAAGCCGAGGGAACTCCAGCACTGAGTATCCCTTGATCGGGTATCTCTCTTAAACCTTTTGTTACTAAATTTAAAAAATTAAAATTATGAGGGGATTTAGTATTTCCATTCAGTACAATAGGGTTTTTGGAATTAGGCTTTAATATCATCACGCCTTCGCCCCCCATACTAAACATTTGAGGATTAACAAGACTTTCTACTAACATGGCACCAGCGGCAGCATCAAAGGCATTCCCGCCATCTTCCTTTAAGATAGAGTAAGCTGTTGTAGCTGAAAGGTTTGAGTGAGTTGCTATTGACCCATTGGTGCCTGAATAGCTAGGGGTAAAACTATTGATATCGTTAGCATCAACTCTAAAAGATCTATTCACCATAATATTTTTTAACCTCATAAGAAGAGATCGCCCTAAAGAAAACTATAAAATCATAAATCATTTATTTTTTGGTATATTGCTCTATAAAGTCATATATGAACTGGAAGTCAATTTCAAATTCCCCATATTCTCAATTATTAGGGCCACTCGAGACTAAAAACGAAAATGGGAAAGACTATTTTAGAATGTTTGTAAAAGAGTCTCATTTAAATTCAGGTAATTTTGCTCATGGTGGTTTCCTGATGTCCTTTCTGGATAATGTTATGGGTAATGCGGCTTATAAAAGTTTCGACAATACACCTTGTGTAACAATATCTATGAATACTCATTTTACCTTTTCAGCTGTTGAGGGAGATGAGTTAATAGGAATTCCTATTATTGAAAAAAAAACTAAAACTCTTTCATTTGTAAAATGCCAAGTCTTTTCAAAAAAAAATTTAATAGTATCTGGAAGTGGTATTTGGAAGTTAGCAAATTGGAAAAAATCAAAAACTATCACTGAAAAATTAGCCAGCGATGATGGTGGATGGTAAGTAAATAACTTCCCTCATTTTTAAATTGAATATTAAAATTTCAGATATCAACGCATGTAAGGCTTTATTTTTTTCAATTTCTTTTTTTGTAGGACTGTGGGCAGTTAGAATACCAGACATTAAAGATCAAATTGGAGTTGAATATACAGGTTTGGGATACCTGTTTGTTATATTTTCAATCGGATCAGTTTTAACAATGGTAGTAGCTCCTAAATTAATACATTTATTTTCACCAAAGAGAGTAGCTCTTATCTCAGGATTTATTATTAATTTTTTATGGATTTTAATACCTTTTGCTAATTCATTTAAATTGATGGGGGTTCTGAGTTTTATTTTTGGTATTTGTTATGGCTTATTTGAAATCATTCTTAATTTACAAGCTACTTCACTAGAAAAAAAATTCAATAAACCTATGATGTCTGGATTCCATGCTTTTTGGAGCATTGGTTTGTTATCGGGATCTCTGCTGACTAGTCTTTTTCTTGAATATAAAATAAGTTTTTTTATTAATTCATTAATTTTTATTATTATGATTTCTCCAATTTTATATTTTAGTAGTCTGACTATTAAGAATATTCAATCAGACACTCTATCTTTTCTTTCAATTTTTTTTAAATGGCCCTTATTTTTAATTATTTTATTTTTACTAGCTATTACAGCAGTTTTTCTTGAAGGAGGAACTGACTCTTGGGGATCGTTATATATGAGAGACTATATACTAGCTGAAGGATTTAATATTGGTCTTGCAGCAATTGCATTTAATGGAAGTATGGTCTTAGGAAGATTAATAGGCGATAGACTAAAAGAAATATTTGGTATTTATAATTTCTTAGTTTTTTCAGTTATTGGTTCTTTTGTAGGTTCAATATTTATTGCCTCGAGTAGCTCTTTATTGTTTGCTATATTAGGTTTTGTAATTGCAGGTTTTGCTGTCTCCTCCATTATCCCAATTTGTTATACATTTGGAGCTTCTATAAAAAATTTAAATCCAACAGTAGGTATTACTATTATTACTATTGGAACATATGGTGTTTTTATGATTGCACCACCTACATTAGGCTATGTAGCTGATATATTTGGTATTGAGTATGTTTACACCCCTATGTTAATTTTGTTTTTATTGATAAGTATAATTGTAATATTTCAAAAAAAATTATTTAAAAATTAATTTTTTTTTAGAATTAAAATATTTCCAAAGATTACTAATGCAGCACCAATATATAAGCTTAAATCCCATTTTAGTCCTTCAAATATAGTTGAAATTACTAAGGCTATTAAAGGCATAATAATTGCTATGTAGGCAGCTTCATTCGCACCTATATTTTTAATAATCGTTAGATATAAAATAAAACCAAAAACACTTCCAAAAATAGACAAATAAGTTAATGATAAAATATATCTATAGCTCTCATCAAAGTTTAGATTTATGCCTGTTATAAGAAGGTACAGAAGCAGTGTTATTGATCCATAGAGCATTCCATATCCTGTTACAGAAATTACATTCATTTTTATTTTTGAAGTATACTCTGATACTAAATTTCCTATTGATGCAAAGTAAGTAGCTAATATTCCTATAAATATTCCATAACTAGTGCCTTTTGAAAATTCAAAGTTAATAATTTCCTCATAGAAAATAAATACCAACCCCAATGTTCCAACTAATCCCCCAATTACAGTCATTATTTTTGGATAGTTTTGCTTAAAGAGAATATTGTTTATAACATTCATAAATAATATTGATGAAAAGCAGAGAGCAACGAAACCACTAATTAATTGTTGTGTTGAAAGATAAAATAAAACGTAATTTATGTTAAATAAGGTAATACCTAAAATAGCAATATAGACATGTTCTTTAAAAGAAAACTTCAAATTAATTTGATTTAAGACACAAAAAAGTAGAATTATAATCGAGGATAAAAAAAATCTATAAAATACAGATACCATTGGATCAACTATTCCTAACTGAAACTTAATGACATACCAAGTTGGCCCCCAACATAATAGTGTTGCTATAAATAAAAATACTGTAGAGTTAAAATATGCCTTCATTTGATGTTGTTTCTTCTCCAGATTTGCAGGAAATCGATAATGCCATTAATAATACCAAAAGAGAAGTTGATAATCGTTTTGATTTTAAAAATACAAATTCAACCATAGATAGATCGGAATATTCAATTACTATTGAAACAACCGATAATACAAAGCTTAATCAATTTAATGACATCTTAAAAAATAATATAGTCAGAAGGAACGTAGATCCAAAATTCATTCATGTTAAATCTACAGAAACTGCTTCAGGTAATAGAGTAAGACAATTTGTTGATATTCTTAATGGTATTTCAAAAGAAAATGCCAAAAAAATTACAAACTTAGTCAAATCCTCTAAAGCTAAAGTCCAAGCATCCATTAATGGAGACGAAGTCAGAATTACTGGAAAGAAACGTGATGACCTTCAGTCCATGATAGATTTATTAAAACAAAATGATATTGGTGTTCCTCTTCAGTATCAAAACTTTAGAGATTAAATTTCTAATATTTCTTTTTTTTCAAAATCAATTAACTTTATTTTTGTAATCGTATTTATAAATGAAATAAAATCTTTTGTTAAAACCTGTATTGTTTTAGTATTATCTAACGGATGAAAATTACATAAATCAAATTCTGTTATACTCTTGTCTAAATAAAAAGTTACATCTTTCTCTAAATCATTTACTAATGCGTAAGGACTGACAGATCCTGGTTTTACACCAAGTTTTTCAAATAAATAATCAGCACTTCCAAAAGATAGATTACCCTGGCAAGAAATAAGATTTTTAATTTCTTTTAAATCAACTATTTGATTATCTAAGCATGAAATTAAAAAAAAATTTCTTTTTTTATCTCTTAAAAAAAGATTTTTTGTATGCGCTCCTTGCATATCCATGTCTATTTTTAATTTACTAGACTCCTCAACTGTATAAAAAGCTTCATGCTCAAATAGTTTGTAATTAATGCTATTATCATCTAATAGGGTGAGTAAATTTACCGCTTCTAATTTCATGATTGATAGTTAATATAAATACACAAATATGAAAAAAAATAAAATTAATAGAAGAAGTTTTATAAAAAAAGCAGCTATTCCTGTAATAGGCGCTGCTTCCATAAGCAGTTTTAATGTTCATGCTAGTAACATAAATGAACTAAGTATGGTTACCTCCTGGCCTGAAAACTTCCCTGGTATTGGTCTAGGTGCTAATAGATTGGCCAAAAGAATAGAAAAATTATCAAACAACAAAATTAAAGTTAATGTTTATTCAGCAGGAGAATTAGTGCCACCTTTTGGGGTCTTTGATGCTGTTTCATCTGGGACTGCTGATATGTATCATTCTGCAGAATTTTATTGGGGTGGAAAAAATAAAGCCTATCCATTTTTCGCAGCAGTTCCGTTCGGTATGACTGCAGAAGAGTTTAATTCATGGATTTATTTAGGTGGAGGGCAACAGTTATGGGACGAATTAGGATCTAATTATAACCTCAAGCATTTTGTTGTAGGAAACACTGGTTCAACTTTATTTGGATGGTTTAAAAATGAAATTAACAGTGTTGATGATATATCTAAAATTAAAATTAGAAGTCCAGGTATGGGGGGTGACTTGTTAAAGAGTATGGGTGCAACACCTGTAAATATCCCCGGAGGAGAAATTCTTCAAGCATTATCTAGTGGCGCTATAGATGCTGCTGATTGGTCTAATCCTGTGATGGATTTGGCTTTTGGTTTTTATAAAGTTACAAAATATTGTTATTACCCAGATTTTAAAAAACCAACTGTTTCTATTTCCTTAGGGATGAGCTTAGATAAATGGAATTCTTTTGATGATAGTACTAGAAGCATAATCCAATATGCTTGTCAGTCAGAAAATCAAGAAATGTTATCCGATTTCATGTATAAAGAAGTCAGGGCTATAGATAAATTAAAATCACTAGGTGTTAATTTTAGAAAACTTCCTGAAGATATAGTTTTAGAAGCTAAGAAAAATGTTACAGGTGTATTAGATAATTATGCTGATACGGAAATTGGTAATAGAATTAGAGACAGTTACTTTGATTTTTTAAATCTTAGAACTAACTATAACAATTTTGATATTTCTAATTACCTTAATTTTAGAAAACTATAACCTATACATTGTGTGGTAGATACTCACTTAACTTAGAAAATTCAAAATCTAATTTCAAAAAAGATACTGTAACTAAATTTCCAAAAATATTTTCTTTTAAAAACACTGATATTAGCCCTTCATCCGAAAACCCTGTAATTTTTTTTAACAACAAAGAATACCTGTTTGAACTATTCAAATGGGGTCTGTCTTATGATTGGCTTTCGAAAGGTAGAGTTTTATTTAATTTGAGATCAGAAACCGTGTCAGATAAAAATTTTAGTAAAGATTTAATAATGAAAAAAAGATGTTTAGTACCTTTTAACTCTTATTTTGAATGGCAAAATATTCCACCCCTTAAAAAAAAATTTAAATTACAAACAAAAGAGAAGATTTCTTACTTCGCAGCAGTCTATAGAGAAACAAATGAGGGTAATGAATACTCTATTTTAACAAAGGCTAGTGAACAAAATATAAAACATATTCATGACAGGAGCCCAGTGATTGTGCCTAAAAAATTAGTCAAACAGTGGTTTTCTGATAATTATTTTGGCATTTTAGATAGTTTATCAGTAAGTATTAATTACTCAGAGGTTTGATTGCTATTTTTTTAGTCTAAAAAAGGAGAGAAGTCTCTCAATGCCAGAAAAGTTTGCTTCAAGTCTTGCATAAACTGTATCAATTTTATTTATATGACCATCTAATCTCTTATAAAGGTGATCAATTTTCTTTTCTAAGCGTTTGATTTCACTGTCTTTATTTTTAATAGTTTTTTTTGTAATTTTCTTTTTAGTATTGGTCATATTTCATATTAGCATAGTTTTTTATTAAATATTTAATGATTTAGGAGAAGCGTGCATTTACCTCAGGTATCCAATTCTTGATTTTTTGAATCCTGTTTTTAGGCGAGGGGTGGGTTGATAAGAACTCTGGGGGTGAGCCTTTCTGTGCTTTTTTCATTCTCTCCCAAACTTTATATGCCTCATTATTGTCATATTCTGCCATTGTCATAAAAGCTAATCCTAAATAATCAGCCTCAGATTCTTGTAATCTGTTAAAGGGCAATGATAATCCTAAGCTAACTAAGTAATCATCTGCTGACGAACTAGAAAGAGCCCCCTCAAGAGCTATATCTAAAATAGTTGTGCCAACATTTATGGCTAATGCTTGACTAGCTCTCTCTAAACTGTGTTTTGCAACAGCATGTGCTATTTCGTGGCCCATAACAGAGGCTAATCCATCTGTATTGGCCGTAATATCTAAAATACCCGTGTAGAATGCTATTTTACCTCCTGGCATACACCATGCGTTTAAGGTCTCTTTATCGTCAATTAGTATAAATTCCCAATTATAGTCCTTAAGGGCATCTAACTGCCCCATATTTTTAAAATACTGCTCAACAGATCCTGTTACTCTTTTTCCAACCTCATTTAAGGCCCTAAATTCAGAACCTGATTTAATTAAATTTTCATTTTCTTTAATAGTTTCGTAAGCTTGAATAGCCTTTTTATTAATGCGATCCTCAGAGACAAAAGAAAGCTGCTTTCTATTAGTAATTGCCACTTCAGTGCAGGAAGAGAGCAATAGGGGAGCGCAACAACAACAAGAAAATTTTTTAATAAAATCTCGTCTTTTTAGATTCATGATATTAGTATAATCAAAACACATTCACATGACAGCTTGTTATATTAACGGAAAATACAAAAAACTTAGCCAATCATCAATCAGTGTCACTGATAGAGGCTTTCAATTTTCTGATGGAGTTTATGAAGTCATAGCAATTTATAATAATAAATTTGTCGATGAAAATCTTCATCTTGATAGATTGAGAACATCCTTAAATAAACTGAATATTAAAATTAATCTTTCTAGCAAACAGATTCAAAATATCTCCCATAAAATTAAAAAACTCAATAAAATTTCAAACGGTATTATTTATCTTCAAGTTACAAGAGGTGACCAGCATCCAAGAGACCATAAATATAAAAACATTATGAAACCAAACATAGTAATCTACTCAATTAAAAAAGATTTTAAAAAACTAGATCAACTTGCCTTAAAAGGAGTTAAAACATCATTATATCCAGATATACGTTGGCTAAGGTCAGATATTAAAAGTATTTCTTTACTTGGTAATGTAATGGCTGCCAATCATGCAAAAAAAAATAACTCTCATGAAGCGATACTATTTGATCATAAGAACAATATTACCGAAGGTAATTCCTCAAGTATTTGGATTATTAAAAAGAATATTTGCTACACACATCCCCTGACTTATAGAATATTAAAAGGTTGTACACGAAATAAATTAATTACTATTTTAAAAGCCCATAAATTTAAATTTAAAGAAAAACTATTTTCAAAAAAAGCCCTTCTTGATGCCGATGAGGTTTTTATGACTAGTGCTACTAATTTTATAATGCCCATAATCAAAGTAGATAGTTACAAAATATCTAATGGAAAGCCAGGTTCATTTAGCCAAAGGCTTAGAAAGGAATTTATAAATTCAATATGAAGATACTTTTTTATTTTTTAGGAATTATTCTTATACCCTTTTTAGCATTTAGTAGTGTTCAATCAGTTTATTTTGCTGGCGGCTGTTTTTGGTGTGTTGAAGAGGTTTTTGAAAAGTTGGAAGGAGTAGAAGAAGTTTACTCCGGTTATTCAGGTGGACATCTTGATAACCCAACATACGAGCAAGTTGTTAAAGGGCAAACTGGTCATATAGAGGCTGTTAAAATTGATTATAATTCCGACGTAATAAGCACCAAAAAATTATTAAAATCTTTATTTTTAAATATTGATCCATTTGATAGTGGTGGTCAATTTTGTGATAGAGGTTATTCATACAAAAGTGCAATATTTTCTAACGATCAAAAACTATTAGAGGAGGCTAGTAATTTAATAAAAGTAATAGAGACTAATCACGATAAAAAAGTTGAGGTTTTAATTTTACCTTTTAAAAATTTTTTTCTAGCTGAGGATTATCATCAAAATTACTATAAAATTAACCCTATAAGATATAATTATTATAAATTTAGTTGTGGGAGAGAGCAAAAAATAAAAGAATTAAGAGTTAATCTTGGATGATTAAACTTTTAGTTCTAATTATTTTAATTTCTGTTTGTATTTATATTTTTTTTGGCAATCAACTATCAAATAAATATAAAAAATATTTCATAATTTTTTTTATTGTAGTAATAGGATCTTTATTAATATTTTCAGGAAAATTAAATTTTCTCCCAGTGGCATTAGCTCCCGCATTACTTTTTTTTAGAAGAATTTCTTCTTTATTAAGTATTTTAAATCTTTTTAGTAAATCTTCTTTTGGTAGTAAGTTTAAACCAAAAATTAATACTAAATATCTAAGTATAAAAATTATTGTTCAGACTAGACAAGCAATTATTGAAATTATTAATGGTGAATTTAAGGGTAGGGGCTTTTCTAGTTTATCAAAAAATGAAGTAGATAAACTTTTAATAGAATTAAAGGAAAATGATCCGAAAGGATTTAATATTTTAAATGTTATCATAAATCAAACATCTAATAATGGTCCTCAGGGTTCTTCTACATCTCAAATGAGCGATGAAGAGGCTTTATCTATTTTAGGTTTGCAAAATGGAGCAAATTCACAGCAAATTAAAAAGGCTTATTATGACTTAATGAAAAAATTCCATCCAGACAAAGACGGAAATAATTACCTTTCTAATCTAATTACAGAGGCAAAGAATAAGCTTTTAAATGAATAAATTTAATCTATAAGACTGTTATCTCAATGAACACAATCAAGAATCTTGCAATTATTGCTCATGTAGACCATGGAAAAACCACGCTTATTGATAACCTCTTAAAACAGTGTGGGATATTCAGAGAAAACCAAGAGGTTACTGAAAGAATAATGGATTCAAATGATTTGGAAAAAGAGCGAGGCATTACAATATTAGCTAAACCAACGTCTATAATTTTTAATAACACCAGGGTTAATATCATAGACACTCCTGGACATGCTGATTTTGGAGGAGAGGTTGAACGTGTTCTCTCAATGGTTGATGGAGTTATTCTTCTAATTGACTCTTCTGAAGGACCAATGCCACAAACAAAATTTGTCTTAGGCAAAGCCTTAAAACAAGGACTTAGGCCAATAGTTGTTATTAATAAAATAGATAAATCTGATGCCAGACCAGATGATGTTCTCAATGAGGTATTTGATTTATTCGTTTCTTTAGACGCTAGTACTGAGCAGTTAGATTTTCCAGTACTTTACGCTTCTGGAAGAAGCGGATGGTGTGTTAATGAACTTAATGAAGACAGATTAAACTTAACACCTCTTTTAGATAAAATAATTGATCATGTCCCGTCTCCTGACGTTGATAATTCTAAGCCTTTTGCAATGCTTTCTACCTTATTAGACTCAGATCCTTATTTAGGCAGATGTTTAGTTGGAAGAGTAGAACAGGGATCTGCAAAGATTAATGATAGCGTCCATTCCATAGATTTATCAGGAAAAATAGTTGAAACAGGAAGATTAACGAAACTCTTAAAATTTGAGGGAATGAAAAAAATAGTAGTCGATGAAGTAAATACTGGAGATATAGTTTGTATTGCTGGCTTATCGGCTACATCAGTGGCAGATACGATTTGTTCAACGGAAGTCACAACTCCCATAAAGTCTAATCCAATCGATCCACCAACTATGTCTGTTAATATTATGGTAAATGACTCTCCATTAGCTGGAACTGAAGGAAAAAAAGTAACATCAACATTAATTAGAAATAGACTTATGGCTGAGGCCGAGACAAATGTGGCCATAACATTTTCTGAAAATGAAAATAAAGATTCATTTGAAATTGGTGGAAGAGGCGAACTTCAACTAGGTGTTTTGATAGAGACCATGAGAAGAGAGGGTTTTGAGTTAACTCTTTCTAGACCAAGAGTTGTTTACAAGGATATAGATGGTATTAAAAGCGAGCCATATGAAGAGGTTACTATAGATGTTGATGAGGAGTTCTCCAGCATCGTAATTGATGGAATGAACCAAAGAAAAGCTGAAATGTTAGATATGAGGCAGTCAGGTAGTGATAAAACGAGACTTCTTTTCATCGCACCTTCAAGGGGCCTAATAGGATATCAAAGTAAATTCCTTACTGATACCAGAGGAACTGGAGTTATTAATAGAGTTTTTAATACTTATAAGCCGTTTAAAGGCGATATTACTGAGAGAAGAGCAGGGGCTTTAATATCAACTGGTGATGGTAAAGCAATTGCTTATGCTATTTGGAAGCTTCAGGACAGAGGTGTGATGTTTGTAAAACATAATACCCCAGTTTATCAAGGTATGGTCGTAGGAGAACACAGCAGAGATAACGATTTAGAGATAAACGTATTGAAGGGTAAACAATTAACCAATGTTAGAGCTTCGGGTAACGATGAAGCTGTTAATCTTACAACTCCAAAGATCATGTCTTTAGAAGAAATGATGACATATATTAATTCTGATGAACTATTAGAAGTTACGCCAATTAATTTAAGGCTTAGAAAAAAATATTTAGACCCTAATGAAAGAAAAAAATATTCTAAAGCTGGAAATTTTTAAGATATAGCTCCTTTAATAGTTACAATATTTATAGTTATCTTGAATTAAACACTGTATTAACTGCATTTATTTTAATATATTTATTTTCTCTATCCAATTTATTTTAAAAAGGAAATGAAATGATTTTGGTAAAATTATTGAGTGTAACCAAGCAAAAGAGAGTGCGTTGCCAAAAAACAACATATTTTGGATTTTATTTGAGTATAGGAGTAAATGATATATGAAAAAATGTTATAATTATTAGGTTTTTAATAATGTTCTTTATTTCCACATTAATTATTATAATTCTAGATATTTAAATTGGTAGTTTTTTGTTGTTTTTAATAAAAGAACAATAAAAATCAGGGATTTTCAGATCAATAACACGTGCAAATTACGACATTCATGAAAAATGTTAAAAAATGTATTTTTGAAGATCAAGCATTATCAATATTATATAATTAAAATCAATACTAAATTTAATAATTTTTCATAGATAATTGCATTACTTTTAAATTTAACATAGCTGAAAACGCAAAAAAATGCTTTTTAGGGACTATTTAAGATAACCATTTGATGGCATCCTCACACCTGTCGTCACCCCAAAATACCTCATTATCAACAACAAAAGAGGGGCTTCCAAAAATACCCTTGTTTTTCGCCATTTCAGTATTTTTAAGGTATATTTTTTCAATTTCATCTGTTTGAGCCAATTTTATAGTTTTAACTGCATCTAAACCTATCTCATTTAAAGTTGAGCTCAAATTGGGCTCTGATCCTGGCTCTTGATGGTCCATAAACCATTTTTTATAAGTTAAAATTGTATATTCATTTATCCAACCCTCTTTCTTACCCAATATTGCAACTTTATTAGCCAAATCAAATTCCTTGAGAGGATAGGGTGCAGGAACTTTAGCCTTAAAGCCGTAAAAACCTGCTCTTCTTTGAACATCTCTCCACATGTAGTCAATCTTATGTCGTTTTTTTTCTGCCATAAATGGAACATTCTCCATTTCAATCATTCTTGCCCTAACGCTAAATGGGAACCATTCAAATTCAACGTTATTTTGCTGCTCAACATTTAGTAATCTTTGTGTAGAGAGGTAAGTGTAAGTGCTTCCTATAGAGTACCAAAATTCAATTTTTCTCATTTATATCAACAATATTTAATATTATTTTTTTTTAAAGTTTTATTTGATCTGGTCATTCCTGTCGCATGTATAAAACTACATGAAAAAAATGTTATATCAAATGTACAGTGGAGTTATGGATGCTGACTGGAATCCTCTAAGAAAAATACCAGATTTGGCCCTTAGACACCTAATTATGCAGGTTTTAGCTTGGATGTGGTGTATTATTTTCTCTTTATATTTCGGATCATTTGTTGTTTTTGGAATAACTGCAGCGGCACACTTTCTGCTAATTTTTGGCACTTTTATAACTGCTGCAACTTTTGCAACAGCTCCAAAAATTGTAAGATCAAAGTTTAATAAATCAGAATAATAGCAATACACTCTTAAGCAGCACTTTTGCATCATTTTGATGCATTTAACAAACATCGAAGTAAATAAGATATATATAATTGTTGCATAATATATATTATAGGAATAAATAATAAAAAAAAACTTAATCCAAAAACTATTTTTATGACAATAACATTATAAGTAAAGAATGAAATTATTACGAATATTAACGATTATTTTTTTAATAGCGCCAGGTTTTTATAATTTGGCACTAGCTAGTAATTGCTCGAATCATAATGATGGAGAGAATGAAAATACAGAAACTCAGCTTAATTATAATTTTCCTTGTGAAATAAGTGGTACAATTTTAATGGCAGAATCTGAAGAAATCTGCACTAATTTAAAGGAAAAAATCTCTAGTCACGACCATGATTAAAACTAAGTTTATAAACTAATTTTAAGACCATCATATGCTGGATACACGTTCTTAGCACTTAACTTTGAATATTCCGTATCATAGTCAATTATAGCCGTCATATGGCTTAGAAATGTTTGTTTAGCATTAACTTTATTGGTCCAATTCATAACTTCTTCATAACTGGCATGAGAAGGATGATCTTCATACCTTAAACACCCTACGAACCAACATTTAATGCCCTTTATTCCTTCTAAGTAATTTTTGTCATAAAAGTGTTTAATATCAAGATTATAAGCTAATTTATCATCAAAAATGAAGCCATATGAGTCCGTACTTCCATGATTTTGCTTAACAACTCTAATTTTAAATCCATTTAAATCTAACATCTCATTATCAATAATGTTTTTTTGAAGAATAGGCTCATAACCATGCTTATCATTTTTTGTAAATAGATATGAAAAACTATTTTTAATCGTATTTAATGAAATTCTATCAGCAAATACAGGTATTTTTTTCTTATTTATTAATGCGATTGACCTTAAATCATTAATTCCATGGGTATGGTCTGCGTGGGCATGGGTAAATATAACAGAGTCTACTGTATCTATTTTGTTAGTAATTAACTGATGTCTTAAATCAGGGCTAGTGTCTATAAGGATAGATTTATCAGCCTTTTTTAAATAAATTGAAGGTCTTGTTCTGTAATTTTTGGGGTTAGTGCTGTCACAATTTCCCCATATATTATGTGATAATGGCACTCCGAAGCTAGAACCACAACCTAGTACAGTTAATTCAATTTTATTAGTCATTTATTTAAAATATTTGAAATAATTTCTTGTAATTTGAAGTACTCTCTTTTTTGATATTTTCTAGGTCAGTAGACATAATTTTTGAATATTTCTCAATAATTGTTTTCAGATACTTTGGCTCATTTGTTTTTCCCCTGAAAGGATCCGGAGTTAGATAAGGACTATCTGTTTCAAAGATTATCCTATTTAAAGGAAGTGTTTTAATAACATTCCTTAAAATATCAGCATTTTTAAAGGTTATAATTCCAGATAATGAATAATAGCAATCCATTTCAATGCACTGATTTGCAAAGTTTTGACTGCCTGTGAAGCAGTGTATGAGAATATTTGAGAGTTTTGCCCTGTATTTACTCAGTATATCTATCATATCTTCCTCAGCATCTCTCATATGAACGATAATAGGCATATGATACTTAGAGGCTAATTCTAAATGTAGTTCGAAACATTCTATCTGTTTTATTCTTGGGACCTGATAATGATAATCTAGTCCTGTTTCCCCTATTCCAACAATTTTATTATCAGAATCGTTAATATACTGTTCAATAAATTTAGGAATTTCACTAGACTCAATTTCCCCTGTGCTATTTGGATGATGACCAACACTCATATCAATAAATTTATGATTTTTAACTAATTCAAAATCTTTTTGAAAGTTATGAAGGTTTGAGTTAATACATAGCATTCTCTCAATTCCTTCATTGAGGGATTCTTCATAAATCCTTTTGAAATCATTTTTGAGCAGATCATGCCCAAAATTGACATGGCTATCAATTAAATTACTCAATTTTTGTAAATAAAGGCTCTGGCTTATTGATTTTAAAATGATTTAGACTTTTTATTTTCTCAAAATTATCAAAATGAAAAAGGTCAATATCACCTAAATTGTCAAATAGTTTAAATACTTCTTTTGATTTTAAAGGCATAAAAGGACTTAAATACTGGGTAACCCTGATAATACAAAGGCTGATGTTAGCTAAAACCCTTTTCATTTCCTCTGGGTCAGTTTTTTTAAGGGCCCAAGGTGCAGTTTTGTCTACATAGTTGTTAAGATCATTCATAAATAAGAAAAGCTTTTTTAAATACTCATCAAATTTATAATTTTCAATAAATTTAAATAGTTCAGCTTCAGATTCATTAATTTGCTTCAAAATATCAAAATCATAATTTTCTACTGTTAATTCAATATTTTGTTCTAAGTTTTTATAAATAAAACTAATTATTCTTTGTATTAAATTTCCATAATTATTGGCTAACTCTCCATTAATCCTATTCTTTATAGCTAATTTTGAAAAATCCCCATCATTGCCAAAAGGAACCTCTCTAAAAAGAAAGTATCTTATGGAGTCAAGTCCATAAACATTAATTAATTCATTAGGATCAATAACATTTCCAAGACTTTTACTAATTTTTTGACCTTCATTGGTCCACCAACCATGGGCAACTATCTGTTTAGGAGGACTTAAATCAGCGGCCATAAGAAAAGCAGGCCAAAAAATTGCGTGGAAACGTATTATATCTTTGCCTACTACGTGGATACCAGGCCAATATTTTTTGTACAGGTCTGCCTCTGTTTCTGGGTATCCAAGAGCTGAGATATAATTAGTTAAAGCATCCAACCACACATAAATTATGTGGTTTTTGTTGTTAGGAACCCCTATTCCCCATTTAAAAGTAGTTCTAGATACTGATAAGTCTTTCAGACCCGACTCAACAAATTTAATTACTTCATTTGCCCTAGATTTTGGAACAATAAAGTCAGTATTTTCTTTATAAAATTTTAAAAGCTTATCTTGCCACTTTGAGAGTCTAAAAAAGTAAGACTCTTCCTCTACCCAAGAAAGTTCAGAGCCAAATCCATTATATTTTTTTCCATCTTTTTCTACAATCTCATTCTCAGCAACAAAGGCTTCATCTCTTACTGAGTACCACCCACTATACTTTGATAAATAAATTTCATCTTTTTCTAATAGTACTTTCCATAAATTTTGAGCAGATATCTTATGCCTTTCTTCGGTTGTTCTAATAAAATCATCATTAGAAAGGTTTAACAAATCACTTAAATCTCTAAAATTTTGAGATACCCCATTAGTGAATTTTAAAGGATCTATTCCCTGATCAATAGCTGCTTTTTCTACTTTTTGGCCATGTTCATCGGTTCCAGTAAGAAAAAAACTATCAATCCCCCTGCTGATATAAAATCTTTTTAAAATGTCAACTGCTAAAGAAGTATAAGCATGACCTATATGAGGTTTATCATTTACGTAATAAATGGGAGTTGTGAAATATTTATTTTGCATATTTAATTAAATTGGAGTTTAAACGAGTAAAATAAATAGCAATTAAATCATTAGTCAATGTATTAAATTTAATACTTTCGTCTATATCGTAAATGTAACTAGAGTGAAGTTCATAAAGGTATTTATATAATTTTTTATTATTAAAATTTAATTTTAAATAAAAGTTTAAAATTCTCAAAAAAATCACAGAGCAAATATCTAGCTGATCTTTATTGAAAAATTTAACACTTTCAAAAAAATCAGCTTTTTTTAATTTTAAAAAAGGATCAATAATATTTTGAATTACATTTTCTGGAATATTTTGATTTTGATTAGTCATATCTGAAGCAAGCAAATCAAGATTAGATTGATCTTGGTAATCATTTAATCTTAATAATCTCGCTCTAGAAATAATAGTTTCAGGTATTTTTAAAAGATTAGAGGTGCAAAATATAAAAAAAGTATTGGATGGGATTTCTTCAATTAATTTTAGTAAAGCATTAATTGAATTATTATTTAGAGTATTTATTTCACTAATTAAAATAACTCTGCTTATATTTAAAACATTTGTATGAAGAAATTCCAGTTTTAATTTCCTAATTTGTTCAATAGAAATATGCTTAGTCCCTTCTTCTGCAGCTAAATTAATAAAAGAAGTATCAATTTCGTATTGTTTTTCATAAAAAGAATTTTTAATGCACTCTTCTATTGCATCCAAGTTAAAGCTTGATGTTTCAATAATATAAAACCCATGATTTTCTGATTTAATTTTAGTTATTACTTGATTAATTTCCATTTTTTCAAATTTCTAATAATTTCCTCATGAATTAATTCTTTTGATTGGGAGGCATCAATTGTAATAAAAATCCTCTTACCTATCTTTATTTTTGATAGGTCATTATAGTTTTTTTGAATTCTAGCAAAATCTCCTAAATATTTCTTATCAAATTTATTTAAGGCACCTCTTTTATTTTTTCTTTCCAAAAGTGTTTTCCTATTCATTTTGAAATAGAATGTCAGCCTTGGTATATATTTTCTATGAATTTGTTTGATTAAATTTAAAATTAATTGCTTATCTCGAATTGTAAAATTTTGGTAAGCATACGTAGAGTCAAAAAAACGATCAAACACCACAATACCATTAGATTTAAAACTAGATAATAAAGAAAATCTAGATGCAAAGAAAAATAATATTAAACTCAGATTATCAAAGTCTGATTGAAGTATTATCTTTCGTATTTTTTCTAAATCTTTATTTCCACCTGGCTCTCTAGTAAAAGTTGATGCTATTTTTTTTTTAATAAAAAATTTTTTTAATAAAGCTATTTGTGTTGATTTCCCTGAATACTCAAAACCTTCAAAGCTGATTACATGCATACTATAAGAACTCTATTAATTAGATCCTAAAATAATATAGTAAAGAGCTGAAGTTATTCTTGAAAAGAAACCCTTTTGCTCGATATCTTCTCCAGCAGCTAAAGGAAATTCTATTTTTTTATCACCGTAAGATACTTGGAGTGTAGCTAGTAGATCTCCTTTTTGTATAGGTGTTTCAATTGGCTCCTCTACGAGAACATCTACAGAAGTTGAAGAAAGTTGACCTTTTGGTATGCTAACATTGATATCTTCAACACTAACTAAATTTACTTTTTCATCTTTTCCTAGCCAGGTATCTGCTTCAAAAACAAATTCATTTTTTTTATAGAAATCAACTAATTCAAAGTTATTGAATCCCCAATCCATTAATCTCAAAGACTCTTGAGCCCTAGATCTTGATGATTCTAGGCCATTAAGAACAATTATTAACCTTCTATCCCCTCTTTCAGCAGATCCAACTAAACCGTATCCAGCAGCTTGAGTATATCCAGTTTTAAAACCATCTGCCCCTTCAAAAGTCAATAAAAGAGGATTTCTATTATCTTGTTTAATGCCATTATATGTGAACTCAGTCAGGCTATACATTTGGTAGAGTTCTGGGTGATTTTCAATAGTGTATTTGGCAACTAAAGCTAAATCTTTTGCTGTAGTGTAATGATCATCATTAGGCCAACCACTGCTATTAACAAAATTAGTACCTGTTAAACCAATTTTTTTACCTAAATTATTCATTTCTATAGCAAATGTCTCTTCTGTGCCTGATATTCCCTCAGCAACTGCAATAGATGCATCATTTCCACTTTGGACGACAATACCTAATAGAAGATCTGACAACGTAACTTTCTTGTCCACTTCAATGAACATCTTAGATCCACCCATTTTCCAAGCTTTTTTACTTATTAAAAACTCCTGATCTATAGCAAGTGTACCGTTTTTAATTTTTTCAAAGGCAACCAAAGCAGTCATTATTTTTGTCATGCTTGAAGGATAAGTTCTTTCATCGGAATTTTTTTCTAAAAGAACCTCACCTGTTGATAAGTCCATAATTAAAGCTGTTTTTGCTAAGCTTTCAATACTTAAGAGACTTTTAGGTATAGTAAGGAAAAAGGCAAAAATTAATAATTTAAGGGTAAATTTTTGCATTCATGTATCCATTTTTTATAAGAAAATCTAATTTAAGATTTATATTATTGTCATTAAATGGGCCAGCAAAAACAAAAATTTTATTTTCAATTTCTTCAATAATTAAGCCTAAGTTTTTGATCTTATTTGTTTGTAGTTTAGCGCTATTTAGGTCATTAAACTTATCTATTAATAACAAATTTCTATATTTGTCTATTTTGGCCTCTAAATTCTTTATTTTACTATAATCTAATCTAGAACTAATTCCTGATTGGTCATCGTCAAGAGTTTCCGCGGATATAATAGTCGAGTCCATTTTAATTTTACTCTCTTCTTTGGAATCTTCTACTTTTCTTAAATTAATTGATTCTTCTTTAAGATATTCAATATAAATATTTGTTTTTACTTGCAAAATATCAAATATCTCAGAACTAATAGAAAATCTCGTGATATTATTAGATTTAACGTTTCTTGCTATTAAATAATTTTTGAGATTATCTGGATCTGATATTTTTACCACACTTGGAAAAGGGAGTGATATGTGTGATACCTGATTTCCTATAATATTCTCATCAACATAAAATTTTTCAGATACAAATAGCTCAGTTTCGTAGTCCTCAAGGGGAGAAATATCAATATTAGATTTTTGAAAGTAACTTTCATCTTTGTTAGATAAGATTTTTTTTTTATCTTTCTTTACATCGCTAGTAGTTACTGTACAAGAAGATAAAATCAGTAAAATTAGTAGTTTATTTATGTTATTTAAATTGATCACTTAATAAACCAACTGAGAGACCATAATAATTAGAACAATTATAAGATAAAATGTTTAAATAGTTTCTATAAACAATGAAATACCTATAATCGCCATCTTTTCTCCCCATTCTTAATAAGTAACTATCTAGCTCTAAATTAGATAGGTTACTTCCATCCATTTTTTTGAAACCATACGATCTAAATTCTTTTAAAGGTATTCTTTTTGAGAGTTTCTTGATTGCAAGACATCCTTTTTCTCTTTTTATGAAAAGTTCAAGTTCAATTGATTTAATATTTTGTGGTGGTATGACTTCCCTTCCCCACGTGAAATTGGAATCCCATTTATTAGAACCAACACCATTTAAGTATCTAGCTATGGATGCCAAGGAGTCTTCAATGTCTGTCCAGATGTTTTTCTTACCATCATTATTAAAATCTTGAGCGTAATTGAGGAAACTTGAGGGCATAAATTGATTTTGTCCCATTGCTCCTGCCCATGAACCTTTAAAATTATCAATATCTATATGACCTTCTTTGATAATTCTAAAAGAATTAAACAATTCTTTAGTGAAATATCGCCTCCTTCTTTCATCATAAGACATTGTAAGTAGACTCTCTATCACAGGATAATTACCTGTGATTTCGCCATATGCTGTTTCAAGACCCCATATAGAAAGAATAAACCTGGATTGTACATTATATTTATTCTCAATTTTCTTTAATAAATCATTGTATTTAGTTTTTTTATTTAATCCATTTTTAATTCTTAAATCAGATATTCTCTTTTCTAAATATTCTGAAAATGTAAGTGTAAATTCAGGCTGACACTTATCGTTACCAATTACGCTCTTATTGACCGAGTATGGTTCAATTAAATTAGATACAAAGTTACTATCTAGATTATATTCAGAGGATTTAGATATTACCTCCCCTTTCCATTCTTCAAATTTTGAAAAATCATAATCTTTTAAGGCATCGCAATTACTAGAGTGATGGGCGTATAGGTTAAACGAAAAAAAAAGAGCAATTGTAGTTAATAATTTAAATAATCTTGATTCCATTATATGACTCTAATTATACATAAAATCTTGCAATAAATACTTTCAAGTAGATCCTCAAACATAAGAACTTAATATGGAATTATTGCATTAATTAGTTATATTATTTCAATGGTTTTAACATCTATAGGGAAAAGATTTGTTTATGTTTCTATTCTTTTTATGACACTTTCAATGGTTTTACCCTGGGAGTCTCTTTCTGATTACACATATTTAGAGTCCGCAGGTATAATGATGAACATAATACCTGCTATTATTTTCGTATTTGCGGTAGCTTTAGTGATTTTAAAGCCTCTAGCTGAATTTTTTAATAGATTAGGAACTAATTATACCTTTTTGCTCTTATGTCTATTAAACGCAATAGTCCTCTACTTTGGTATGCAGTATTATCCCGACACCTACACAATAGGCTACATTCTATTTCCTAGTTCAGTAATTGCATTTATGCTTGGTGCTGTATTTAGTGTTAAGCGTATTAACGGTCTTCAAAATTAGTATTTTCAAATTTATATTTGAAAAAACCTATATATTATATACATTCTAGCGCTTCGGAGAGATGGCAGAGCGGTTGAACGCATCAGTCTTGAAAGCCTTTTTTTATTCAACAATATCAACAAAAATTACTGATAAATTTGAAGTTTTTATATTTGTTTATTATACGTAAACAGCTGTTTTATAGTTATCGTGGCACAGCTGTGGCACAGATGTGGCACAAAAATGTTTTCTGAAACCATAAAAAATTTTTTTTTCTTTGATCAAATATCATTTTAAATTAAAATTTATTAGAGAGTAAAACTAAACTAATGTTTTAAAGACCTTAGTTTTTGTTGAAAGCGAGTACTTCCAAACTGATATTTAATCAGTTTTTTAGATTATTATATTCTAAGAAAGGAATAACTTATGACTGAAACTAATAATAATAATTCAATTGAGTCTAAATTCGTAATTTTAAGAGAAGATTTAGCCAAACTTTTTGGTATTCATGTAAGAACCTTAGACAACCATCTGAGAGCTGCAGAGGAAACATACCCTGAAAAAGAGTGTTTAAGAAGAAAATTTGGTGTGAAATGGTTCTGTTTTGGAGATGAACTAACAGAAGTTATTACATTAATTGCTTTAGCAACAGCTGGAAATGAAAATCTCGAAGAATTATCAGATGAAGAAAACAGATTAGTTGATGAAGCTTAGGATCGTATGGTTCAAGAACATACTGATATAATACGTGGAAAATAATACTCTTTATCAATAAAAGTACCTATTGGCTCTTACTTTAGATATTGTATTAAGGAGATTTAAACTTAAACATAAAGATAAATTTGATTATTCAAAATTTGAATATGAGGCCATAAAAAGTCTATCAATAGTCATCTGTAAGAGCCACAATAATAGTTTTAAAATATCTTCTGCAGACCATTTACGATATGAATCAGGTGGCTGTAAAAAATGTTATAATGAACATTCTTCAAAACAACAAAGAATGTCAATTGAAACTTATATTTTAAAAGCTAATTCAATACATAATTACAAATACGATTATTCATTAATTCATCAATTCAAAAATCAACATGAGATAATTAAAATTATATGCCCTATTCACGGTGAATTTCCCAAAGAAGCAGCAAACCATATCAATAAAAAACTTAAACAAGGATGCCCAATTTGTGGTGAAGATCGAGGTGCAAAGAAAAGAAGATTGACTAAAAATGATTTTGTTAAAAAATCAATGATAATTCATAATAATTTTTATGATTATTCTTTAGTAAATTATAAAACAGATAGAGTTATTGTTTCAATTATTTGTCCTGTGCATGGAGAGTTTCAACAAGTGGCAAGAAATCATTTAGATGGATATGGATGTTTTGATTGTAGTCTTATTAAAAGAGGAAATACCTCTAGAAAAAGTAATGCTAATAAATTTATAAAAATGGCCAAAAGAATACATGGAAAAAAATTTGATTATTCAAAGTTAGTTTGGGTTAATAGTGATACTCCTGTCGAAATAATTTGTAAGAAGTGCGGTCCTTTTTGGATAATTCCACACAATCACACCTCTCCTTCTCTTAAGAGAGGCTGTACTATATGTGGTAAAAAAATGAGAATTAGACAAAATTTATGGTTAGATTATTTAGGTATTCCTAATGATAAAAAATCTAGAGAGGTAACTATTAAAATAAACTCAAGAAACTATAAAGTTGATGGGTATGAAGATAAAACAAAGACAATTTATGAATTTAATGGCGATTACTGGCATGGAAATCCTAAAAAATTCAAGGCAAAGGATATTAATCCTACAATAGGTATAAGTTTTGGATTTCTTTACAAAAAAACTTTAGAAAAAAAGAGAGTTTTAAAAAAAGCTGGATATAAAGTTATCTCAATATGGGAGAGTGATTGGGATAAAATATCTTCTAATTTACATTGATTTTTATTTACGGTTGAGAACAGGACAGATTTAGGCTTAATTGTGGCACAGCTGTGGCACAGCTGTGGCACAGATAATTTGATAAAAAAATATATTTGATTTAAAAGTATTGTGTTATATACACTTTAAAGACTTATTTAGCTTCGGAGAGATGGCAGAGCGGTTGAACGCATCAGTCTTGAAAACTGACAAGGGTGCAAGCCCTTCCTGGGTTCGAATCCCAGTCTCTCCGCCATATCTTTTTTGATTTAACAATTATAATAATTTAGGGAGAATACATATGAGTGACGTTAAATGCATAAACTTAACTGTAATTGCGCCAAAAGAAAAAGTAGAAGAAGTAGAAAAAATCTTTAATAAACATGGGGACTGGATGAAAAGCTTCTATGCTGATGATAAAGAACATCTATTGCATGGATATTTTACAAAAGCTCCAGAGTACAATAATTCACTAGATCCAAGTTCTGGTGAAACCGGAGGTATGATTTTTACAATTAACGAACAATTTTCTTCAATGGAAAGTGTAATGAGACATGAAGATCATGCACAAAAAAATGATTATTTTCCTGAATTTGGAAAAATTATAGAACAGTATGGTAGAGGTCTTAGTATTGGCGGGGAGTTAACTTACTCCTTCTAATTAAAATTTATAATACTACTTCAAATCCTTCAAATTGTGGGTGGTCTAGATAAACACTTTTATGTCCACCTGCATTTTTATGAGCCATTCTAAAAGCTTCAGATTTTGTCCAATTAATAAAATCTTCTTTTGATGACCACTCGCTGTGCGAAGCGTACAATGTAAACTGTTCATTAGACTCACTTTTTATCAAGTTAAATTTTTTAAAACCAGGAACTTCATTAAGGTGCGTATCTCTATTCTTCCAAATTTCTTCAAAATAAGACTCTTCACCTAATTTCACTTTAAATCTATTCATTGCAATAAACATCTAAGTTTCTCCTTATTTAAAATTAAATTTATTTAACTATCAGATTGAATAATTCTAGTATTGGCTCCAATTGAAACAGTAACTTTTGAACCTATGGGAATTTGTTCATCACCAGATTGAACTATAGAAATATCTTCATCACTGTCTTCTACGTCGACAACATATTGAAAACCATTATGATCACCCAATCTTGAAGCTACAGCATTGCCTATAATGGCACCTCCAATAGCTCCTACTACAGCTACAGTGTCTCTACATTCATCATCAAATATGCCCTCACCACAGCCTATAACAGCGCCTAATAATCCCCCTGTAATAGCACCTAAACCATCATCTTCGCCTTTAATCTTAACTGGTTCTGCGGCAACTAAAGTGCCATATTTTACTGCGTTAATTCTTTGAGTATCAGATTTATTAACTCCGTCTATCATGTTGTTACAACCCAAAAGTGCAAACACTGATAAAATGAAAAGTTTTTTAATTAGCCCTGTCATATTCAACAAATTTTTTAAGAGAATTAGTTAAAAAATTCTCATAGTTATCAATATCATATTTACTCTCTTCTGAAATATTTAAATGTTTAGGATCTAGTACAAAATCATAAGAAGGCTCAAAAAAGAAAGGAATAGATACTCTTTCTTCTTGATTAAATAAGACTCGATGATTAGTTGCTTTCATTTTACCATTTGTAAGACATTCTAAAGCAAGACCGGTATTAATTACAAAAGCATTGGGATCATGAGGTACATCATGCCACTCGAGGGTATGTCTATTTTGGACTTGAAGACCTCCTTTTTTATCCTGATACAAAATAGTCATAATTCCACTATCAACATGGGTTTCGCAACCGAGTGCTACTCCATCTTGAGCAGATACCTCTACAGGTTTCTCTTGCTTAGGATAATAGTTAAATCTAAGAGTTGATAACGTTTTAGGTCTTATAAAAGCCTCTTCTGCTAAAATAGTATTGCTTGAATAAGAGCTAATAATTGCTTTAAAAATTAAAATTCCAAGATTATGGATGCTATCAAAATATTCATTGATAGTTATTTGCCATTGAGGATCAAGAAATGACATATCATGATTAACTTCGAATTTCTCTTTAACTAGAAGTTCATTCATATCAATTGTTAATTTGGGATCACCAATATCAAGGCCTTCTTTACCATTAACTTCACTTGGAAAATATCCTCTATAAATTGTATCGGTATTATGGTTCCATTTTTTAGGAGCAATTTTAATTTTTTCTTTTTTAGGTAAGTAAAAAAATTTTTTACAAGTGCTTAATAAATTTTCTATTTGAGAAAGAGGAATTCCATGATTGGTGACTGTAAAAAAACCAATCTCTTCAGAAGCCAACTTAATTTTTTTTATAATAGCATCGGATTTACTATTTTCTAATATTTCTGATAAATCAATATTGGGAATATAATCTTTACTCTGCATCGCCAATTTTTAAATATAATTTTTTCATATATTTTTGCTTTCGTTTTATAGGAAGTGCATGAAATTCATCTACAGAAATAGGTTGACCAATTTCTTTTTGATTTTCTGTGAGTTCTTCTAGAATAGAGTTATAATATATAGCCCAATCTGCATTAGTCTTAGGAAGTTGTTGATCCATGTTCTCCATTTTATAATCCTAACTTTTTATAGAATAAATTTATAGTATAAAAAATATCTTCCTTTTCTGCATTTTTTATTTGTATAACCTTTGAACTTTTCATTTTGATAATCTTATCTTGAACCATATTTATTAGTATTTTAGAAATTTCTTCAGATACTTTAATAAAAGAGAGATCTATATATTTTTTTTGAATATTAATTTTTATAATTCCTACTGATATAGATTTTAATTTAATTTGTAAGAGATTTATAAGATTTATAACCTCAGGAGGGTAGTTACCATACCTATCATACATTTCATTAAGGATGCTTTTTAATTCCAGTGATGATTGAGCGTTTGTTAATTTTCGATAAATAATTAATCTTGATATATCATCTGTTATATAATTCCTTGAAATATAATATTCAAAATAGGCATTAAATTCAAAATCTTCATATTTTTCTTGTTCAGATGTTGTATTGTTTTTTTGTCTTTCAACTTCTTCCCTTAGCATGCTTTGATAGAGTTCAATTCCTATTTCTTTAACATGTCCACTTTGTTCATCACCTAAAAGATTACCAGCTCCTCTAATCTCTAAATCTTCATTTGCTAATTGAAAATTGGATCCCAAATTTTCATAATTTGCTAGCACTTGTAATTTTTTAAGTGCCGTTTTATTAATAAGTTTTTCGCTATCATGAAATAAATAAGCATAAGCTCTTATATCAGACCTACCTACCCTACCTCTTAATTGATAAAGTTGCGATAAACCAAATAAATTAGAATTAAAAATTATAAGTGTATTAGCATTTTTAATATCAATGCCTGACTCAATAATATTAGTAGATATTAAACATTGTATTCTACCTTCAGAAAATGACATGAAGACTTCCTCTATATCTTTTTCTTTCATTTTGCTATGTCCTATCCCATAACTAATATTTAAATTTAATTTCTTAATCTCACTTTCAACAAATGGGATATGACTTATTCGAGGAACAACAATAAAAATTTGACCATTTCTTGAAATTTCATTATTAACAGCAGTTAAAAAAGAAACCTGCTCATATTTTTGTACATAAGTTCTAATGGCTAACCTATTAGAGGGTGGTGTTCCAATTACACTTAAATCTTTTAATCCCAACAAAGACATTTGAAGTGTTCTAGGTATGGGAGTTGCAGATAGTGAAAATAGATGGATGTGAGGATATTTATTTATTAGGTATTCTTTTTGATCTACTCCAAACTTTTGTTCTTCATCTATTACTAAAGTACCGAGGTTATTAAATTCTATTTCTTTTTTAAATAAACTATGTGTAGCTATGAGTATTTGAATATCGCCAGTTCTAAGCTTTTCAAGTATTTCCTTTTTTTCTTTTTGTGAAGTAAACCTTGATAGAGTAGCGACTCTTTCATTAAAAATTGAAAATCTATCAGAAAATGTTCGACTATGCTGTAATGCTAACAAAGTAGTAGGAACAACTATTATGAATTGAAAACCAGATAGATAAGTAGCACAGGCAATTCTGAGAGCTACTTCAGTTTTACCAAAACCAACATCTCCACATATTAATCTATTTGCTGGTTTATTAGATCTTAGATCTGATAAAGAGACATCAATAGAATTTAATTGATCCTCAGTTTCAATAAAACCAAACTGTTTATTAAATTTTTCAAGATTACTTTCAGAATAGTCAAATGATTTAATAGATAAAGTCTCTCTTCTGGCGGCATTTTTAAGCAATTTATTGGCAAGAAATTTAATCTTTTTCTTTACAGAGTTTTTTCTAATAGAAAAATCAGAACTGCCTAATTTATCTAAAATAACACCACTATCATCAAAGCCGTATCTAGATATTAAATTTAAATTTTCTATAGGTAGTAGTAATTTATCATTATTTCGATAAATCAATCTTACAAACTCTCTGATTCTATGACTTATTTCAATACTATCTATGGATAAAAATCTTCCTATACCATGTTTTTGATGAACTATTGCATCGCCAAGACTTAACTCATTAAAACTTACAACATTCTCTGTGAATGCATTCTTGGATGGTTTATTGTAGGCATTAATGTGGATATATCCATTACTAGATAGGTTTTTAGAAATTACTGTATCCACAAATGTTATGTTATTGGCATAGTTTGGTTCTATTTTAATTTTTTCAAAATATTCTTTCTTAAAAGAAGTTTCATTAGATCCTTCATGTATAATGATTTTAGATTTAATGCCAGTAAGTGAATCCAAAGATACATTTTTTGTATCTAAATAAATCTTTGGAGTTGATATTTGAATATTTTCAAAATTGATTTTTTTAAAGAATTCTTCATCTAAATAAAAATTCTCATATGGATCTATTATGCCACTTTGTTTATAAATTGATTTAAAAAATTTAATTCTTTCATATAAAATTAAATCACCTCTATTTAATGTTTTGATATCATAACCCTCAAGCAATTCTAGGATATTTGTACTTTTATGATTAGTTTCAGTAGACTCAATAAAAGGATTTACAATAGTTATTTCATCAATTTCTTTTTTGTTAGTTAATTGACTTTGAGGATTAAATTGTTTGATAGACTCAATCGTATTATCAAAAAAAGAAATTCTATATGGATTTGTTTGGCAATTATAAATATCTAAGATGTCACCTCTTAGCGAAAACTCTAATTTATTATAAACATTAGGATTATTATTATGTCCAAATTCAACTAATTTTTTTACAATTTCTTTTAATTCTAATTGTTGATTAGTCTTAATCTTAAAATAGTGATCAACATCTTTATTAATCTCAATTAGTTTTAGAAGATTATTACAAGTTATTATGATAACTTCATTTTTGTTAATATTTATTAAACTTTTAGATCTATCTAAAAGTATTTGTTCACTTGATTTTTCAGTACTGAATGGAAGTGAATCATGAGCTGGGAAATAACAAATCTTAATAGAAGGATATTGTGCTTTATATATATTTAAAAAGTCTAAAGCTATTTTATCATCTTCGCATAAAAGAATAAATTTAGAATTAGGCATAAAATTAGACTTTTCTATTTTGATAAATCAACAATTGGTGAATATTTTTGTTTTTCTTCTTTTGAGACTTCATTAAAAAAAAGATCGAAGATATACTGTGTTTCATTTTCTAATAAATCTTCCATTAAATCTATAATGGGAGTGTTATTTGAATTTTCAATTTTTTTATAGATTTTAGAGAAAGTGACATCTAATTCTTTAATTCCCAATGTTTGGCATCGATATTTTATTTTTTTTAATCTATCTTGAATATTAACCATGACTAGTAATGACTTATCCCCCTTATATCAAAATGTAGATAAACTTAAAGGTATTGGGCCTAAAAAAGCATCATATTTAAAAAATTTAGGTATCAAAATTGTCTTAGATGCCTTTTATATCTTACCTACCCGAGTAATTGACAGAACTCAAGATATAGATTTTAAAACTTTAGAAAAAGGCCAAGTCATAACAACTTTAGTTAAGATAAAAAAACATCGCCCTCCTTTTAACCAAAGACTACCTTATGTAATTGAGTGTACTAAAGGGTCTCTAATAGTAAATATTATCTACTTTTCAATGAAAGGTAATTTTTTAAGAACAAAATATCCTGAAAATAAAGAATTCATTATTAGTGGTAAAATATCTTTTTATAAAAGCAATCTTAGTATTGCACATCCTGATTATATAGAAGAAGTTGAAAATGAACAAAATTTAAGAAGATTAGAAAATATTTATCCTTTAACTAGGGGTATCAGTTTAAAAGATATTAAAAAAATTATTAATGGTGGGAAAGATTATATAAATAATTTTGATGAATGGTTGAATGAAAGATTGATTAGTAAACATCAATTTAATAGCTTTGAAGACTCACTTAAGAAAATTCACTTTCCAGATAATCTCCAAGAAGTTGATAAAAAAGAAGTATTTAGAAAAAGATTAGCTGTTGATGAATTAGTTTCAAATTATTTTGCTATAAGATATCTAAAAGAAAAAACAAAAAAAAAACTTGAATCTTTAAATTTGGATTATTCTAATCAAGATAAAATCTCAAATCTATTACCTTTTCAATTAACTAATATGCAAAAATCTGCAATTAATGATATTAACAAATTAAATAATTCTCAATATAGAGAGACCATTTTACTTCAAGGAGATGTGGGGTCCGGTAAGACTATTGTAGCTCTCCTTTCATCTATACCCTTTATAAATAAAAACTTACAAGTAGCATATATGGCACCTACTGAAATATTGGCACAGCAAATATATGAAAATGTAATTAATTATTTATCAAATCAGAATATGAAAGCAGTTTTATTAACAGGAAGTACAAAAGATAAAACTGATATTTATTCAAAAATATCTAAAAATAAATTTAATTTTATTGTGGGAACACATGCAATATTTCAAGAAAATTTAGAATTTAATAATTTATCTTATGCTATTATTGATGAACAACATCGATTTGGAGTTCAGCAAAGACTTTTTTTAGCAGAAAAAGGTATCGATACAAATATCCTTCTTATGTCTGCAACGCCTATTCCCAGAACTCTAGCCTTGGCTCAGTATGGAGAAATTGAACAAATTATTATTAATGAAAGGCCAGCTTTTCAAAAACCAATTATTACCAGAGTTGCTGATACTTCTAAAATTAATGATCTAGCCATTTATTTAAAAAAGAATGTCAATGAACTAAATCAAGCTTATTGGATTTGCCCCTTAGTAGAAGCTTCAGATAATTTACAATATAAGGATGTAGATAGTAGATATAAATCTCTTCAAAAAATTTTTGGTGAAAATGTTCAAATGCTACATGGTAAAATGAAATCTCAAGAAAAAGAATTAATTATTAACCAATTTAAAAAAGGGAAAATTAAAGTTTTAGTAGCCACTACAGTCGTAGAGGTTGGCATAGACAATAAAAATGCAAATTATATTGTAATTGAGAATGCTGAAAAGTTTGGATTATCTCAATTACATCAATTAAGGGGTAGAGTTGGTAGAGGTGCCCTTCAAGGATATTGTTTTTCAATTTATGGTAAAGATATTACAGAAACTTCTACTGAGAGGCTTCAAATTTTTAAAGACAATATAGATGGATTTAAACTAGCAGAAAAGGATTTAGAGATTAGAGGAACAGGTGATATTTTAGGATACCGTCAAAGTGGTGACTCACTATTTAAATTTGTTAATCCATTACAGGATCAAGATCTCATTATCGACTCCCTAGACTATGTAAAAGAAATTATTACTAATCATAGGTATGAAAATGAAACTTTCAAAAAGAATATTTATAAATTATTATTATTTTTTAAACAACAAGAAGCAATAAAGTTACTTTTTAGCTAATTTTTTTGTAGAAGTTTTTTTCTTTATAATTGTTTTTTTAATGGCAGGTACATTTGGTGTAACTAGGCCAGCAGATATGATATATTTAATAGCCTGATCAACTGACATAGAAAGTCGAATACATTTTGACATAGGAACAAACATTAAAAAACCAGTAGTTGGATTAGGAGTGGAAGGCATAAAAACATTTATCATCTTCATTTTTTTTTTAGCTGCTATTTCACCTTTTGTTTCACTTGTTAAGAAAGCTAATGCATATATATCTTTTTGAGGATACTCAATTAGAACTACTTCTTTGAAGGCATTTGATTGTGTTGTCGCAAATGTATCAATGATTTGTTTAACAGTATTATAAATAGAATTTAAACCAGGAATTTTTGACAGAATCCCATCTACTACTTTATGATAAAACCTCCCAAAAAAACTCCCTGTTATTGCACCTAAAATTGTGAAAAAAAGAAAAGCGACTATTAAACCAACTCCAGGAATTTCAGAAGGTATGCCTAGTTGCTCTAAAGGTATAAAAGGTCTAAAAATTCTATCTGCAAGTCCTACTACAACCCAAGCCACATAGACTGAAAGACCTAATGGAGCAACAATTAGTATTCCACTAAAAAAATAATTTTGAATTTTTTTCATCTTAAATGATTAGTTTTCTATTTTATCTTCAAATTTAAAATATTCTTTACCATCAATTTCAAAAGTAACTTTGATAGGTATCTCTTTTGAGTCTGGATTGTCTTGAATATATTTTAACAACTGATCCTGTGAATTTATACCTAATCTTTTTAGAAATTTTCTAACTTGGAGTTGGGTATTGTCATCCATTAAAAATATAATATGGATTTTTTTTTAGATTAGAAGATAAATTGATTATCAATAACTAACTATAAATAATTGAAATTACTGTTCTTAACTCAAGGACAGTAGTAATTATACCTATTACAACAACAAATCTAGCTAAAAAAGCTAATATTTTGTTACCTTTGTAGCTTTGGGAACTTCTCCACACACCAATACAGGAGCTAAAATAATAAATGAGATTAATAACTAAATACAAGGAGAAAGAATAGATAAACTTTTGTATTTGAAATTTTGTCACCAAAAGTAAAGGAGCAGATATCAAAAAATTACCTAAGACATAATATATCCAATAACTTTTATAAAGGGGTAAATCACCTTTAAATAATTTAAGAAGATTTAATTCTAAATTAGATATTTTATTCATTTTCTATTATCCTACCCCATTTGACTCTGTTCCAAGCTCTTTCATGGAAATAATATATTATAGCTTTAGTGATAATTTCAAATATTGCAATACTTGTAGCCCAGTCAAATCGTCCAGTTATAATATAACTAAGGAAAAAAGTATCCAAAGAGGCTATTACCCTCCATGTCATTGCTTTAAAAAGAGATCTACCTCTTCTTACTTTCTCTTTAAGTCTTCCAATTTTAAAGATATTCCAAATCCTTTCATGAAAATAGTAAAGGATTGTTTTTGTAATAATTTCAAAAGATGCAATATACAAAGCTAAATCGTAAGTATATTTCTCTGAAGAATAATTGATAATAATTAAACTAAGAATAAAAGTATCAATTGATCCTAATAACCTCCATGTAAGAGATTTTATGAGTGATCTTTTTTTGGTAATTATCATCATTCATTTATTTCAAAACTTTTTAAGTAGAGTTTAGCATTAAATTTCTTTGAAATTATATCAAATTTTACAGGAATATTTGTATTTTGGATATTTGCACTATACATTTTGATTTCTTTTAGGTTATTTTTTTTTTCGCTTTTATGAAGACCTTGAAAAAAAGGAAAAGTTAATTTCAAAATACCCACTTCACCTTGATAAATAGTAGGAATATTTTCTTTAAAATCATAAGAAGGAAGTACTTCAGAAATAAGCTCATATATATTAAGACCATCTACTATATTTCTATCTGAATTAATTTTATATATGAAATATTGAGTCATTTGAGAAATTGGATCTGTAAAATAAAGATATTTATCTAGTATTTTTTTTTGCATTTGAACTTGATCTTCGCTTATTTGTTTTGAGATTTCAAAGCTAGCTATCTTACCATCATTATCAAATTCAATATTTGAATAGACGTCTTGATTTGAACTCTTTGTTTTACTGGAATATTTTAAAGGCCTTAAGTGATTATTTTGAATATAACCATTTACTGATGTCAAAGATTCATAGTTATATATTTTGTCAGTTAAACCATAGCTTTTAATTAAAAAATCAATTTCATATACATTTTTATCAATGCTAATACTCCAAAAAATATCTGCTAAGTGAATTGAATTCCAGTCAATTTCATATTGTAGATTAATATCTTTAGAGTGAAGATAATATGGATATAGTGTTGCTATTAAAATGAAGAATATGCGCATTAACAAAATAGAATATAAAAATAAAATATTTGATAATTATAGTGTAATTATTGATGTAAGAACACCACTTGAATACAAAGAAGATCATATTCCTGGATCTGTGAATCTGCCAGTTTTAAGTAATATTCAACGACATGAAATTGGTATTCAATATAAAGAAAATTCTTTTTTAGCTAAAAAAATAGGTGCACAATTAATTAGTGTTAATATTTCTAATATAATTTCAAAAATTAAATTTGAAAAAAAAGATAAGGTCTTAATTTATTGTTGGCGAGGTGGACTTAGGTCTCTTAGTCTATATTTAGTATTAAAGCAAATTGGTTATGAAGTTTTTCTTCTAGATGGTGGGTACAAATCATATAGAAAATTTGTTGTTAATTTTTTAGAGAAAGATGCACCAAATTATAATTATAATCAAATTATGGGCATAACAGGTGTAGGAAAAACTTTATTTCTTAAAGAGTTATCTAAACAGTATCAAGTTATTGATTTTGAAGGTTTAGCTAAACATAAAGGTTCTATTTTGGGAAATATTCCAAATCAAGTTCAACCAACTCAAAAATACTTTGAAACACTTATTTATGAAAAATTAAGAAATTTTAATTTAAAAAAAAAAATATGGGTGGAAGCTGAAAGCATTAAGGTAGGAAAATTAAATATACCAAGTTTGATTTGGAAATCTATGCCATTAGGAAAAAATATTAAATTAGTGAGTAGTTTAGATGAAAGAATAAATTATATTCTAAATGACTATAAATACTTCACTTCAAATCCAGATTTAATGGTTGAAGCTTTAAGGGTTTTAAAAAAAATTATACCTAAGGAGGACTATAAAAATATAGAGCTTTCGTTGAAGAAAAAGGATTATTACGAATTAGTAAAATCGCTAATTATTCATCATTATGACAAAGCCTACAAAAAAACTAGAGCTGAAAGTCACAGTGATATATCTGCTGAGATAAATTTAGAGAAAATAAATCTTAAAAATATAAAGAAAGTTATAGCTTTAAATAATTTTCGCTAAAATGACTATAAGAATAGATGTTTTTTGTATTATAGTTTTGAAATACTAGTCCTTTACCTCTTTTAACATTTCCAATCTTTACTATTTCAATTCCTCTTTTCTTGAAAAGAGCAATTGTATTTTTTCTTAAATTATTTTTTTGCATTGTAAATACTGGTACATATTCTTCTCCAGAGCTAAGTATTAATTTCATA
>CABXVZ010000001.1 GCA_902515765.1 uncultured Alphaproteobacteria bacterium | reverse complement strand
TCAGCCTCTTTTCCCACAACATCTAAGGATCCACCGTTCACCCTAATAGCTTTATAAAAATCAAGCATCAATCGTGTGTAATGAAAATCTTCTGTTTGACCATCTAATTCTGTCATCCAACAAGCCTCGTAATCATGTAGAAGGGCAATCTCTGATTTTTGAGTTTGGGGAAGTTTTATTTTTTGAATTTCTTGAGCTACCTGTAAAGCTTCGTGACTTCCAACAGCAGGAGTATTATCACGATGCATTAGTCCAGCATGCATTTGCTCTTGAGCAAATGGAGCTTGCCTCCACCTAAAATAACTTACAACTTCTGCATCATGAGCAAAAGCCTCCCAAGTCCACATTCTGACAGCGCCAGCTTTAGGGATAGGATTATATTTAGCCCAGTTAACAGGTCCTGGTTGTTGTTCCATTATCCACAATCGACCCATTCCTCGATACAGATCGTGATGGTAAGATTGAAAATCAGGATCCCCCATATTAAAGCAGTTCCTCAATAGTTTTTTATCCTCTCTGGCGATAGTTTGCATATTTTGAAGATTGCCTAATGGATAACTATTCCAAGCGGCAATTTCTAAGTCTTTAGAAACTTCACGGTGATCGAATTCTACAAAGTGCCCCATATAATTATGACTCACTGGTCTTTCAGGAGAATGCTCATTAATTATTTTGACTTGTTGAGAGTTAAAATTTTTAACCTGGTCAGAACTAAATTTACGGAAATCAAAATTATGAGAAGGGTTTGCCTCAGTTACAGTTAGGTTGGGAAGTTCAATCTCTGAAAAGGATCGGTATTCCATAGACCAAAAAACATTACCCCAAGATTTGTTTAGTTCATCAATAGACTTATATTTTTTCTCAAGCCATTTCCTAAATTGAGTTAAGGAAGAAGAACACCAAGAATATGTTGTCTCGTGGCACCCATATTCATTATCAGTTTGCCAGGCTTGAACAAATTTATTCTGACCATATTTTTTTGCTACTGCTTCAGTTATTCTTTGACTTTCTTTTTGGTAGCCTAAGTGAGAGAAAGAGTAATGACGGCGCGATCCAAAATTTCTTGGTTTACCGTTTTCATCAATTGCCACCATATCCGGCATTTGATCCACAAGCCATTTTGGAGGTGTGGGAGTGGGTGTGCACATGACTATTTTTAACCCATTGCTTCCTAAGATATCCACAGCCTTATCCAACCATTCCCACTCATATTTTCCAGGGTTTGGTTCGATACGAGACCAAGCAAATTCAGCTATTCTGACCCATCGAATACCATTTTTGTGCATATTCTGTGCATCAGTTATCCACAGATCTTCAGACCAGTGTTCAGGATAGTAACATACCCCTAATTCAGGATTACTAGACATATTTAGTCAATTGAGATGCCAAAGGAATTAAAAAAATGTTCATGATTTTTTTGCCAATCAAGTTGAATGACCTCATCGACATTTATCTCACTACCCACATCGAGCTTAGCAGTAATTTCATAATCTTTTCCTAGATTTATATAGCAAAGCAAGTGCTCACCTAAATTTTCAATATGCCTAACTTTCCCTTGAAGTTTAGAAGAACCATTAGAAGCAACATGAAAGTGCTCTGGTCTTATTCCAATTTTTGCAGATTGATTAGGTGCTTGGATATTTATCAAACTTGATTTTTGTTCACCTTCCAAATCGATAATATTCATTTTTGGTGAACCTATGAATTCAGCTACAAATTGATTTTTAGGAGAATTATAGAGTTCAATAGGAGTTCCTACTTGTTCAATAACACCATTGTTTAAAACTACAATTCGATCAGCCAGAGTCATAGCCTCAACCTGATCATGTGTGACATAAATCATGGTTGCTGTTAATTGACTATGCAATTTTGCTATTTCTATTCTTGTTTGAACACGAAGCGCTGCATCGAGATTTGATAAAGGCTCATCAAATAAAAAAACTTTTGGGTCCCTGACGATTGCCCTACCTATTGCAACACGCTGACGTTGTCCTCCTGAGAGCTGTTTTGGAAGTCTCTCAAATAAAGTTTCAATTTGTAAAACCTTTGCCGCTTCTGTTACACGTTCCAGAATTTCATCCTTAGGAGTTTTTGACTGCTTAAGGGCGAAAGCCATATTATCAAACACTGTCATATGAGGGTATAGAGCATAAGATTGGAAGACCATTGCTACTCCTCTTTCAGCAGCAATAATGTTGTTAACTATCTCACCACCAATAGAGATCTCTCCATCAGTGATTTCTTCGAGACCTGCAATCATTCTAAGTAAAGTAGATTTTCCACATCCAGAAGGACCCACAAAAACCATAAACTCTCCAGAGTTAATATCTAGATCTACTCCATGTACTACTTCTGTCTTATCGTAGGTTTTTCTTATACTCTTTAGATTTACATCAGCCATAATAGGTTGAAAACTTTAGCATTTTTTCATGAAATATACATCTAAGATAGTTTTCTAGAGAACTCAACTTATTTTATGGTTACTTCATTATTTTAAATACCTTCACAAATTATTAATGAAGCTTCAATTTTTGAATTATTTTTAATAGTCAAATTATCTCCTTTAATCAAATATACACTATCCCTATATTTAAGCACACGCAGTCTTTTAGAGAGATTAATATTAAACTGCAGATTATTACTAAGACTAAAAAAGCAGGAATGATATTTAAATGACAAAGGTGGGCTTTTTTGAAATCCTTTTAATTTAATTATTTTTATTTTTAAATGTTTAGTATTTATTATATCTCCCAATAAAAGTTCCTGATTTTTACCAAGAAGTGACCAATTAATATTCTCATTTTTCAAAATCTCTAGTGAGTTCTTGTTACCAGATTTTCTTAGAGGGTTAATAGAAAATTTTCTTTGGTATAGATTTTTTTTTAGATAAGGTCTTTTCTTTGCATAAATACCAGATGTTCCTGTAATAGGGGGAGGAGAAAAAAATTCTAAGACTTGTAACTCTTTATTGCTATAATTAAATGCATGATGCCATGTATCTTTTTCAAAAAAAACTGACTGACCTTCCTCTACTCGTTTAACCTCTCCTGTTTTTGGATTACTTATTAATAATACTCCTGACAAAACATATAAATATTCATCTGCTCCAAAAATAGTTCTAAAACTTTCAGAATGTTTAAAATTTGAGTTAGGCTTCAGACCAAAAATTATTTGATGTAAATGTCTGTTTGAAACATAAATCCAATCTTTAACGTATCCTGAAATTTTATCCCCCCACATATGAGTTTTTATAGAAGAATATTTGATCAAAGTACTTTTCAAATAATCTGGTTTAGGGGAGGGTTTATATACCATCGTGATCCCTATCATGATCTAGATGACCTTTTTTTATTTTAACCTTTTTTGTAAACTTCAGAGGTTTGAATGAGCTGCCTATCGAGACTTCTTTATTTTTCTTTGACGATTCATTAATTTTAATCATTATTTCATTCACATGGTAGGCATGATCTAATTTAATTGATGGTCTTTTCTTCTTTAGTATGCATTCAATTAAATGATTAAAACCAGATGCCCAAGGCCAATTGGCATAAGGGGTGTTATATAACTCCCAGGAAGATCTCGAATTTCTCCATATTTCAAATCCTTTTGGTTCCCAATCATCTCCAAGCATTTGAATTGTTCCACTTGAACCATAAAGTTCTACAGCAGGAGATTTATACTGTTGCATTGTGAAACCTGTAGTAACTACACCTATACAACCATTTTTAAACTCAAGCATAATTTGAAAATTATCATTTGTGCGCGCTTTAAATTTTTTCTCATTTATTGTTCGATATGGTGAAGAAAGAGAAGATTTCGCCACTAAATTTTTAACAGGGCCTAATAAGCCTGTTAAGGTAGTAATGTTATAAACACCTAAGTCAAATAATGGACCTCCGCCTGTTTTATAATACCATTCACCCCAATCAGGTCCTGCCCAACCATATCTAGCTCTAGCAAGCGAAACGTTACCAATTGTTTTATTTTTTAACTCTAAATTTATAGCTTGGTAAGTTGGACTTAATGTTACAAAGGGTGCTGGTATCAAAAATTTATTTGATGATTTTGCAATTTTAAAAAGACCATCTAGCTCTTTCATATTTGTAGCCATTGGTTTTTCAACCAAGACATGTTTATCTTCCAATAGAGCTTGCTTAGCAATCTTAGCATGCTCTTTCATAGAAGTTAGTATTAATACAACATCTATTTTTTTGTCATTGAGTATTTGATTATAATCAGTAAAAAAATTTTCAAAAAAAATTTTTTTTTTTAATATTGGCTGAAGATCTAAATTAGTATCTGATACAGATTTTAAATTAACTAGTTTTTTAAATATAAATTTATTTACTAATTCCATGTAAGGACCTTGCATCACAGATCCACATCCGATAATACCTAAGTTAATCAAATTATTTTAGATAGCCGAGATGATCTTTTTGAAAATAGAGCATTGTATCTAAAAGAGATTTTGCTGAATTATAATCATCAACGACTGGGTCAGCTAATAGTGCTTGAAAAGCAATAGATTTTGATTTTTCTAGAACCGCCTGAGTTGTTAACCTTATTGTACCAACTTGATTTACTAAGATCGAAGCAAAATTATCAGGGTAGTTATCAAGACTAATCCCATTAATACCATCCTTCCCAACAATAGCAGGAACTTCTACAACTATATCGTTAGGTATTTGTTTTATAAAATTTTTATTTAAAATATTAACAGCTGCTTCTTCCATCTTTTTATCCTCTACGATAGCTTCCATTAACTCTACTAATCTTTCTTTTGATTGCCTATTTCTATCAAAGTAAAAACTATGCATTTCTTCAGACTTATAGACGGTCATACAGTTTTTTTTATAACTTTTGTAAAAATGAAGAATAGCATGATGATCAGCAATACTATGGGCCCAAGGAAGATACTCTCCTAAATGACTATCTGTTGTAATAGGAAGATAATTATAAGTCTCAAAAAGCTTTAAAAAAATACCTCGTTCTGCTCCAGGAGACGTAGATTGCTCATTCATCTTTTCAAAATCAATGACATAATTCTTGTAATAATCCAAAGCTTTATCTCTAATTAAAGGATAAGCATCTTTTTGAGAGTCTTTATATTTAACTTCAGTAAGTATGCTTATATGATTTAGTCCACCCGCTCTGTATTCGATATTTTCAAATCCTGTATTCATAAGTTCAGGCAAGTCTCTTTCCATTTCGGCAATAGCATGACATAAACCAATAAATTTCATTTCAGGATATTTTACAGTTACAGCATGACATATTCTTTGCATTGGATTACTAAAGTTAAAAATATATGCATCAGGACAAATCTGATTGATATCATCGCAAATTTCTAGGATAGGAGGAATAATTCTTAAGGAATGAAAAAGACCACCAGGACCTCCATTTTCAGCATAGATTTGTTTTATTCCAAACTGTTGAGGAAACTTCCAGTCCTCATCCCATAATCCAAACCTAGGTGAAACTTCTATTGATATAACAATAAATGTTGCACCTTCAAGGGCATCTTTTCTATCCTCGCAAGCTTTTAAAGTGAAGTTTACATTCCATTCGGATTTATATTTTTCGGCAACTTCTAAAGTTTCTTTTAAAGCCCCTGAGTCTGTATCATGAAGGATAATCTCGCTACCTTCAAGTGGCAGAGATTTAAAAATATCAGATACTGCTTCTAATCCGAAGTTCGCACTTCCCGCACCAATTAAAACAATTTTTTCACTCATACTCTTCCCCCCTAGTGAAACTATTCTAATAGAAAATTACGTTGAAATTCAAGACAAATAGTCCTTAAATAATCATCATAAAAGATAATAGTAATTTTAGGTAATATTAAAAATTTGATTTATTGAATACTTTATATTTTACTTATTATTAAGGATTAAATTAAAGGAGGAAACGATGAAAAAATTTTTAATTTTTCTCTCAGTGCTTTTTTTAACGACCAATGTTAATGCAGAGACTTTGAGGATACTCGCTGAAGCTGGTGATGAGGCAACACTTACTGCCGCCGCTGCACAGTTTGAAGAGGCAAACCCTGGAGTAACAGTTGAGGCAAGTTATTTAGGTTGGGATGATTTTATGGCAACTATTAAATTAAAGTTGGCTGATAGTAATCCGCCTGACTTAGCTCATGGCAATCAAGGATTTACAGTTGATGGAACATTAATTCAAAATGACCTTATTATTCCATTAGATAAATATGCTGATCAGTATGGTTGGAAAAATTTATTTGCAGATGGATCACTCGCTGAATTTTCTTGGAGTGAAGATGGCTCTAGCTGGGGATCCGGAACTTTATATGGAATAAGCCCAGTAGCTGAGGATGTGATTGTTTATTATAATAAAGAAAAACTAAGCTCACTTGGTTTATCGGTTCCTACCAATTTTTCTGAGTTTGAAAGTGCGTTAGCTACAGCTAATAGTGCAGGAGAGCTTCCAATAATATTAGGTGGTGCCGACGGGTGGCCTATAATACATGTATGGGGATTGATAGAAGGAGCCTTTGTTGACCCTGGTCAAACAAGAAGTTGGATTTTTGATGCAAAGGGTAATGACTACGCTACTTCATCAAGAATTCAAGCTGCTGAAAAGCTCGAAGAAATTGCTAAAGCAGGTTATTTTGGTAGCGACTCTTTGGGTATAGGTTATGACGACGCTAATGCAATGTTTATTGACGGTGATGGACTATTCAACCTTACTGGTACTTGGATGACAGCTCAACTTAATGAAGGAATGGGTGATAACGTCGGAGCATTTGCTATGCCAAGAAGCACTAGTGGTGTTGCTGGTGGAGGTTCATTTGCACTTCCTTGGCATATTAGTTCTAAATCATCTAATCCTGACTTAGCTGCAAAGTTTTTAGCACATTTAATGAGCAATGATTTTGTTGATGATCTTATGCAGGTGGGCAGAGTTCCAGCTCAGTCTCCAACAATAGATCCAACATCTAATTTGCAAGCAGAAGTAATTTCTGCTTCAAACGCTCTTGTTGGCTCAAATGCAAAGACTTTTTATACAGATTGGGCTACCCCTGGTATGTATGATACTGTAACACAAGAACTACAGAGATTACTAGGTGGTGCAGCATCAGCAAAAGACTTTATTGATGCAATGGCTGCTGAAAGTATGAACTAAATTTTATTTGCGAGGCCTATGACGATTCAATGATAAATCATAGGCCTTTCAAAAAAATCGATTACTCAAACTACTTATATCTTCTCCCTGCATTTTTATTTTATAGTTTATTTGTTCTTTATCCCTTAAGTGACACAATTTTTACATCTTTTACAGAGTGGAGTGGGATAGGAGAAAAGAAGTGGGTAGGCTTAGAAAACTATAAAAAAAACCTTGCTGATAAAAAAATAACATCATCAATTAAACATTCTTTTATATTAATTATTTTTTATTCTTTTTTTCCAATAGTTATTGGTTTGGGAATAGCTGGTATCATGGTTAGGGTTAAAATTAAAGGAATGGCAATGTATCGTGCCATACTTTTTTTACCTCAAATTTTATCAATGATTGTTGTTGGTATAGCCTGGAGATGGATCTACGCACCAAAGGGACCTCTTAATTCTGGTTTAGATTTTTTTGGATTGGAAGACATATCCCGCGCTTGGCTTGGCTCATTTGATTACGCTTTACCATTTGTTGGATTGATTGGCACATGGGTTATGTTTGGTTTTACAATGATACTTTTTATAGCCGGAGTTCAAAAGATCCCATCCGAATTATATGATGCTGCAAAGGTGGATGGCGCAGGAGCATTTGCTGAATTTTTCAATGTTACTCTTCCAGGTCTAAAAGGAGAAATTATTGTAGCCTTGGTATTTACTGTAACCCTTGCTCTTAGAAACTTTGATTTAATATATATTACTACAGGGGGTGGGCCTGGAACTTCGACAATGATACCTTCTATGTTTATATATAAAAAAGCATTTCAAATGAACCAAGTTGGTTCCGCATCATCCTTAGGAGTAATGTTAACACTACTTATATTTACTTTAATTTCACTTATTATTGTTACACTCAGAGAAAAAAAATGAAACAAAGCGATCGTGAAAAACTTATAGCACATCTAATATTTCTATTTGGTTGTTTAATTGTACTGTATCCATTCTTTTCAATATTATTTTTAGCTTTGAGTGAACCAGGAACTCGTGTGTCGGGTTTTACATTACCTACTGGAATTTATCTAGATAATTTTATCAAGGCATGGACAGGTGGGGGCTTTAGCACCGGTCTATTTTCTTCTTTTGTAGTGGTCATAGGTGTTGTTGGTATAACAATTGTATGTAGTATTCCTGCCGCTTATGCATTTGAAAAGCTTGATGTGCTTGGAATTACACCCCTATTTGCAATTCTTTTGGTGGGATTAGTCTTACCATATGAGTCGCTAATTATTCCTCTGTATTATTCTATGAGAAAATTTGGATTAGATAGTTCCTACTGGGCATTAATTCTCCCTCAAATAGGATTATCAATACCTTTTAGTATTTTTTGGTTACGCTCTAGTTTTAAATCAATCCCTATAACCTTGTCAGAAGCTGCAATGCTAGAGGGAGCTGGTAAAATAGCAATCTTAATAAAAATTCTATTACCTCAGATGAAGCCTGCAATACTAACCTTAACAGTATTGTTGTTTATGTGGACCTGGAATGAATTTTTACTTGCATTGATAATGATCCAAGATGCAGATATGAGAACCGCCCCTTTAGCACTCAGTTATTTTGCAGGAAATAAGCGTTACGGTGACCCGGCAATAACCGCGGCAGCGGCTATATGGGTGGCTTTGCCAGTATTAATTGTTTATATATTTCTTCAAAGACGTTTTATTTCAGGAATGGTAACAGGAGTAGAAAAATAATTGATTAAAAAGTTTTCTGATAGTAATCAATTAGCTAAATACCTTGCTAATGAAATCTTAGAACTCCTCCAAAAAAAAAATAAATGTGTCCTAGGTTGCCCAGGTGGTAGATCTTTAACAAAAACATATTATCAACTAGGACGAATATCACATAAAAAAAAAATAAGTCTAGAAAACTTAACCATAGTTATGATGGATGAATATGTTTTAAAAAGAAAAAATAGTTTCTCTTTGGTTGATCCAAAGAGCCACTTTAGTTGTGTAAGATTTAGCAACCAGGTAATTAAAAGACTATTAAATTATAAAAAAAGAAAAAATTATAAAATAACAAATGAAAGAATATTATTTCCAAATGTTTTAGATCCAGCAAAATATGATTATCAAATAAAAAATATAGGAGGGATAGATATTTTTTTATTGGCATCTGGTAGCTCTGATGGTCATGTTGCTTTTAATAATATTCATTCTAAAAGAAATCAAAATACTCACATAACTAAGTTAACTAAAGAGACTAGACGAGATAATATGAAAACTTTCCCTAATTTTAAATCTATCAACGAAGTTCCCAAATATGGTCTCACAGTTGGATTAAATACAATAGCCGCTTTATCAAAATCAGCCACACTAGTTTTAACTGGCAATGAGAAGAAGTATGCATTTTCTATGATTGCCCAAAATAGTAAATTTAATAGTAAATGGCCTGCTTCAATAATTTATAAATGCAAGAAATATAGAATATTTACTGATAAATTATCAAACTTATCATAATGTCAAAATCCTTAGGTATAGATATTGGTGGCACTAAGACCTCAATGGGCATAGTAAATACTTTGACGGGCAATATTTCTAAAAAAATAGAATTTCCATCAAAATTATTTAAAAATGATAAGGCTAACCTCACTAATATTATTAATAATGCAAAAACTATTTTAAAAGATTCAGGAATTGATTGTGTTGGAATAGGAGTGCCAGAACTTATAGATAACAAGGGGATTATTAAAGGCACATATAACTTTAAATGGAACAATTTAAATTTCAAAAATCTATTTTCTAAAAAAATTAAAGTTAAAGCTGACTCTGATGTACGCAATCATTTAAGAGCTGAGAAATTTTTTGGATATGGAAGGGGAAAAGAAAATTTTGCCTATATAAATATTGGTTCAGGAATAAGCTACTCATTAATGATTGATAACAAAATATACACAGGCGCAAGAGGTTATGCTATTCATTTTGGCTCTTCAAAAATATCCTTATTTAATCCTAAAACTAATAAAACTAATTCTTTGATCCCAGAAGAATTCTACTCAGGTAAGCCGATTATAAAAAAAATATCAAAAATGAATTCAAACTATGAAAAAAATTCCTACTTAGATAAGATATCAAATTCTTTAGCTTCATTTATAGGGAATTTGATTAATACAATAGACCCGGAGTTAGTTATTTTAGGTGGGGGTGTGATACTAAATAATAGTAATTTTACTAAGAAATTAATTTTAGACACTAGAAAGTACATTTTTTGTAATGATGTAAAAAAAATTAATTTTAAGATTACTAAGATAAAGGAAGATACAGGCTTACTAGGAGCTGGACTTTTATTTAATTAATTACTTAAAATTACTTGTAACCTCTCTTAATTCATTAATCCACTCTTTTACAGTGATTTTAAAAGCTTCTGAAAGTGCATAAGTTTTTATTCGTCTATCTTTTTCGTAGCTTTTTTTGATAAAAAATTTTTTTGAGACAGCATAATTGAGAGAATTTAGAATTGTAGATCTAGCGCCTATTTTTCTAGGAATTTTGTGACAAAGATCTTCATAAGAGATTAATGAGTCATTAAATGTAGCTTCAGCTATTTCAAGACATATCGCATGATTAAGTGTTGACGAGTCTAGAAATCTTACTTCATCAGGTTTATCAATTCTTCTATAAAAATTGATCTTTAATTGGCTGATTACTGATCCTTCATTCATAGTTTTATATTATCATAATTAAGATCGTAAAATAATATAAACTAATTTTATGATATGTTTATGTAATGAAATTTAATAAATTATTTAATAATAATTGAAACATCGCTAATTTACTTACAAATATTTAGAAAATTGATTAAAAGATATTTTTGGAGTTCTCTTGAATGTTTCAAAATCAACATAGATTAATCCAAAACGTTTTTCATAGCCGAAAGCCCATTCATAATTATCTAATAGAGACCATGCAAAATATCCTTTCACTTGAATTCCTTTTTTAAGACAATCTAAAATTTCTTTCAGGTGCAATTGGAAGTATTCAACTCTATCTTGATCTTCAATTACCTCATTGGATGAGATTTGATCGTTATTGGCCATTCCATTTTCAGTTACATAAATAGGTATATCATCACTATATTCTTGATGAATTCTTTCAATGAAATAACTCAATCCCTTGGGGTAGAGCTCCCATCCCATATCTGTTTTTTTTAGAGAACCTCTTTCACATTCATAATTAATCCCATCATCAGCATTCAAATATTTGATTACTGACCTTGTATAGTAATTTATTCCAATCCAATCTATAGGATGGGAAATAATTTTTAATTGTGAGTTGTAATTTTTAGGTAAATATTTCTCTAAAATATTTAGAGCTAGTTCAGGATAAGAGCCTTTAAATATAGCATCTGAAAACCATCGATTATAAATATCATCAAATAACTTTGCTGCTTGAATATTTTTAGGATCCTCATTAAATGGTTCTGGATACTCATTATTTAAAACAATTCCTATTTCATTATTTCCTTTTGACCTTAATGCTTGTAATGACATCCCATGTGCCAATAAAATATTATGCATGGTTTTTACTGCTGAAGAGAGATTATTCAAACCCGGAGCATGTTCTCCTAAATAATGACTTAACCAAGATACGCACCATGGCTCGTTGATGGTGGCAATTTTTTGAAATTTATCACTATACTTTTCGGAAATGATATATGAAAAATCAGCAAATCTTTTACAGGTATCTTGATTTTCCCATCCTCCAAGACTAGAGAAGCGAAGGGGTAGATCCCAATGATAGAGTGTGGGGAAGGGTTCTAAATCATTTTTCAATATTTCATCAAGCAACCGACTATAAAAATCCAATCCCTCAGTATTTATCGTATTGTGATCAAAAGGCAGAATTCGAGGCCATGAGAATGAGAAACGATAAGCTTTGAAACCTGCCTCTTTTATAAACTTTATATCTTCTTTAAAATAATTGAAGTGATTGCAGGCTTTTTGACCGTCTACGCCTTTGAGTCTTTTTTTGGCAAATTCATCCCAGATAGATTTACCACATCCTCCAAAACTATTTCCCTCTATTTGATAAGATGAAGTAGCAGTACCAAATATAAAATCTGTGGGAAATTCTTTAAGAATGGAGAGATTGTTCAATTATATTTCAGCTTTTTGATAAGAAGATAAAATTTTGACATTAATTATTTTAAGTAGCCTAAATAATCTTTTTGTGAGCTCAACATAGTATCAAGCAAAGCTTCAGCAGATTTAGCATTATCTACAACAGGATCAGCTAAAAGAGCAAAGAGCACATCTTGTTTTGAATGGTTTAATACTGCCTCTGTGGTTAACTGTATGGTACCCACCTGAGAATTAAGTAAAGCCCCAAAGGATTTTGGATAGTTTGCTAGACTTTTTCCATGTATACCATTTTTATTAATGATAGCAGGTACTTCGACGACAATATCGTTAGGAAGACAGTCTATAAAATTATCATTTGGAATATTAACAGCATGTTCTAATGCGTTTGCATCACTAACAATATTTTCAATAATAGGAATTATTCTTTCATGAGGTTCAGGATGACTCATATCAAAAAATTGCCCATACCCATCATTATCATAAAATGACAAACATCTTTTTTTGTAGTTATCATAAAAATCTAAAATACCATCATGATCTGCCACACTATAGGCCCAGGATAAATATTCACCTAAATGACTATCAGTGGTTATCGGCAAATATCCATACTTTTTGAATAATTCAAAAAATACTCCTCGCTCTGCGCCAGCCTTAGAATAAAAACCCTCATGATCATTTACTAATGAAGAATAATAATCTTCAAATTTTTTTTTAATGAGAGGATATCCATCTTCACCAGAATCTTTATATTTTGCATGTAACAAAATGCTTAAATGATTTAAACCCCCTGCTTCAAATTCTATATTATCTAAATTAGTATCCATAAGAGTAGGTAACTGACGATTCATTGAAGAAATTTCGTGGCATAAACCAACAATTTTTAATTTTGGAAAACGAGTAGTTAAAGCATGGCATATACGCTGCATGGGATTTGAATAACTAAATATAAAAGACTCAGGGCATATTTTTTCAATATCCTCACAAATATTTATGATTGCAGGAATTTGGCGCATAGCATGAAAAAGACCACCTGGACCTCCGTTTTCACCATAAACCTGTTTAATTCCATATTGCAGAGGAGTCTTCCAATCTTGATCCCAAAGGTCGAACCTATTTCCTACCTCAATAGAGATGAGGCAAAAGTCTGCATTTTGAAGAGCCTCTTTTCTTGAAGTGGTGGCTTCAATTTTAAAGTTCACCCCAAGTTTTTCTTTGAAAGAAAGAGCTATTTCATTTGTATTTTCGAGAGTTTTTGCATTAATGTCATGAAGAACTAAAGTAGAACCCTCAAGAATGGTAGATTTAAAAAAATCTCCCACAATTCCTAGACCAAAGTTCGTACTTCCTGCACCAATAATGACAATTCTTTTACTCATGTTTTTACCTCTCTAGCTAACCTTTCACAGATCCAGCTACTAATCCTCTTATAAAATATTTTTGTAAAGAAAAGAAAATAAATAATGGCACACTCATAGAGATAAAAGCACCAGTTGTTAATATCTCCCAATTTTCTCCTCGTGAACCTAGAAGTTCTTTTAATTTAGCTGTTAAAATAATTTCACTAGGATTTTTATCTAGAAAAACTAATCCTACTAACAAATCATTCCATACCCATAAAAATTGTAAAATGAAGATGGAGGCAAAAGCTGGAATAGAGAGAGGAACAACAATTCTTCTAAAAGTATCATAATGAGTAGCTCCATCAACTTTTGCTGCCTCAATCATTTCTTTAGGTAAAGATTTTAAAAAATTCCATAACAAGAAAGTTGTAGAAGCAAGACCGAAGCCAGTATGTGCCATCCAAATTCCAGGATAAGATTTAGACGAAACTCCAAAAAGAGCACCAAAATCGTTATATATTGATAAAATAGGTATTAAACACATTTGCAAAGGCACAACTAGAGAGGCAATCACTGTTGCTAATAACAAATCTCGACCAAAAAAATTCATCCAAGTTAGTGCATAAGCAAAAAACGAGCAAATAATTAAGGGTATTAATGTAGAAGGAAGTGCTACAGCAAATGTGTTAATGAATGCTTGCCCTAAACCCTCTTTGAAAAGAACCTCCTTATAATTATCTAGTGTAAAAGAAGGGGGGCTTGTGGCTGAAATAAAAATACGCTTCCCCTTTTTTTTCGTAAATTCATTTTCTGACTTCCAAGAATAATTACCATTTTCATCTACTGTAATCTCACTTTGATCTTTAAAAGTTGCCACATCGCCCACAGAGTAAGCATTTATATCTTTAGAAGTTATGCCAAAACTAGAAATCTTCTTTGGTTTATCTCCACCAAATAAATTATCTTCAATATAATAGTAACCGTTTTCCTCATATTGAGAATCCATACCTAAAGTTCGATGAATTTCATTCACTTCTGTATTAATAAAGGAGGTCCACCATCCACTAATAGCCAAAACATCTTTATCTCTAAGAGAACTAATGAGCAGACCAAAAGAAGGAGCAATCCAAACTATTACAAATAAAAGAAGTAATAATTGAGCAAATAATGATGAAAAAGATAGTTTTTTCATAACTTTTGTTCTTTTCGGTGTTGATACAAATTCCATCCCAAAATTGGAATAACTCCAATCATTATACAAATAGCTAAAACACTCCCCCTGCCAGAGTCGCCTCCCCCTCTAAACATCCAATCATACATTAGATTTGCTAAGACTTCTGTCTGCCACTGCCCGTTGGTCATGGCATAGATTATATCAAATACCTTTAACACTAAGATCGTAATGATAGTCCAGATTACTAATATAGTTTGTTGAAGGTAGGGGATAATGATTGACCAAAATATTTTCAACTCACTAGCACCGTCAATTCTTGCGGCATCTAGGGTTTCATTGGGTATACTGCGCAGAGCTGCACTAAAAATTACTAATGCTAGTCCTGTTTGTATCCAAACCATTATAGCCATCAAAAATAAATTATTCCATAAAGGTATAGTCAGCCAAGCTTGAGGTTCAAACCCTAGAGCAACTGTAATAGCATTTAATAATCCTATTTGCTCATCACCGGGTCCTCGATAGTCATAAATAAATTTCCAAATAACACCAGCTCCAACAAAAGAGATAGCCATAGGCATAAAAATAATTGACTTCGCAATGGTTCCCCACCAAACCCTATCAGCTAGATTTGCAATCACTAAACCAAAGAAAGTACTTAGAGTAGGAACTATTAACAACCATCCAAAATTATTTAAGATACTTCTTCTAAAATCAGGATCTTTTATTGCCCAAGCATAATTATATATTCCCACAAAGCCCTCACCTCTTTTATCAAAAAAACTAAGTCTGATAGTTTCAAATACAGGAAATATTATAAAAACAAATAAAACAATGAAAGCAGGGGCAATAAAAATTACTGCTCTAATTGAATTTTCATAAGTTAATGTTTTTGATTTTTTAATTTGATAATAATCTAGTAAAAAATTTGATAAGTGAAAAAATATCACAAAAAAAAGGATACCAATAAGAACTGTAAGGGCTAAAGAAAACATACTCATTGAAATTTTAAAGATACAAGGGCGAATAGTACACTACTCGCCCTTAGAAAAAATTATTTATATGAGAAAAAATATTATTGTCCGGCTTCCCAGCTTGCTTGTATTTCGTCAGCAACTTCCTTAGCTGATTTCCCGTTAGTATAATCAACCATGCCAGTCCAGAAAGACCCTGCGCCTACCCAACCAGGCATTAGATCTGAGCCATCAAATCTAAATGTTGTAGCATTCATTAATATTTCATGCAGACCTTTGAAGGTCTCACTTGAGTATTTATTAACATCTACATACTTATGAGGCGTTAAAAAACCACCTTTTTCCATGAATCTTTCATTAGCTTCAGGGTGAAGTAAGAATTTCATGAATTCAGTAGTTATTGGTCTGTCATTAGTAGGAGACATTAGAGTCCCAGCTCCTAGAACAGGTTTACCTAAGTCTTGAGATGCAAAAGGAGGAAAGTAGAAGAAATCATAGTCAACACCAGCTTCGCTTCCTTCAGGGAAGAATGCAGGAATAAAGCTAGCTTGTCTGTGCATCATACATTCAGCAGGTGAGCTAAATAGACCATTTGGAGAGTCTCTAAAGTCTGTAGTAGCAACAGCTTTAGATCCACCATTTACATAAGAATCATTTAATGCAATAGAACCAAAAAATTCCATAGCGTCAATTACTCTTTGATCATTGAATTTCATTTCATTTGATACCCATTGATCATAAGTGTTTGGTGAATGACTTCTTAACATAATATCTTCCATCCAATCAGTTGCTGGCCAACCAGTAGCTCCACCAGAGCCTAAGCCAATACAAAATGGAGTATTTCCATCACCGACCATTTGATCAGCTAATGCTAATAAGTCTTCCATAGTCGTAGGTATTTCATAGCCATTGTCCTCAAAGTTATCTGGTGAATACCAAACTAAACTTTTTACATTTACTCTATAAAAGACACCATAGAATTTTTGAAATCCAGCTGGATCCTTATAAGTTGTAAGATCTACCCAAGATTGACCTGCAGCATAATTGTCAAGAACCATTTGCTTAACATCATCTCCTAATGGTGATAAACAACCAGTAGCTGCGATGTTAGCTGCTAATCCTGGTTGAGGGAATACAGCTATGTCAGCTGGACTTCCTGCTTGACAGTCAATATTAATAATTGATTCAAACTCATCAGAACCTCCATACTCGACTGTTGCTCCTGTTGCAGCTTCAAAAATTGATATGACGTCTCTAAAGTCATCATCTTGTGGTGCAAGCCAAGGACCAAAGATTGTTAATTTCTCTCCCGATAGGTCAGGCCCTGTATATGCGTGGGAACCAGCATTAACAAAGCTTGAAGTAAACAAAGAAAATGCCAAAATCCCAATAAGTGTTTTTATTAATTTCATAAAATTCCTCCTTATTAAAAGTAATTTAATTTTACCAAAACGTTTTGGTTGTAAAAGACATTTCACTCTAATATGCTATGCTTATTGTGAATATCATAAAATTAGCTAAGAAACTCAACCTTTCTACAACGACTGTGTCTAGAGCTCTGGGTGGCTATTCTGATGTTAGCGAGCAAACTAGAAGTAGGGTTATAGACTTTGCTGACAGATATAATTACCGACCAAACCCACATGCTAGCAATCTAGCTTCAAACAAAAATAAAGCAGTAGGTTTTGTAATTCCACTTTATGGATTAAATAACAATACCCTTAATCAAATATCATATTTTAAGTTTGTAGCAGGTATGTCGAAACAAATTAACGATGAAAATATTTTATTTAATATGCTCTTTGCTAAAAGTGCCAAAGATGAAAAAGAGTCATATGAAAAATTAGTTGAGATTAACAAAGTACAAAATATCATAATCCATAATGTTAGAATAAAAGACCCAAGAGTCGAATACTTAAATAAAAAAAAAATAAATTTTGTTGCATGGGGAAGGTCAAAAAAAATCAATTACTCTTGGGTTGATTTGGATAACGAACTATCCTCTGAAATGATTGTCGATTATCTTATTTCTAAAGATCATAAAAAGATTGCTTTCATAAATGTCGAAGAAAAATATAACTTTGCATTTTTAAGAAAAAAAGGCTTTAAAAAAGCTTTAAGAAAAAACTCTATACCATATGACTCCTCTATTTATAGAACTACAAGCTTAGAGGACCCATCTTTTACAAAAAATATAACTATGGAGCTTCTTGAAAAAAATCCTGATCTTGATTCGATAATTTGTTCCACAGAATATGCGAGTGTTGGAGCTATAGAGGCCTGTGTTGAGTTAGGAATTAATATCGGAAAAGATATATCTCTAATTACTTATGATGGACCAGTAGTAGAGTCTTTGACAAATCCTAAAATAACAGCCGTTGCACACCCCCTGGAAGAATTAGGTAGGAAGGCCATTGAGATTCTTATGAATCAACATAAAAATACTGATATGGGTTCTTATCTTGCAGTGCCACATATAATTGAGCGGGGTTCAGTGAGATCTATTATTAAATCTTATTAGATTTATATTTTTAAATTCATACCTATATAATAAGTAATGAGTCTTTCATTGCTCCGACAAACTATTAATCTTTTAATACCCTTTTTATGGCCTAAAAATAATAAATCTATAAAAAGAAGGGTAATCCTTGCCATTTTATGTTTATTAGTTGCAAAAGTTGCTAGTCTAGGAACACCTCCAATTCTTGGCTATGCTGTTGATACTCTCACAGACATTTCAGATGGTATAAATATGTATATTCTTATTCCATTAGCGCTAATTGTGTCTTACGGACTTGTAAGAATATCTTCAACTTTTTTTGGAGAGTTAAGAAATGCTATTTTTTCTAAAGTCACTCAAAAAGCTATTACACAAATTACACTAAATACCTTCAAGCACCTTCATTCACTGTCCCTACAGTTTCACCTTGGAAGACAAACTGGAGCTTTAAGTAAATTTATTGATAGGGGCTCTAAAGGAATTAATTTTCTCCTGACCTATATGTTATTCAATGTCATTCCTACAATCATAGAAATATTCTTTGTTGCTGGAATTTTAGCAATTATTTATGGACTCAAATATGCTGTAGTTACACTTGTTACTATTGGTTTATATTTAGCAATAACTTTTATAGTTACTCAATGGAGAGTTAAATTTCGTAGACAAATGAATGAAGCAGATAATGCTGTCAGTACAAAATTAGTAGACAGTCTTTTAAATTTTGAAACTGTTAAATATTTTAATAATGAAGAACATGAATTTAATAGGTTAGAAGAATCTTTAAATAAATATGAATCATCCTCTATTACTAATCAGTACACCTTAAGTTATTTAAATATCGCTCAATCAGTGGTTATCATGACAGGGATTACTATTATGCTAATTCTTTCAGCATATGATATAAAAGCAGGAATGATAAGTATTGGTGGTTTTGTTGTTATCAATGCCTACATGATGCAACTTTATCAGCCATTATATTTCTTTGGAACGGTTATTCGTGAAATTAGACAATCGCTCATTGATATGGAAAACCTTTTTACATTATGGGATGAGAAACCAAATATTAAAGATAGCGATCACTCTATAGATCTTAGCGATGATGCTTCTATTGAATTCCGTAATGTGAGTTTCGATTATGATCCTAAAAGAACTATTATTAAGGACATTAGCTTTAAGGTACCAAATGGAAAAAAAGTAGCATTAGTGGGACCAACAGGTGCTGGAAAATCCACTATTAGCAGGCTTTTATTCAGATTTTATGATCCTAAACAAGGAAGTGTTTTTATCAATAATCAAGATATTAAAGATATGTCTCAAATCTCACTTAGAAGATTAATTGGCGTTGTTCCTCAAGACACTGTCTTATTCAATGACACAATATATTACAATATCTCCTATGGTGATCCTAAAGCCTCGCAAGAAGAAGTATATAAATCTGCTAAAGGAGCTGACATACATAATTTTGTTATGGGATTACCGGATGGATACAACACTGTAGTTGGAGAGAGAGGTCTCAAACTAAGCGGTGGAGAGAAGCAGAGGGTAGCAATTGCAAGAGCCATCTTAAAAAATCCATCTATCTATTTTTTTGATGAAGCAACTTCTGCACTTGACAGCACTACTGAAAAAGAAATCCAAAAAAATCTTTTAGCTATCTCTAAAAATAAAACAACTTTGGTCATCGCACACCGTCTCTCTACTGCAGCTGACGCTGACGAAATTATAGTACTTGAAAAAGGAGAGATTACAGAAAGAGGTAATCATGAAAAGCTTCTTCAAATGCATGGTAAATACGCAGAGATGTGGAATAAACAAAAAACTACAATAAATATTATAAATGAATAAAAGATATAATATCTCAATAATTACTTTAGTTCTTGTGGTTATTTTAATTAATTTATTTGGCGCTCTATATTACTATAATCATGTGACGGGACAAATAGAACAAGCTCGTCTTCTTTATAAAAATGCTTACGGGGATGACATAAACTTTAATTCAATTTTTTGGCTGTGCCAGAAAATTTTTACTGGTGGACACTAAAATTAGGTATGATTAAAACATGAATGAAGTAGTAAATAGATTTCACTGGAAATGCAAACATACTTGGAGACGAAGTGCTCACAATACCAAATGGTGTTTGATTGGTTGTTCAATAGGAGATTTAGGAACAATTCTTTTTTTTCAAATTACTCAAATACCGTGGTCAACAATGGGTATTATGACATTGGCCATAATAAATGGTCTTTTAACCAGCATAACCTTAGAAACAATTATTTTACTAAGACAAAAAATGAGTTTATCACAAGCTTTTAAAACTGCGCTAGGTATGAGCTTCATCTCAATGATAGCCATGGAGTCAGCCATGAATATCACCGATGTTGTCTTAACAGGTGGAGCAATGTTGACATGGTGGGTTGTACCAATAATGCTATTTGTGGGGTTTGTTTTTCCTTGGCCTTATAACTACTGGAGGTTGAAAAAGTATAATATAGCTTGTCACTAGCAATTACCTTTACATGCTTATAAAAAAAAATGAACTTAATTTTAAATTAATTTTTTTAATATTATTTTTATTCAGCTCAAAGTGCTTTGCTGATATCCAAGCAATAATCATTGACGGAGACACAATAAAGATTGGTGAAGAAAGAATACGCTTTAGTGGCATAGACGCACCAGAAATTAATCAAACTTGCATATCAGAAGGTGTTGAAGTTTTTTGTGGCCAAATTTCAAAAAATCTTTTGGTAGATAAAACTTCTCTCGAGCAAGTTAAATGTATCTCAGAAGGAAAAGACCAATATAATAGGACTTTAGCTGAATGCTTTGTAAATGGTGAGTCTCTTAGCAGATATTTGGTAAGACAAGGGTATGCCTTTGCTTATAGAAAGTACTCTAAAAAATTTATTAAAGATGAAGATTATGCAAAAGAAAAAAAAATGGGTATGTGGAATATGAAATTTCTCTTTCCTTGGGATTATAGAAGAAAAAAATAGTTTTTTATGTCACAAAAAAAAATTGCAGTCATAGGGGCAGGTATCATTGGGTTAAGCACATCTTATTACCTACAATCCTCTGGGCATCAAGTAACTCTTTATGATCAAAATAATCCAGGCTCAGGAACCTCTCGTGGTCATGCTAGTGTAATAGCTGACTATGGAATACCTGCTCTCAATCAACCTGATGTTTGGAAAAATTTATTTCGATATTTATTTTATAAAGACTCTCCTTTAGCTATTAGTTGGACTTATATTCCATCATTGCTTCCTTGGGCTACTCAATTTTTAAAAAACTGTAATGTCACTTCTATGAATTTTACTGCTAAAACAATGGCAGGTCTTTTGAAGGACGCTCTTCCAACATACCAGTCCTTACTCTCTGAAATAAATGCTAACGATCTTATTACACATAAAGGCACTTTATATGTTTGGATGAAACAAAAGGAACAGCCTTCTCATGCTCAAATTAAAGTAAGGCAACTTAACAATGTTGAACAAATTAATATTTCCAAACACGAAATACACGATTTAGAACCAAATTTGAGTGATAAAATAAAAGGAGGTTGGTATTTTCCAAAAGCTTGTCATACCTTGAATCCTGATAAGATTTTGAAGAAGCTTTTTAATAAATTTATTGAAAAAAATGGATTATTTATCCAAGAAAGAGTCTCATCAGTGAATAATGAAGATAAAACATTTAAAATTAATAGCCAAAATTTTGATGATTTAGTTATTTGCTGTGGTGCTTTTTCTAAAGAATTAGTCAAAGAAATAGAGGGAAAAACAATACCTCTTGAGACTGAAAGGGGTTATCACGTTGAGTATTTGGGAATGCAGGAATTCCTTTCACGTCCAACATGTTTGGTAGAATCGGGTATGTATCTTACGCCCTTAGAATACGGCATCAGAGCGGCTGGAACAGTAGAGTTAGCAGGCAACACAGATCAAATTAATCAATCTCGTATAAATTTTATAAATAATAATGCTAGAAAATTAATTCCTAAACTTCAAGATTACCAAAACACTTGGTTAGGTTACAGACCTACACTTCCGGACTGTCTTCCTGTAATAAGTAAATCCTCAAAGTTTGATAATCTCTATTACGCATTTGGTCATAATCACCTAGGTTGGACATTAGGACCAATTACAGGAAAAATTGTTACTGGACTCATTAATAAAGATAAATTTGATAATCAAGCATTAGAAATGAATAGGTTTATAAAATGATTTTAAGAATGTTTTTGTGTCTTATGATTATTTTATTCAATTTAAAGGCTTTTGGTTCAGATCTTGATTATCAAAAAAATTATTGTGTAGGTTATTTCGAGGAACTTTACTGGTCTCTTGATCCCATTGAAGAAGAGAAGAGAAGAGATTTAATAATAGATTTTTTCAATAAAAATCTCCCAGGTTCTTCTCAGCTAGATTTTGATTTATTCTATGACTCTAAAAAAAAACAATTTATTACAGATATAGAAAATAATGATGTTAGCAAATATGCAAAAGTAAATTATCCAAATTTTGAAGTTATTATATTGGATGCCTATATTAATTTATTTAAACAAGGTAAAAACTACTGCCCGGCATTCTGGGATAATTGTGAGGAAGAATCTATTAAGGCCTTCTTTGATGCTGCCAGAGATTACAGCAACATATGGAAAGGTGAAGAAAATGTAATTTCTTTTTTAGATAAAAATTTTATCAATCATCAATGCTCGACTTTTATGAGAACGTCAATAAATCAAAAAGAATTTATATTTGACCTGAATATTTTGATCGAACAATTAACAAAATAACTTAATCTAAACTTTTGATTACTTTAAAAATAGCGTGAAAAAATATATTTTTTCTTAATAAAAATCAGACTCGAAACCTCAAATTATTTTTTGAAAGATCTTTAATGTTAGATACTCCCATTAAAATCATATCTCTTTCAATTTCTTTTTTTAAATTACTTAATGCGATTTCTACACCTTTTTGGCCACCAGCAGCTAGCGCGTATAAATACATCCTACCTCCTGAGCATGCTTTTGCCCCTAAGGAGAGGGCTTTCAGGATATGAGTGCCTCGTTTAATCCCGCCTTCACATATAACATCTATTTTATCGCCTACCGCATTAACAATTTCTTCAAGTTGATCAAAAGGTGATCTAGATCCATCTAATTGTCTACCGCCGTGATTAGATATCATGATAGCTGATGCCCCTACATCTACTGCCTTCTTAGCATCTTCCACAGACATAACACCTTTGATTGCAAGAGGTTTTCCCCATTTTTTATTTATATCTTCAACTTTTTTCCAAGATAATGATCTATCTAACATTTTTGTAAAATAGTCGCCTACGCTAGTCATAAGGTTTGTTCCTTCAGTAACGTGCTTATTCAAATTGCTCAACTCCCACTTTGGTTTAGTAAAATAGTTAAACGCCCATGCAGGATGAGTAGCAAAACTCATAATACTTTTTAAAGATAAATTTAAAGGGATAGTAAATCCTGTATATAAATCTCTTTCTCTATTACCCCCGACAGAAGAGTCAACGGTTATGGCCATTGTGTCAAAATTGTGTTCAATGCATTGATCAATCAAGTAGTTATTGAGTCCTTCATCTTTGTGCACATAGAGTTGAAATAATTTTGGCGTTGAAATTAATTTAGAAATTTCTTGAATACTGGCTGTGCCTAAAGAGGAAACCCCAAACATAGTCCCAAATTTTTCTGCTGCTAAACCTACTCCTATTTCTCCGTCAGGGTGAAATAATCTTTGCAAAGCAGTGGGGGCACAATAAATTGGCATATCTATTTTCTGGCCCATTATAGTTGTAGACATATCAATGTCTTTAACCCCTGTTAAAACATTGGGAACTAAGTCACAATTTTCATAAGCCTCAGTATTTCTTCTGTAAGTTACTTCATCATCAGCAGCACCATCAATGTAATGAAAAACAGGAGAGGGAAGTCTTTTTTTTGCTAGATTGCGAAAATCCTCAAAGTTATGACAATTTTTGATGCTGTTAAACATGATGTTATTGTAAACAATTATTTAGAATGACTAAATAATTCTTTCCTATACAGGTTTTTCTCCCAAAGCTGATTAAGAGACTTTAGAGATTTGTTTTGATATTTTGAGATTGTAACTGTCTGTAGTTTATTTTTTTTGTTTATATTAAATAAATTTGTTGCTCCTAGTGTTGTGCCTATTTCTTTTTTGTTTTTAAGAACAAGCTGTTTCTCTCTCAGAGAAGAGAGTATTTTCATAATAGTAATATTTTTTGTAATTGGGCCATCTAGAATTATAGTATTAGAAGATTTGATTGTGTTTAAACAAAAGTTAATTACGAAAGCAATATATAAACAAATTAAATAATAAATTTGACTTCTATTAAGTTTTTTAAACAAATTAATATTAATTTTTTTATTTGCAAATCCACCTCCTGAAGCGTAGCTAGGATAAATTAAGTAATCTTTATAGTCGAAATTTTTAAGAGCTTTTGTGTTTGTGGTAATTTTGAATTTTTTTATTAAGTAGTCATATTCTCTACCTCCCATAAATCTTATAGTAGGAACAGGTTTTCCAAAAACATCAATATTAGCTAACATATCTAAATTTGGATTTAGATGTTTCAAAGAAGCTTTTTGATTGAATATGATGTACCAAGTTCCTGTTGTCACCAAAGTAAAATTTCTAATATCTGAATTTTTAAAATATAAATAAGAGGCATTACTATCATGGACACCATTTGTAATTTGTAAGTTTGAATTAGAAATTTTTTTTTGACCTATAACTTCCCATGCTTTTTTCATAGGGGGAAATTTATTTTCTAATTTAAGTTTCTTTACAAAAGAGGAGAGTTTATTTTTTCTAAAATCCCACAAATGCGTGTGGCAACCCAAATAAGAAATTTCAGAAGAAAAAATACCTGATAATTTCCATACAATATATTGAGGATAGCTTAGGATATATTTTGTATTTCTTATAAGTTTCGGATTTTTTTTGTACAGATAGAAAAGTTGTTGGCCAATATTTAATCCATTTTCAAGAAATGGAGTGAAACCTTCACTAAATTTAGGAGCAATTTCTTTGTATTTATCAACGAATTTATCAAATTTATATTCGTAATCAGTGCAAGCCAGAAGCTCTTGATTATCATGTCCAATAAGAGCAATTGAGGTCCCATGGGCCGTACAGACAAATTTATCTAAAACATATTTTTTTCCAATTAATTCTATGTGTTTATGGGCCCACTCATAAATAGAATTGGAATCAAGAATTTTTATACTTAGCCTAATGACATTCTTTTGTTTAGTTCTAAAAGAATGAACAGTTTGATTGGTACGACTATTAACAAAAGTTAATTTAACGTTAGTCTTTCCAATATCGAGGACTATATTTAGTTTCTTAGAAGCAGGCATCATCTGGTGAATGATGTTATATTACCTCCATCAATATTGATAATATTTCCTGTTGATTTTTTTGATTTAGAGCTAGCAAAGAAGTAAATACCTTCAGCTATATCCTCGGGCAATATACTCACTTTTAATAGGCTTCTATTTTTATAAAAGTCTTCCACATTTTTTACACTGATTTTATTACTAGCAGCTCTTTGTTTTTTCCATTCCCCTTGCCATATTCTTGATCCTTGAATGACAGCATCAGGGTTTACTACATTTGATCGTATTTTATGAGCCGACCCTTCTAGAGCAATTGATCTTGAAAGATGAAGTAAAGAACTTTTTGCTACACTATACGCTGAAGCTCCTTTTGAAGCATTTAAACTATTTTTACTTGCAATAAAAATAATTGAGCCACCATTATTTTGTTCAATCATTTTTTGATAAACTTCTCTACTTATTAAAAAGCTTCCTTTAGCTAGAATATCCATATTTTTATCCCAAAGTTTGGAAGATGTATTTTCAAATAATGCAGCAGATGAAAAACCTGCATTTGCAACTAGAATATCTATGCCTCCAAAAGTATTAACGCTTTTAGATACTGCTTCTTTTACATCGCTTTCATTGGTTACATCCATCAATATGGAGTGGACAACATCTTTACCATAATCTTGACTGAATTCATCGTGCTTTGCTTTAAGTGCTTTTTTATCAATATCAGTTAAAATAACACAACAACCTTCACTAAGAAATTTTCTAGCAGTAGCCGATCCTATCCCTCCAGCAGCACCAGTAATAAGTGCAACTTTTCCAGCTAACTCCTTTTCTTTTGGCATTCTCCTCAATTTGGCTTCTTCTAGCTCCCAATATTCAATTCTAAATGCCTCCTTTTCACTAAGACCTGTGTATTTATCAACACCCTCGGCGCCTTTCATGACATTCATAGCATTACAAAAAAACTCACTAGAGACACGGGCTGTTGATTTATTTTTAGCAAAAGACATCATTCCATATTCTGGTATTAAAATAATCACAGGGTATGGATCACGAAGTGCGGGAGATCCCTTGCTTTTGTTTCTGTTATAATATTTTGTATAAGCAACTTTATATTTATCTAGATGACTTTGAATAACACTATCAATTTTATTTTCATATTTAGTTAGATCGCTTAATGAGGGAAGAACCATAGGCAATCTTTTTGTTCTAAGGAAATGATCTGGGCACGAAGTACCAATAGCTGATACCTTTTTTAAATTCTCTGAATTAACAAATTCTAGTGCAATATCTGATTTATCTAAATGAAGAATTTTAGAGTTTTCTTTGGATAGACTTCCTCGAATAGTAGTTATTAATTTTAATTCAAAATCAGAATTTGATTTAATCTTATAAATAGGCTTTCCAAAAGAGTATTTTTTAATTTTATTATTTAAATAGGTTTGAGCTTTCTTAATTAGCTCTATTGAGTTTGAATAACATTCCTTGTTTGTATTTGCCCATGTAAATAATCCGTGGTGGCCGAGAACAATTCCAATAATATTTTTATTTTTATGAATTAAACTCTCCATTTTCAATCCAAGGTCAAATCCAGGTCTTTGCCAATCTAGCCATCCCATACTATCCCCATAAACTTTTTTAATTATATCTCTCCCATTCTTCATTGTTGCTAGCGCAATAATTGAATCAGGATGAGTATGATCTACTTCTGGATAAGGAACATAGGCGTGAAGGGGAGTATCAATACTAGCAGCTCTAGGATTATTGTTAAAAGTACACATAGGATAGTAGCCAACCATCTCATCCTCATAATTAAATCCTCGATAAATATTTTTTAGACTATTAAATTTATCCATATAGAGACTAGCAAAACCATCTTTTTTAATAGAACCCAAATCTCCACCCGAGCCTTTTACATAAAGAATAGTTTCATTCTTTTTTGTTATAGGGTCTTTCATAGAAATCTTAGAGGAAGTATTCCCTCCTCCAAAGTTAGTAACTTTTAAATCACTTCCCAATAAATTAGACCTTAAGATAAGCTGATCAATTTTAGATAATTTGTTATAACTATTATTCCAGTTGTTTATTACGTTTTTTTGAAATCTCATGACGATATTTTTAATTGAAAAAAATTAACTTTTAATCAGATAATATAAAACAATGTTTTTTCATAAAATCCATAAAAAAATTTAAATTTAATAAAAAAAAATTCTAAATTAATTGATTTAATTTTGAATAGGGTGGATAATTAACATTCAAAACATTTAGGAGGAAAATATGAAAAAATTATTTTTAGTAATAATGTCATCAATCCTGTTTGCTTTTACAGCTAATGCCGCCGACATGAGAATTGCATTAGTAGTTAAAGGCTTAGGTATTGGTTTCTTTGAAGCCGCTGCAGAAGGCGGTGAAGAGGCAGCTAAAGAGATTGGTGGAGTTGAAGTAATCTACACTGGTCCAGCTACAACTACTGCTGAAGCACAAATCGAAGTTATTAACTCTCTGATTGCTCAAAAAGTTGACGCTATAGCTATCTCTGCCAATGATAGAGATGCTCTTGCTTCAATTGGTAAAAAAGCTATGGACAGAGGTATCACAGTTATATCTTGGGACTCTGGCATTGCTGAAGAAGGAAGAGTTATGAATTTAGACCCTTCCAACACTGCTCTTATTGGTTCATCAAATATTAAGTGGATGAAAAACTCAATGGGTGACGAAGGTGAATTTGCTATTCTTAGCGCTACTAGCCAAGCAACAAATCAAAATGCGTGGATAGAAGAGATGAAAAAAGAATTTGCTAAGCCAGAATACTCAAAGATGAAATGGGTAGACACTGTTTATGGTGATGATCTTTTTGACAAGAGTTACCAAGAAGCATTGGGTCTTTTCAAGAAACATCCTAACTTAAAAGGTATTATAGCCCCAACTTCTGTTGGTATCGTTGCTGCTGCCAAAGCAGTTGAAGACCAAGGTTTAGTTGGTAAGGTTTTTGTAACTGGATTAGGACTTCCAAGTGAAATGAAAGCTCATGTTAAAAATGGCTCTGCAGTTCAGTTTGGAATTTGGAACCCAATTGATCTAGGTTACTCTGCTGTATATTTATCACATCAAATCGCGACTGGTGCTTATTCTGGCCAAGAGGGTGAATGTATCCCAACAGGTAGAATGGGTGAGATTTGTATCGGTGCGGGTAATAACGCAGCGATGGCGGATCCTTTTATCTTTGATGCATCAAATATAGATAAATTCGCAGAAATCTTTTAATTAAATAAATACTTATACACACGATCACCTAGTGGTCGTGTGTTTTCAAATGAAACTTGAGCTTAAAAATATTTCTAAAAATTTCCATGGAGTAAAAGCACTCCAAGACGTTGATTTTCAACTCAAAGAAAATAGTATTCATGCCCTCCTAGGAGAAAATGGTGCGGGTAAATCAACATTAGTCAAAATTCTTTGCGGTGTCTATCAACCAGATAGCGGTTCTATTCTTTTAAATAATAAGCAGCAGTCCATATCTGATCCAAGTATTTCTCTATCTTTAGGTATTTCTGCAATTCATCAAGAGTCGGTAATGTTTGATGAATTAACTGTCACAGAGAATGTTTTTATCGGTAATCATCTTACTAAATCGAATGGTTTAGTTGACTGGAGTTCAATGCAGGACAAGACCCATCAATTACTCAAAGATCTTGAAGCAAATATTGAACCAAACGAAAAGATTAAAGATCTGAGTATTGCGCAACGTCATATTGTACAAATATCTCGATCTCTTATTCACGATGCTGATATTGTGATTATGGACGAACCTACAGCCTCTCTCTCACAAAAAGAAATTAATGAACTATATGCAATTATTCGAAATCTTAAAAATCAAAATAAATCTATTGTATTTATTTCTCATAAATTAGATGAGGTAATGGAAGTATGCGATGAGTTTACTGTTTTGCGAGATGGTGAATTAATTAAATCTGATTTGATTTCTAATACTAACAAAGACCAATTAATTACATATATGGCTGGTCGAGAGGTAAATCAAATTTTTCCTAAAAATAATGTCACAATAGAAAATGAAATTTTTGAAGTTCGTAAATTATTTAAAAAAACACAGTTTAAAAATATTAATTTTAACTTAAGAAAAAAAGAAATTTTGGGTTTTTATGGTTTAGTTGGATCTGGCCGAACAGAAATTATGAAATCTATTTTTGGTATTACTAAACTTGATGAAGGAGAGATATTGTTTAATGATCAAAAAATTTCAATTACAAAACCTAGTGACGCCATTGACCAAGGTATAGTTTATCTTTCAGAAGAAAGACAACAGTTGGGAATGACAGGGTTAATGTCTGTCAAAGATAATATTAACATGGCCATTATGGACAGAAATTCGAACTTTTACGTAATGAATACCCTCAAAGAAATCAAAAATGCCTCCGCCATGCAGGAAAAATTAAACATTAAAGTTTCTTATTGGAGTCAATTAACTCAAAGTCTTTCAGGAGGTAATCAACAAAAAACTGTTATAGCTAAGTGGCTTTCAACAAAACCTAAAGTATTAATACTTGATGAACCCACTAAAGGAATAGATGTGAGATCAAAATCTGCTGTTCACGAATTTATGGGAGAACTAGTTGAAGAGGGAATGTCTATAATGATGATCTCTTCTGAACTACCTGAGATATTAGGAATGTGCGATAGAGTAGTGGTAATGTACAAAGGGCTTATAAGAGATATTTTAGATGTCAAAAAAGCTTCTTCTGAACAAATAGTTAAGTTAGCTAGTGGTGAGTCATGAAGAAGATATTAATTAACAGAGATTTTATTTTATTTTCAATTATTTTGATTGGACTAATTGGTGTGGGATTTGCTAATCCTCTTTTTGTAACACCTAAAAGTATATCTGATGTTTTAACTGATACTTCAATTCTAATTATTCTTGCTTTAAGTCAAATGATTGTAATTTTAATCCGCGCAATTGACTTATCGGTTGCCTCTAACCTTGCACTTTCAGGGATGCTTATATCATTGCTTTCCACGGTTCATCCAGAATTACCAGTTTACTATTTTATAGCTCTTTCCTGTTTGATAGGGACATTTTTAGGTGTCTTAAACGGAATCTCTATTGCTATTTTAAAAGTACCTTTCATTGTTACTACTTTAGGTACTCTAAGCATTTATAGAGGCTTAATTTATTTCGTCAGTGATGGCAAACAGGTCTACTCAAATGAATTTTCTGAAGATTTTCTTGCCCTAATACATGTAAAATTTTTATCTTTATCTTTTCTATTTTGGTTAGCTGTTGCAGTTTTCATAGTTATATACATTCTGCTTAATCACACTCGCTTTGGAAGAAATCTTTACTCTCTGGGAGGTAACCCAGATGCCGCGAAATATATAGGTATTAATGAGAATAAATACATTATTATGGCTTATTCGCTCTCAGGTTTTTTTGCAGGGCTTTGTGGATATTTATGGGTTGCTCGTTACTCTGTTGCCTCTACACAAATTGCAATTGGATTTGAACTTACAGTAATCTCTGCATGTGTTGTTGGAGGAATTAGTGTTATGGGTGGTGTGGGAACAGTTCTAGGATGTGTTTTAGGTGCTTTGCTCATTGGCCTCATTCGAAATGCTTTGCCTGCAGTAGATATTTCCCAGTTTTGGCAATTAGCAATCTCAGGTGCAATCATACTACTGGCAATAATCATCAATACCAAAACTGAACAACGAAAAGAAAAAACAATTATGGTTGAAAATTAATGAGCATGATACCCGATAAGCCCCCATTTAAGTTATTAGATATATTATATAAAAAAGAATTCATTCTGTTTGTTGTTTTAATTACTATTCTAATAATAAACTCTAACCTCACTCCCTATTTTTTAGACTTATATAATCTTATCGATAGTACTTTTCTATTTAGTGAAAAAGCTATTATTGCTTTGACAATGACCTTCGTAATAATTGCAAGGCAAATTGACTTATCTGTAGCTTCCATTATTGCAGTTTCTTCGGTTGTCTTGGGGTATACTACTAGTCTAGGCTATGACACTTGGTTAGTAATATCATTAACTTTACTCAGCGGTGCTTTGTGTGGAGCTTTTAATGGAGCTATCATTACTAAGTTTGCAATTCCTTCAATCATTGTCACCATTGGAACAATGTCTCTTTTTAGAGGACTTGCATATTCCTTCCTAGAGGACTCTTATTATAATAAGTTCCCAAAAATTGTTAGTAATTTAGGTAGCGGTTATCTTTTTGGATACATTCCTTATGCTTTTCTAACGTTCATTCTACTAGCATTAGTATTTGCATTTATTCTGCATAAGACCACTGTTGGAAAAAAAATATTTTCTATTGGCAATAACCCTGATGCAGCCCAATACACGGGTATCGCAGTAGACAAATATACTTTTGTTTTATTTACACTAAATGGGCTATTTTCTGCTATTGCCGCCATTTTTCTATCTGGAAGGCTTTCAAGTGTAAGGCCTAATATTGCATTTGGATGGGAATTAGAGATTATAACCATGGTTGTATTAGGTGGCGTATATATATACGGAGGATCAGGCTCTATCTTAGGAGTTGTCATATCAATATTTATCTTAGGGATGTTATCATTTGGATTGGGTTTGCTAAATGTTCCTGGTGTGGGTATCATAATTTTCACCGGATTACTTTTAATTTTAAGTATTGGTTTTCCATCTTTTGTGAGAACCTTAAGGAGAAAAAATGAGTGAAGCTTTAGGTAAGAAAGTTTGGGCATTTCCTGATGCCTTTTTGCCAGCTAAAGGCCATCCCTATAAAACATCGAGCCACGGTGATCAATTTGGGCATGAGTCTCTTTGCATTATTAATTATGATCAAAATACTGCAAATATAGTTTTAGACTTTTTATATGAAGACCAAGACCCTATAGAAAATTATACTTTTAATATGCAGGGTAAAAGAAGTATCCATCTTAGAATAGATGACATTGAGGTTAATGGTCAAAAATTACCAAGAGAAAAACCGTATTCAATTGTTTTAAAAAGCAATATTAATGTTGTAGCTCAGCTATCAAGACTTGATACAACATCAGAGCATAATGCATTTATGACTGCTATGGGATGGGGAAGTGATGTTTAAAGCTGTAAAAAAAGAAGTTATAGATCAACATAATCAATCTCATAAATCTGATCTAGACTTTGACTTTGAATATTTAGAAAAAAAATTACAACAATCACAAATAGATATTCATAAAATAAAAGAACAAGTTAAAAAATTTCAAGTGGCTGTCCCCACTTGGGGAGTAGGAACGGGGGGCACTCGATTTGCTCGGTTTCCTGGGATTGGAGAGCCACAAAATATTTATGAAAAGATTGAAGATTGTGCCGTTATTAATGATTTAATTGGATTTACTCAAAAGGTTTCACCTCATTTTCCATGGGATAATGTTGAAGATTTCTCTGAGTTAAAAAGCTTTTCTAATAATTATGGTATTGGCTTCGACGTTGTCAATTCTAATACTTTTCAAGATCCTGACGACAACTCAGAAAGCTTCAAATATGGGAGTTTAACTAATGCTAGCTCTGCTGCTAGAGACAAAGCCATTGAGGTAAATCAAAGAGCCATTGATAATGGAAAAATCCTTGGATCTAAAGGGTTAACAGTTTGGATTGGCGATGGCGGTAATTTTCCTGGGCAAATAAGTTTTTCACGCTCACTCGAGAGATACATAGACTCCATGAAAAAAATCTATTCTCATCTTCCAAAAGATTGGACTGTTCTTTTAGAGCACAAACCCTACGAGCCAGCTTTTTACTCTACTGTTATAAGTGATTGGGGCACAAGTTATATTTGTGCCAAAGAACTTGGCGATCAGGCCATGTGTTTAGTTGATTTAGGCCATCATCTCCCCAACACCAATATTGAAATGATTGTATCTAGATTAATTGATTTAAAAAAACTAGGGGGATTCCATTTTAATGATAGTAAATTTGGTGATGATGATTTAGATGCAGGGTCCATCAATCCATATGAATTATTTTTAATTTTTAATGAACTAACAGCTGCATCTCAAAATAATAAAATCTCAAATATTTCATATATGATTGATCAATCACATAATGTTACTGATCCTATTGAAAGTTTGATTTTAAGTGCAAATGAAATAGTTAATTCATATGCAAAGTCTTTACTTGTTAATTACTCTCTATTGGAAAAATCTCAAGATGGAAATGATGCTATTCAATCCATGCAAATTTTAAAAACAGCTTTTAATACTGACGTAAGTCCAATAGTTGCTATGGCTCGATTTGAAAACGGTAATTCAATAAATCCAATTAATACTTATCGTACACTTGATTATAAGAATGATAAATCACTTAAAAGGAAAAATAAAAGCGGTTCTTCTTCAGGAATTGTTTAACAGTAAATTAGTTTATTTAAGATATTCAGAGATAGTTTTTTCTACACCCTGTTCATAAATCATTTTTAACCACTTAGAAAAATAAACTTTTAATTTTTCATCTTTAGAACTATCTCCATAAATTTCTATTTGCTCTAGCCATTTAAGAGGATGTTCTCTAGATTTTTTAGCACAAGTATTTAATTTTTCCCAATTGGGATCATTGGGTTCAATGGTGGAGCCATCTTCACGAGTTCCTTCACACATCCTCGCCCACAAAGCTTCCGCTAGGGAGAGTCCATTAATTGATATGCTATTTTTAATTCCATCTTTTATAGAGGGTACTAGAAAACCCGCATGTCGCGATGAACCATCAAAAGCCACTCGTCGAATAGTATCTTGAATGGATGGGTTGGAAAATCTAGCAGCAATAAGTTCGTAGTATTCTAGTGGAGTATAGCCGGGAACAGGATTTATATGGGGAATAATTTCCTCTTTTTCTATTTTTTCTAATAGATTTACAATTGTTTTATTCTTCATAGCATCCCTAACAGTTTCAATATTTAAAAGTTCAGCAGCATTAGCAAGAATTTGGTGACCTCCATTAAGGATACGAATTTTTTGATCCTCATAGCCATGAACGTTATCTGAAAATTGAACCCCAACTTTATCCCAAGGGGGTCTTCCTTTGCAAAACTTATCTTCTATTACCCATTGTCGAAAATTTTCATGAGAAACAGGGACAAGATCTTCAATGCCTAATTTTTTAACAATATTTATTTCAACTTCTCCTGTACGAGGAACAATACAATCAACCATGGCATTTGGAAAAGTACAATTTTCATTAATCCATTCTGATAAATTTTGATCTTGCTCCTTAGCTATTCCAGTAACAGCTTGTTTAAGCTTATTTCCATTTTGAATTAAGTTATCGCAGCTCAAGCCAGTAAATGGCCCAACATCATTTTCCTTTCTATTTTTCAATGCTGAAACCATTACTCCAAAAACTGTTTTTGGAATATCAGGATTATTAATATCATGAATTATATCTGGATGCTTAAGATCAAACCCACCATTTTCATCTAAAAAATATCCACCTTCAGTAACAGTCAATGAAACAATCTTAATTTTGGAGTCTGACATAGCATTGATTAATTTATGATTACCTTTTTCAACTGGAATATAGTCAATCATTGGTCCAACAATTTCACATGACTGATTTCCCTCAGGATCTAGCTCTATTAATGTTGTAAGAAAATCTTGATGTTGAAGACTCTCTCTCATATTTACATCATATTCTGTTATTCCAGAACCTAAGATCGCCCAATCTTTTGCTAAATTTTTTTGCATAAGTCGGTGCAAATACCAAGAAAGATGAGCTCTATGGAAATTTCCAACTCCAATATGCACAATGCCAGCACTTAGATTTGATCTAATATAATTGGGTTTTAAAACCCCACTTTGAATAGATTCAAGACTACTCTGGTTTAAAGGTAGTAGTTGCTTGTTCATGGATCCAGAATTCAATTTAACTTTCTAACATAATATCTGTAGCTTTATCTGCTATTGCCATTGCAGGAGCATTTGTGTTAGCTGCTACAATATTTGGCATCATAGAAACGTCAAAAACTCTCAAATTATCAATGCCTTTAACTTGAAGTTTTGAGTTTAAAACAGCCATATCATCACTATCCTTGCCCATCTTACAGGTTCCCACAGGGTGCCAATTAGTTTTAACCATTTTTTTACAATAATTCGTTAGAGATTCATCATCATCGATATTTTTACCAGGAAGTATCTCCTCTAAAATTATATCTGATAAGGGTTTTGTATTAATAACTTTTCTAGCAAGTTTAAGACTTGAAATAAATGTAACTGTATCATCTTCATTGCTTAAAAAGTTAGGGTTAATGTTCGGTAGGTCTAAAGGATCTGAAGATTTTAAAGTGATCTCTCCTCTAGATTTTGGATTCATAATACATGGTGTTAGGGTAACACCATGATCTGGTTTAATTCCTTTTGTGTCTCTGTCTGTATACATAATTTGAACACAATATAATTTTACTTTTGGATCATTTTGATTTTTTAAATCATCTGGATTTAAAAATGAACAGCAATCAACTCCATTTGATGTAACAGGTCCTGATTTAAATAAAAGATATTGGATACCATTTCTTATCATTCTTAGACCCTTGTTTTGTTTGAAATAACCATATCCTTTTTTTGCTCTTGAGATAAAAGGAACCTCATGATGGTCTTGAAGGTTTTTTCCAACACCATCTAATTTTTCTTTGATCTCTATTCCAAACTTTTTAAGTTGGGCTTCTTCGCCAATACCCGAATGCATTAATATTTTCGGAGACACTAAAGATCCAGCAGTAAGAATTATTTCCTTTCCATAATATTTATCTACTTTCTTATTGGATACGACCTCTACCCCAACTGCTTTTTTCTTTTCTATAATTATTTTTGTAACAACAGTATTCAATTTAATTTGTAAATTTTTATCTTTTAATAAAGGTTTTAGAAGAGTGGATACGGTATCACTTCTTTTCCCATCACCAATGGTGTATTGCATTAAACCAACACCATATTGTTCACCATCATTGAAATCTCTGTTATAGGGCAATCCCAAATTCTGCATTGACTTAATATATAAATCTGAACCCTTGGCTACATATCCTGGATCAGAAACTTTGATAAAGCCCTCAGTTCCATGAAAATTTCCTGATAATCTTTGGTTGTCCTCCAATTTTTTATAACTACTCAATAAGGATTGCCAACTCCATCTTTCATCACCAGTCTCATCTACCCATTTTTGATAATCAGATGGTTTGCCTCTCATATAAACCATTCCGTTTACAGAAGAACCTCCACCAAGAATTTTTGCTTGTGCAATATCATGTTGACGATTATTAAGTTGAGGCTGAGCTATAGACTTATAAAATTTCAAATAAGGACTTCCATCTAACATGGGTATCCATCCAGCAGGCATAGATAACAAAGGATTACTATTCTTCCCTCCTTCTTCTAGAAGAAGAACAGAATGTCCATTTTTAACTAATTTTGCTGCAGTGACAGTGCCTGACGTTCCACCACCAATAATTATGAAATCAAAACTTTTCATTTATTAATTTAAATATTAATAAAGAAAATTAAGGACGTAGTCCATTTTTAATAAATTTTAGTGCTTCGGCTGCTAAATCTTCACTATTACTCCACAAGTTTCTCCAAACCGCCAAGGTATTTGAAAGAACAGGATCAACGACTTCAGATGAAAAAGATTCAAAAGTAATTATCCCTGAGTAATTAATTTCTTTTAAGCTTTTGAAAGTTTCCTCAAAATTAATATGACCACTACCAAGATATCCTCTATGATTTTCTCCAAAATGAAACATTCCTAACTTATCTTTTCCAATTTTTTTTATCGGTTCTGAATAGTTATTTTCTTCAATGTTCATATGATAAGTGTCAAGATGAACTTTAACATTAGTATCACCTAGATCATTGATATAATTCATTGCTTCCTCAGCAGTATTCATAATATTAGTTTCATACCTATTTACTACTTCCAGACTTAATGTAACATTATTTTGTTCTGCTTTTTTAGCTAGATCTCTAATTACAGATAATGAATTTTCATAACCTAGCTTTGTTTTAGGAGCATCATTTTTTTGGAGTGCAGAATGAATGACTCCACATAGATTTGAAGATCCAACATCTATCGTCTTTTCAAGTGCTTTAAATAAAAGCTCTCTTCCTAACTTAACTCTATCTTGATCTTCAGAAGCAATATCTGTTTTATAACTTAAACCTAGAGATACGGTTGGCTCTATATTAAATTTTTCATATGCTTTAGATACAAAACGTGTGTCCAAGGCATCAGGATTTAGAAGCGGTAATTCCATAACGTCGTAGCCAATTTTAGCTACTTGTGACAAACATTTTTCAATACTTGGATTTTCTATATCTCCAATAAATGTTAATGCATGTACACCAATTTTATTCATAGTTGAATTTGTATTTTTACATCCTCAGGTAAGTTTTTAGCAGCTCTTTCAAAAGCTTTAATGCTATCATCAAAAGCAACTGTATCTGTAATCATGGGTTTAACGTCAATCTTATTACTCGATAATAAATTTATTGCTCTTTCATATTGATGAGCATACCTAAAGACTGTTTTTATTTCGATTTCTTTAGTAAGTAATGTGGCAAAATCCATTGGTACTGAATTCATAGGATTTCCTACAATAACCACTCTTCCTGCAGGACAAATAGAGTCAAATATTACATCGTATGCTTTAGTTGAACCCGATGCTTCAAATATTATGTTAGCTCCCCAATTATTTGTATTTTTTTTTATGACATCTATAGGGTTTTCTTTATTTAGATCTATAGGTATTAAATTTCTATAATTTTCACACATTCTTAATTTTTCACTGGCAATATCAGCTATAAAAACTTTAGAACAACCTCCAGCAAGGGCAGTTAAAGCTATAACTAATCCAATTGGCCCACAACCCATAACTAATGCAGTTTCTCCTGGAATAATTTTTGCTTTTTCAGCTGCTTGTAGTCCAACGGCAAGTGGTTCTATCATAGCTCCCTCCGCATAGGAAACATTGTCAGGCAATTTAAAAACAAAGTTTGATGGAAAAACCACTTCTGGTGTTAAACATCCATGATCAGGGGGTGTTGCCCAAAAAGTAAGTTTAGGATCAAGATTGTATATACCTTTCATATATTCTTTTGAATTAACATCTGGAACACCGGGCTCAATGCAAACTCTATCTCCAATTTTAAGATTAGATACGTTGTCACCAACTTCTATTATGGTTCCAGATCCTTCATGTCCCAAAACCATAGGCTTATTGACAATGAAAGGTCCAATTTTTCCGTGAGTGTAATAATGAACATCACTTCCACAAATGCCAACTGTATGCATTTTAATTTTAACATCATTAGAATGAACCTCTTTAGGCAAATCAATATCTCTCAAAGATAATTGCAATTTTTTTTCTAAAACAAGTGCTCTCATATCGTTAAATAAGCTAATATAGTAATAAATTACAATATATGTAATTAATTACAATTATTTATTGTAAACAATTTTTTTTTATGAGAAAATCATAATAAGTAACGATAGGGAGGTAATAATTATGCTTAGGAAAATCTTACTTACATTTTCACTATTTCTGCTACCAATGAATAGCTTATTAGCTGTAGATTGGGGAAAAGAACTTGGTGATCACAGTGGTGTTGACTTAAAGGTTCAGTCTATTATGGACCCTTACATAGATGCCGTTAAAGAAATATCGCCACAATTCGAATCTGCAACAGGTGCTTCAGTAACAGTTGAAGGTTTTGGATATGATGGGCTTCACGAAAAGCAAATAGTTGCTTGTTCTCAAAATGATGGATCTTACGATGTTTTATTCATTGACGGGATTTGGATTGGAGAGTTTGTTGAGGCAGACTGTATCGAACCAGTTGAAGATATTTGGACCGCAGAAGGTACAGATAAATCTGTTATTGCATGGGATGACTACATCCCTTCATTTGCTGGACAAGCAATTTGGGATGACAAAAAAATGTGTCTACCTTTTGGTGGATACTGGCACATGCTTCACTATAGAACTGACTTATTTGAAGCAGAAGGCTTGCAACCCCCAAAAACATTTGATGATGTTATGGCTGCTGCAAAATTATTCAAAGATAATCCTAAATACCCAGAGTTAGAGGGTGGTTATGCTATGAATATGGCTCGTGGTAGTGCTGCTGGACAACAATACTATGAGTGGATTTATTCTGCTGGTGCTCAACCATGGGAAAGTAATTATCCTGGTTCACCAGATGCATATGCTGATCAAAGAGGATTATATAATTCTCCAGAGTCAGTAGCATTTATTGAATGGATGCAAGAAATGGTAAATTATATGCCTCCAGGAGTTGAACAATATGCTTGGGATGAAAGAGCAAAAGCATTTACTCAAGGAAAAGTCGCAATGATTAATAACTGGTCTGTAAGAACACCACTTTTCAATGATCCTGAAATTAGTAAGGTAAAGGGAAAATTTGATGTAGCGCTATTTCCTCATGCTGAAGGAGCTGAGTCAGTTCCACCAGTTGGAGGTTGGATTGCTTGTGTAAATAAACACTCTAAAAACCAAGAGGCTGCTTGGGATTACCTGAAATGGTTTGCAAGCCCTGAAATTCACAGAGAGTGGGTTTTGATGGGAGCTCCTCCTAGCAGACATTCAGCGATGAATGATCCTCAAATTAATGCTGAGCAACCTTGGACTCCAGTTCTATATGAGTCAAGCTTAAGAGCGTGGCAAGAGCTTCGTCCAAGACATGCTTTAACTTTTGAGCTAATTGAAACTCTAGGAATAGAGGTTAATAAGGCTCTTACAGGTGAATCATCAGCTCAAGATGCGATGGATACTGCTAATAAAAAGATTGATAGACTCCTTAAATCCGAAGGATACATTGATTAATAACAACCCTTGCTTGGGCTTTTAATAAAGCCCAAGCATTTAAACAAAAAAGTACCTATAATACCCTTCAATGATAAGTGAAAAAATTCAAAAACTTTTATTTATTTTACCTACTTGCCTTTTCCTCCTTGTAATATCTATTTTTCCTTTTTTATATTCTGTCTACCTTAGTTTATTTCAAGCCAAATTAACAAAAATGCATAAGAAATTTTTTATTGGATGGGAAAACTATTATGTTCTTTTATTTGAAGATGATGTTTTTCCAACTGCTATTAAAAATACATTTGTGATTGCATTTAGCTCCATCACGATTGAAATCATTTTAGGTTTTATTATGGCAAAAATTTTTTTTGAGATACGTCATCTCAAATTTTCTAATACCTTAAGAACAATAACAATTATGCCTATTATGCTAACACCTCTTTGCGTTGGATTGGTTTTTTTATATATTTTAAATCCAACACTTGGTATTTTTAGTTATATTCTGGACACTGTTTTTGGTATTGAACCTTTTGCTTATTTAGGTGAGTCTTTGCCGGCTAAGATCTCTGTAATAGCTATCAACTCATGGCAATGGACGCCTTTCATGATGATACTTCTACTTGCTGGATTAATGACTGTTCCAAATGAACAATATGAGGCTGCAAAAATAGATGGAGCCAACTGGTTTCACGTAATGACAAAAATTGAAATACCTTCTATTTTAAGTTTTGTTTTATTAGGAGTAGTTTTAAGGCTAATCGAGTGTATTCGTCTATTCGACATTATCTATATAACAACAAGGGGTGGACCGGGAATATCTACGGAAGTGATGGCATTCTTCACTTACAGAACTGAATTTAGAAGCTTTCAAGTAGGCTCAGGGTCGGCATCAGCAGTAATCATTCTTATTATTAGTTTAATAGTGACAACAATTGCAGTCACGCTTTTACGAAGGGTAGAAAAAAATGAAGGCCTCAGTTAGAAAGAACTTTATTTTACTTATTCTTGCTACTTTAATTACTTTTGTATTTTTAGCTCCTAATCTTTGGATGTTATTTGGATCTTTTAAGAGTCAAAACGCAATGTTTGCTTTGCCTCCTGTATGGATACCAGACTTCACATATATTAAAAATTTTACGATTATGTTATCTGAGAGTTACATGTACCTGATAAACTCAATTATAGTCACAATATGCTCAACAATCGTCTCTCTTATTTTCTCTCTACCCACTGCATTTGGCCTAACTTTTTTTAAATTTAAAGGTAGATACTTTTTAGCTGATTGGATTTTAAGTACTAGAATGCTACCCCCAGTTGCTGCCGCAGTACCATTATTTATTCTATTTAAATATTTAAATTTATTAGACTCTTTGTTTGCCTTAATAATAGTTTACACAGCATTTAATATTCCATTCGCTGTATGGGTTTCAGCATCATTTTTTAAAAAAATTCCCATTGATTTAATTGAGGCATCTAGAATTGAAGGAGCTTCTTGGTTTCATATATTTTTAAAAATTGCCATTCCCCTATCAAAAGGTGGCATAGCAACTGTAGCAATATTTGTTTTCATATTTAGTTGGAATGAATTGCTGATTGCATTATTTTTTACAGTATCAGAGTCTAGGACATTCCCAATTTTCATTTCTGCACAAGTTAGCCAAGCACAAATAATTTGGGGTAACGTTGCTGCTGCAACGGTCATTCAAAGCATACCCCCTATATTATTGACAATATTTTTGCAGAAAAATATAGTCTCTGGACTTACGCTGGGTGCTGTAAAAAATTAAGTGAATAAATCTGATAAAAATTTAAAGCAATATACAAATAGAATTGCGTGGATGTATTGGAAACAAAAAATTTCACAAAAGGAAATTGCCAAAAAATTTAATATCAACACAGTTCAAGTTCATCGTATTCTTAACGATGCTGAAAAAAGAGGTTCGGTAAAAGTTTTTGTAGAGGGTTCCTTCGATATCTGTAGACAATACGAAGAGTCTCTTCAAAAGAAATACAATCTTAAACATATCGAAGTTGTTCCAACTGAAAGTACAGTAAAAAAAGAAACTACCGCTGATACTCTAGATCCTGATCCATTGTCTATTGCTTACGCTGGGGCAAATACTCTTCTTAATAAAATAAATTCAGAAAAATGTAGGAATTTTGGTTGGTCTACTGGATCTACAAATGCAAGGATAGCACATATATTACCTGAAATCAGAGAAACCGTAAGTTTTGTTGATACTACTGGGTCTTTAAGAAGTGATTTATCTTTCAATCCACTCCTGGGTTTGAATACGCTCTCAAGAAAAACTAAAGGAAAATGTTATCACTTGGGGGCTCCTTATTTTTTCCCATCTTTAAAAGAAAAGAATAAATTTTTTAATTTGCAATTTGTAAAAGATATTCTCAAAAAAGAAGAGGAATGTGACTATATCTTACTAGGCATAGGATCGATGAAAGGTGGTACCAGTTTATATAATAGAGTTAAAAATCATTCTTATTTAGTTGATAAAGAAATCTTTAATAAAATAAAAAAAGATGGAGCTATAGCAGAGTCCAGTGGTAATTTTTTTGATATAAAAGGAAAACATTCAGTCTATGATGAAATTGTGAGTAAAGATTTTAAACTTATTAAAAAAAAGAAAACTATAGCTATAGCCGGAGGTATTCATAAAGCCTCAGCTATAAAAGCTATTTTATTGAATGGATGTCTTTATGGTCTTATAACTGATGAAGAAGCTGCGAAACATATTTTAAATGACTAGCAAAACCAACTTAATGAACTTATTATTTTTTAAATTTAGAGGTTTAAATGTTTTTAGATAAATTCAAATTAGACGGTAAAATTACTCTTATTACAGGAGGCGCAAAGGGAATAGGCCTGTCTATAGCTCATGCGCTTGGAGAAGCTGGGGCTAAGTTAGTTTTAGCAGACAGGGAAGACAAAAATGGTGGAGTGGAAGAGTTAAAAAATGCCAATTACGATGTTACTTTCTTTGAAGTAGACTTGCTTGATCGATCAGCACCACAAAAAATCATTGATCAAACTTTAGAAAAACATGGCCGAGTTGATATTCTTGTAAATAATGCCGGTGTGGCTCAGCACGGTGACACACATGAGTTTGATGACAGCATGTTAGATAAAATTATGGATATTAATGTCGATACAGTTTTTCGCATGTGTCGCTCTGCTATCCCCCCGATGAAGAAACAAGGTGAGGGTGTTATTCTAAATATTGGATCTATGTCTGGATTGGCTTCTAACATACCTCAACCCCAAGTGGCTTATAATGCCTCAAAGGCCGCTGTGCATATGATGACAAAAAGTCTTGCTAGTGATTACGCTAATCAAAATATTCGAGTAAATGCAATTGCTCCCGGCTATGTCAAAACGGATATTACAAATCTTCCAACAAAATATGAGCACTGGTATCCAATATGGCATAAGCAAACGCCAATGAATAGGATGGCAGAGCCTCATGAGATAGCCTCAGCCGCACTCTTCTTATGTAGTCCTGCATCCAGTTATGTCACCGGGGAAGTCTTAGTAGTTGATGGCGGCTACACTACAAGATAGATTTTTAAAAATACTCTTTTAAGTTTATTTAATTATTATATTAATTTTCTTCATCAATTTTAATTTGAAGTTTTACATCAGTTGGTCTATGTTCTGCAGCTCTTTCAAACGCCTCAACACTCTCTTCAAATTTAAATGTATGAGTGATCATAGGCTTGACATCAATTTTACCACTACCTAACAATCTTATTGAAGGCTCATACTGATGAGAATATCTATGAACAGTTTGATATTCTAAACCTTTAGCAAATAGAATTGCCCAGTTCATTGGAACTGGTTCGGCATTATTACCTATTAGCACAACATGTGCTCCTGGGGAACAACAAGTAAAGATAGACTCATAAGCTTTTACTGCTCCACTACATTCAAAGAAACGATCAACTCCCCAACCACCAGTTTCATCCATAATTTTTTCTGATAAATTTTCTTGGGTTAAATTAACAGGTATTAAATCAGGATAATGATCACACATCTTTAATTTATCACCAAGGACATCAGCTATATAAACTTTGGAACAACCACCCGCTAAAGCTGCTAATCCAGTTACTAAACCAATAGGACCACATCCCATTACCAAACCAATTTGACCAGGTTTTATTTTTGCTTTTGTAACACCTTGCATTCCAACAGCGAGAGGCTCCACCATTGCCCCTTCAGCGTAAGATAGACTATCTGGTATTTTAAATACCATATCTCCAGGAAAGACAACCTCAGGTGCAAGACAACCATGGATGGGAGGAGTTGCCCAAAATTTTACTTTTTGATCATAATTATACATACCTAATTTATATTCTTTTGATTTTTTACTTACTACTTGTGGCTCAATACATACCCTATCGCCCACTTTTAAAACTTTTTCATTATCACCAACTTCAATAACTGTACCAGATCCCTCATGTCCTAAAACCATAGGCGCATCAACATTCCATTGTCCGATCTTCCCATGTTCATAATAATGGATATCAGATCCACAGATACCAACTGTATGCATTTTAATTTTTACATCGTCTGGACCTACTTCTGTGGGTAAATCAATATCGCGTAGTTTTAATTCTAATTGCTTCTCCAATACTAGTGCCTTCATAATTATTCTATCCTTTCCTTTTTAACCTTTCCAAATAACGTAAATTATCCAGACTATACCTATTCCCATTGCAAAATTTATAGAAATAAAGCTTTCCATAAATCTCATCCAGAATAACTGTAATGCAATGTAACTTATCACCCCAATAAACAATCTATCAAACCAATTTGTATTTAGAGGGATAAAACCTTTCTTTTTCATATTAACCTTTCACGGCTCCAAAAGTTAAACCTGCCACAATATGTTTTTGAACTGCAAATAAAAATAACAAGGCAGGTATCATGGATACTAAGGCAACCGCAGCCATCGTTCCCCAGTTAGTACCAGTGGTAGTTACGAATTCCGATAATCCAGTAGGTATTGTTCTTGCATAAACACTTGTTAAAGTTGATGCTAGCAAATACTCATTCCATGCAAATAGAAAACTCAGCAAAGATGTAACAGCTATACCAGGGGCAGCTAGAGGGATAATTAATTTCCTAAATATGGTAAATAAATTGGCACCATCAACCACCATCGCCTCATCCAATTCTCTGGGTATTCCATCAATAATTCCTTTTAAAAGCCATATGGCAAAAGGTAAATTAAAAACACAGTACAATAAAATCAGTCCAATTTTTGTATCGAACAAAGTAAAATCTCCAAATTTAAAGACAGTCGAGAATAGTAAAAATAAAGGTAATAAAAAAGCAGCAGGAGGGGCCATTCGATTAGTCATGGTCCAAAAAAATATACTCTCAGATCCAGCTAACTTAAATCTTGAGAGAGCATATGTAGCCATTAAAGCAAGAACTGTTACTAAAGCAGCATTTGAAGTAGCAACTATTATAGAGTTAAAAAGATAATCAGAGTAAACCCCATCGAGGAAAGGTTTTGTAAAATTTTTCCAATGAACCTTTTCTAAAAAAGTTGGGCTTAAATCTGGTTTACCAAATAATTCCACCGGTGTCCTAGTAGAAACCAAAATCATCCAATAAATAGGAAAAAGAGTGATAATAGTTAAAATACTCCATAAAAACGTAGTACCGAATTTAGCAAATAATTTTCTAGTCTTCACTTTTTCCCCTTGAAACCATAACACTGTATAAAATCCAGCAAATAACTATCGTAATATATAAATATAAAATCGACATCGCTGAACCTAGTCCATAGTATCTTTTCTCAAATACCTCTTTCCAAATGTGTATGCCAGTAAATCTTGTTGCGTAACCAGGTCCTCCTCCTGTGAGCATCCAAACCTCATCAACTATTTTTAGAGAGTCCATTAATCTAATGAATATAACGACAATTAAAACAGGCACCATCATCGGTATGGTGATATAGACAAATATTTGAAAATTATTAGCACCATCTATCTTAGCTGATTCATAAGGGTCTTGGGGCAATGCGCTTAAGCCCGCTAGTAAAGTCAAAGTTACAAAGGGCGTCCAATGCCAGATATCCATTATGACAATCATCCAAAAAGCTTGGTCGGCATTCATCCCATAATTTAGGGTATAGCCAAAGTAATCTTTTAAAAGATGAGGGAGTGGTCCTAAACCTTGAACTGTAAATAATTTAAAAATTGATCCTACTACAATAGGGGCAATAACAAGAGGTAAAGTATGAACCCCTCTAAAAAATTTCTTAAAAGGAAAGGAACTTAATAAAGAAAGTGCTAATAAAAAGCCAAGACTTAATTCCAGTGTTAAAGTTACAACTGAGAATTTTATAGAACGCCATATGGATTCTAAAAAAACACCATCAAAAATCAATCTCCTATAATTAAAACCAAAACCTTCAAATTGCATTGAAGGATCAACTGCTAGGGGATTCCATTTAAAAAATCCAACATAAAGAACATAAAAAAAAGGAACTAAACCAACTATTATTAATATGAAAATAGTTGGAGAGAGAAGCAACCAGCCTTTTTTATTATTTGAAAACATCAGTAAAATAAGGGAGGCGTAAAAGCCTCCCTTAATAAAGTATTTAATTAGTCTTGGTAGCCAAGATCAGCCATAACTTGATCAAGAGCTTGACATGCACCATCTAGAGCTTCTTCTGGAGTCATTTCCCCAGCTAAAGCACTATAGATGAATGGATCGATAGCACCTCTACCCGCTCCGTGGAATGGGAATGGAGGAGCACCAGCATATAAGAAGCCAGTATCTCTCATTAGAGAGAAGTATCCATCAGCTTGCTCGTCAACAGCCATAACTTTAGGGTCAGCATATGTATCTTTGTGTGTGATACGTCCGCCAGCAATAGCCCAATCAGCTTGGTGATCGTTCATAGCAACAAATTGTAACCAAAGCATAGTTGCTTCGATATTTTTTGATGAGTGAGGAATACCATAAGCACCTCCATCAAAATATCCAATATATCCGTTACCTGATGCAGCTTGAGTCATAACACCTGGTGCAGTAGGAGGAAGCATAACACCAACTTTTCCTACAACAGCTGATTTTTCAGCGTCTGTTGCAATCCATGCAGCATTTTCTCCATAAACCCAACCTTGTGCAGCTCTTCCAGCAGCAAAAGATGATCCAACTTCACTCCAAGTACTTTGAAGTGCTTCAGGTGGAGCAAATGGTAATAGTTGTGTCCAGAAGTTTAGAGCAGCTTTTGCTCTTCCACCGTTTAGCTGTCCACCATTTTCAACACATGATTGATATGAGTCCATATTTACACCCCAGTTATATAAACCGAAAGAAGGAGCAATTGACTCTAAGAATTCATATGTAGATGCTGGGTGACCAGTGTGTCCTTGAACGGTTGTTCCCCAACACTCCATACCTTGTTCTGCACAAAAGTGTGTGAAAAATTCAGCATTGTCTCTCCATTGATCGAAAGAAGTAGCAGGAGTAAGACCATAACCATACTGTGCTCTAAACTGCGCTTTTGCATCTGCTCTTCCAAAAAGATCTTTTCTGTAAAGATATACTTTAATGAAAGCTTCCATTGGAACACCAAATACATCACCTGATCCATCTTTGAAGTAATCGATGAAAGTTGTAAAGTCATCAAGACTTACACCAGGAGCTTGAAGATCAGGGTTGTTTGCTAGACCTTCAGTAATATTAACTAGGAAGTCTCTGTTTAAGTAATCGTAAACAATGTCTTGTTCAATATAAACAAAGTCATAGATACCTGAGTTAGCTTCCATATCTTTGATAGCTTTGTCATACATTTGATCCCATGAAGTATTTTCAAGTCTAACTTTAATACCTGTTAATGCTTCAAATTCTTTTGCTAAAACATCGCCAGCAAATTGTCCTGGGGGTGTATTTTCAGCAATACCTTGAAGCGTAGTACCCGCATAAGGAGCACCAGCATTTTTCCACCATTCAGCATGACCGCCGGCCATCGCTGAAAAGGAAAATATAGTTGCCACTAAGGCAAATAGTAGTTTTCTCATATAAATTTCCTCCTATAAGAAATGATTTCAGTAACTAAGAATATTTTAGCTACTTTACCAAAATTACTTTATTATACATATGGATGTATTTCAAAGATTTTATGTTATTGACAATAGGAGAGATGAATGTTTTTAGATAAATTTAAATTAGATGGAAAAATTGCCCTAATAACTGGCGGTACGAGAGGGATAGGCCTTTCTATAGCTCAGGCATTTGGTGAGGCAGGAGCAAAATTAGTTTTAACAAGTAGAACTAATAACAATGATGGTTTTGATATTCTAAAAAAATCAAATTATGATGCATCTCTTTTTGAAGCTGACTTTCATGATAAATCCATTCCTCAAAAAACAATTGATTATACATTGGAAAAACATGGAAGGGTTGACATCTTGGTTAACAATGCCGGAGTTGCAAAGCATGGAAAAATGGAAGAATACAACGATGATTTATTAGATGGAATAATGGATATTAACGTAGACGCGGTTTTTCGTATGTGTCGCTCTGTTATTCCTCCTATGAAAAAACAAGGAGAGGGTATCATTCTTAATATCGGTTCTATTTCAGGATTAGTATCAAATATCCCTCAACCCCAAGTAGCCTATAATGCATCTAAAGCTGCAGTTCATATGATGACTAAAAGCTTAGCTAGTGATTATGCTGATCAAAACATCAGAGTTAACGCTATTGCTCCTGGTTATGTTAAAACAGATATGACACATTTACCAAAAGAAAATGAGCATTGGTATCCTACGTGGGATAGGCAAACTCCGATGAACAGAATGGCAGAACCTCATGAGATTGCCTCAGCCGCACTCTTCTTATGTAGTCCTGCTTCTAGCTATGTCACCGGAGAAGTCTTAGTTGTCGATGGTGGATATACTTCCAGATAACAAACATAAAGTTTAGATGCCCTTGTTCAGGGCATCTAATATTGAAATTATTTTATTACTTAAATGCTTCTTGATTTGAACTATCAAAGATATGGCAATGAGAGGCTGAAAAACCAACCTTGACAGTATCGCCAACTTTAATATCTGAGTCACCTTTAGTTTCTACAACTAAAGGCTCACCTTCTTTTTCAAGATAAAGGAATGTTCCAGATCCTAATTTTTCCACAACAAAAACTTTACTCTCCCAACTTCCATCACTTTCCTTATTAACTGTGAGGTGTTCAGGTCGAATTCCTAGTTTCACCGCATCACCTTCAGCGGCGGAAGCTAGAGTTTTGGGTACACTTATTGTTGATGAACCCATCAAATCTACTTCTGTTTTTTCACTACTTTTACTAGTTATTTTAGTAGAAATAAAATTCATTTTAGGCGACCCAATAAAACCTCCAACAAATAAATTATTTGGATTATTATATAAGTCCAACGGAGATCCTTTTTGGGAGACGACTCCACTATTTAGAACAACTATATCATCAGCCATGGTCATAGCTTCTGTTTGATCATGTGTTACATAAATCATAGTGGCATTTAGCTTGTCATGAAGTTTTGCAAGCTCAACACGCATTTGTACACGAAGCGCAGCATCCAAATTAGATAAAGGCTCATCAAATAAAAATACCTTAGGTTTTCGAGTAATAGCTCTTCCAATTGCAACCCTTTGTCTTTGACCACCGGATAGTTGTTTTGGTTTTCGAAGAAGATAATCTTCTATTTGAAGAATTTTCGCTGCCTCTTGAACGCGTTCGTCAATTTCTTCTTTAGATCTTTTTTCTAATTTTAAACCAAATGCCATGTTGTCAAAAACTGTCATGTGGGGGTACAAGGCATATGATTGGAAAACCATTGCAATGTTTCTTTCCTTAGGCGGAAGATCATTTACCACCTTCCCATCAATAGAAATTGTTCCTGAGTTAATGTCTTCTAGTCCTGCAATCATTCTGAGCATGGTTGATTTACCACAGCCAGATGGTCCTACTAATACTGTGAATGATTGACTCTTTATATCAAGAGATACGTCGTTGATAACTTGGACGTCCCCATAGTATTTATTTACGTTTTTTACTTCAATGTCAGCCACTTCATCCTCCTTTGAGCGATCTTTCAAGTGTTTGAAATTTAATTGTTTAATACAATCTATAACAATTAAAAAAAAAATCTACTTTTGAAAAAAATAGTTAAAAGAAATTTTATAAACAGAATTTTATTCATTTAAAGAATTACCTCACCAAGATATAAAAAATTTATGTTAAAATGAATTATGGGGTGGTGGACAGGAAAAGAAGAAGAAAATTTAGAAGAAAGTAGCTTGCCCTATTACAAGTGCTCAGATTGTGGCGATTATAAAGAGGTTTCTAAGAAATATATAAATAAATTAAATGATGAATTGATTACAATTTGTTATGACTGTGGAAAAAAAAGATATATTGAGTCCTTAATGGTTGTCTCATCAATTGAGTCTTTTGACGATCTTTGAAATTTGAAAAGCCCGAGTATTGAATAAGTTAAACATTACTTACCATCCTGATTACGATATCCCTGTCCCAACTAACCATCGTTTTGTTGGATCTAAATTCTCTGATCTCTTCAATTACTTAAAGAAACAATCTTATTTTTCCCATTGTGAAATTACCCAACCTCAAAAAGCTAATGAAGTAAGACTTCAGCGATCCCAATCGTCTTATTATATTAATAAAGTTAAAGAAGATAATCTTAGTAAAGAGGAAATTCGAAAAATCAATTTACCCTGGTCAAACCGTTTAAAAAATAGGTCTTTTCTAGCTATTGAGGGAACTTTGAATACAGCAAAGCTAGCATTGCAAACGGGTATAGCATGCCATGTTGGAGGAGGCACCCATCATGCTCACCATAGTCATGGTTATGGTTTTTGTATTTTTAATGACTTGGCTTATACAGCTATCAATTTAATTGAAGAGGGCTATGTGAAATCCGTTTTAATTTTAGATCTCGATGTTCATCAAGGTGATGGCACAATTGATATTTGTCAAAATTATCCATCGATTTATACTTGTTCAATTCATAGTGAAAGCAATTTTCCTTTTGAGAAAAAAAAAGGATGGATGGATGTGGCAATCCCTGCTGGATCAGATGATGATTTCTATTTATCACAACTTCAAAAAACACTAGATGATATCAAACACCGCATCTCTCCTGATATTGTATTGTATGATGCAGGGATTGATGTCTTTGTAGGAGATGGGTTAGGAAACCTAGAAATAACTAGGGAGGGGATTATAAAAAGAGATGAGATGGTTCTTGGGAATTTTCATAATAGAAATATCCCAGTAGCTACGGTTATTGGAGGAGGGTATAGTAGTGATACTCAAGAGCTAGCTTCTCGTCATGCGATTATTTTTAATGTCGCTGCTAGTATTTACAAAATTTTATGAGCAGGGCTTTAGGGGAGCGCCGCTCCCCGATATCTTGAGCCTAAAATTATAAGTATATTCTCTTACTTTGAATACGAGGTTTATTGTAACCTGCAAAAATAATCTTTTGGGTATTTAAAGAAGAGAAACGAAAGCTTTCATATGCTTTTGATTCTTTAAGTATATTAAGTTTAATTTTACTCATAATAATTCTCCTTATTTTAGAAATTATTACTGAAATTGATGAATGTCAGATTATAGGTGGTGTTCAGGTATGCCATTTTAGCAAACCTTTGATTTTTAGGGATTAAAAAGCCCTAGAATTATTGAGATTACTGTCATTTTTTCCTAACAGAATAGTTCTTAGAAAATTGCGATTATGATTAACTTGGGTATTTTTTTTGCTATTATCTCGTCCTTAATAATATGACTGAATTTAAAAAAATTGTTGTAATTGGTGCTGGAACAATGGGCTCTGGTATAGCTGCCCATCTAGCCAATTCTGAGCGCCAAGTGATCCTTCTCGATCTAAAAGGAAAAGAATCTCCAAATCAAATTTCAGAGAAAGCTATCGACTTGATTAAAAAATCTGACCCACCTCTTCTAGTAGAGAGATCACGTCTTGGATTCATTAAACCAGGAAATCTAAAAGATGATTTTGACGAAATTAAAGATGCTGATTGGATTATCGAGGCAGTAGTAGAAAGAATAGATATAAAACACACTCTTTATAACCAAATTGATAAAGTCAGAAGCCCGCACTCTATTGTTTCCTCTAATACTTCCACAATTCCTTTATCTATTTTAACTCAAGAGATGTCTGACTCTATGAAATCAGATTTTTGTATTACTCACTTTTTTAACCCTGTTCGATTTATGAGATTACTAGAGATTGTTGAAACACCATTAATAAATATTAAAAAAATATCTAGCCTTCGAGACTTTTGTAAAAATGAATTAGGAAAAGGAATCGTCAATTGCAATGATACCCCTGGTTTTATTGGAAATAGAATTGGAGTCTATGCAATGCAAGTTGCTATGTATGAGGCTCTCGATAGAGGACTCAATGTAGAGATAGCTGATGCTCTTTTTGGTCGACCTTTAGGTATTCCTAAAACTGGTGTTTTTGGTTTATACGATCTTATCGGTATTGATTTGATGAAGGATGTTTTAGCATCCTTTAAAAAAGAGCTTCAAGAAGACGATCCTTTCATGCAAGTCGTCAAACCCCATAGTATTGTAGAGAAGCTTTTAGAAAAGGGTTTTACAGGGAACAAAGGACCAGGGGGTTTTTATGAAACTAAAATTATTGATGACAATGAAATAGTGAAAGCTCTCAATACCTCTAAAATGACCTATTATGATTTTGATAAAGTAGATTTAGACATTGCTCGTCGCGTAGAAAAAGAGGGTATTAAAGCTCTTTTAAACGATGAGAGTGAATATGGTCGTTATGCCTTTGCAGTTTTATCTAAAATTATTAATTATAGCGCTTTTTGTATCCCAGAAGTATCCTCTAAAATCACTGATATAGATGACGCACTTAGAATGGGTTTTAATTGGAACGAAGGTCCTTTTGAACTACTTGTCGAATATGGTCTTGATAATTATATTCATCGCCTCCAAGATGAAGGAATAGAAGTACCAGAGTTGCTTATGACTATGGCTCGTTTGAAACAAGAACCCTACGACTCTACTTCCTCTCGTGCTTATAACCATGAAGCAGGAATGAAATTTATTAATAGAGGAGAGGGTGTTCGAAGATTAGGTGATCATAAAAAATATGCCAATCCAGTTTTTCGTAATCACGCCTCAACTGTTTGGCAATTTACTGATGATATTCGAAAACAAAGGTTGCTAGTATGTGAATTCCACACTAAAGCAAATGCTCTCAACGGAGACGCTATGAAAGTTTTAGAAGAAGCGACCGATAGACTTGAGGCAGATGATTACCAGGGTCTTGTTGTCTATAATGAAGCTATGAATTTTTCTGCAGGGGCTGATTTAAATACAATGATAGGTTTAGCAGATAAAAAAGATTGGAATGGTATTGATAAATATCTTTCGCACTTTCAACAGGTTTGTCGAAAAATGAAATATACCTCTAAGCCTACAGTGAGTGCTGTAGGAGGTTTAGCAATTGGTGGTGGATTTGAAGTTGCCTGTCAAACCTCTCGTATGATTGCTCATATGAATAGCACATTAGGCTTAGTAGAAACAGGAGTAGGATTAGTACCAGGTGGTGGTGGATGTAAGGAGTTATTATGGCGATGGGTTCAAGACCCAGAGTTTAATAATGATCACGACAAAGCAGCACTCAATGTTTTTGATATTATTGGATATGGGTTAATGGCTCACTCACCTCTACAAGCAAAAAAACATAAATTTTTTCAATCCCATGATGTAGTTGTGTTAAATCGAGACAACTTATTAGTTGAAGCATTTAATCAAGTTGCAAAATTGAAAGATAATTATGTTGCTCCCTCTAAGCCACAATTTTGCCTTAGTGGCCCAGAAGTAAAAGAAAAAATGCATCAAGTCCTTCTCGAATTAGAGAAAAAAAGCATTATTTTTGGGTATGACGTAGATATCGGACTTCATTTAGCTGATGTTTTAAGTGGTGGAGATACAAATAAAGCTAAGACTTTATCAGAAAGCGATCTTTATAATTTAGAGCGACAGTCTTTGATAAATTTAATACAATCAAATAAAACACGTGATAGGATCCATGCGATGCTATTAAATGGAAGAAGATTAAAAAACTAATGAGCCACTTTGAACAAGGAATGCAAAAAAATGATGCAAACTTTGTTCCTTTAACTCCCTTAAGTTTTCTTGACCGCATCAAAGACGTCTACCCTGATTACGAGGCCCTTATCTATCAGGACCGAAAGTATACATGGAGACAGGTTTATGATCGATGCACTAGATTTGCCAGTTCCCTAACAAAAATTGGAATAGGAAAAGGAGATGTTGTTTCAATAATGGCAGCTAACACTCCAGAATTATTTGAGGCTCATTATTCAGTACCAATGGCAGGAGGTGTAATTAATACTATTAACACCCGACTGGATACCCGAACTGTTGCCTATATACTCGAACACAGTGACTGCAAAGTATTTATAGTAGATCGACAATTTCAAAAGGTAGCTAGTGAAGCCCTCTCTCAAGTTTATCGTGAAATTGTCGTCATTGATATAGATGATAGACATGCGGGATTGGGAGATGTTCCTGCAATAGGAAAACATGAATATGAAAACTTCTTATTAACTGGAGATGATGATTTTGAGTGGCTAAGACCAAAAGATGAGTGGCAAGCTATTTCACTTAGTTATACTTCAGGAACCACAGGCAATCCCAAGGGAGTTGTTTACCACCATCGAGGATCTTATTTAATGTCCATGGGTAGTGTGAGTGCTTGGAATATGCCTAATCGTTTAACCTACCTGTATACTGTGCCCATGTTTCACTGCAATGGCTGGGGTTATCCTTGGACATTGGCCATGCTTCATGCAAGGGTAGTTTTTATAAGAAACATAGTTGTTAAGGATATTTTCAATCTGATTGACCAATATGAAGTAACTCATTTTGGAGGTGCTCCCATTGTTTTAAATATGATCGCCAATACACCTAAAGAGGACCAAAAAGTGTTGAAAAATAAGATTTATGTAATGACTGCTGGTGCTCCACCACCGTCTTCTATACTTCAAAAAATGGAGTCCTTGGGTTTTGAGGTAATGCACGTTTATGGACTTACAGAAACTTACGGACACGTAACACATTGTGCTTGGAACGAGAAATGGAATGATTTACCGGAGGAGCAGAGATCTGAAAGGAAATCTTTTCAAGGCGTTCGCTATCCTCACACGGAGGTGGTCACAGTTTTGAATCCTGAGACTATGCAACCTGTACCATCGGATGGAAAGACTATGGGAGAAATTATGATTAGGGGAAATACAGTCATGAAAGGTTATTATAAAAATGAAGAATCTACTCAAGCAGCTATGAAAGAAGGATGGTTTCACTCAGGTGATCTTGCTGTTATTCACCCCAATGGTTATATTCAAGTTAAAGATCGATCAAAAGATATTATTATTAGTGGAGGAGAAAATATATCTTCTGTCGAAATTGAAAATATAATTATTAAGCATCCAGCTGTATCATTGGCGGCGGTAGTAGCTCGACCAGATGAGAAATGGGGAGAGACACCGTGTGCCTTTATTGAATTAATTGATGGTCAACAAGTATCAGAAGATGAACTAAAAGCTTTCTGTAGAGAACACTTAGCTGGATTTAAAATGCCAAAGACTTTTATTTTCCAAGATCTACCAAAAACCTCTACAGGAAAAATTCAAAAGTTTGAGCTCCGTGAAGTCGTCAAAACTCTTTAACTAAATTTTATCTCTTTTCTCTTTGTCAGGCACGTTGACTATTTTCATATTTTTTAATCTCTTAAAACAGTTATAGCAGACCATATTACGATGAGTTGCAATTAAATTTTGAACCTTTTTAGGTGCGGTGCGAACTTCAGACTCAATATATACAATATCCATAGTCGAAAGATCAGCTTCACAATATTTACATGCTTCAGCCATTAGCTAATATTTTAGGTTTTTCTTAATTTTGTTCCAATATTGAAAGAAGCGTTTTGCTGGATGAAGATAATTATCTGTTGATAAAAAATAGTCTTCTAAAATATCAACTTTGTAACTTTTTCCCAAATTATGAAAGAGGTTTTGATAAAGAGGTCTAAATGAGGATTTGGTTGTAATTGAAGAAATTGGGGTTTCTTGATGAATTTGATTCAATAATTCCAAAGTGTTGCCTTGAAAAATTTTAGCACCTGCTTTTTTAGCTAAAAAATAACGATATTCATGAACTTTTTGACTAATTTCATATCCTTCGTTTAATTCACCATCGATTATATAAACAGGCTGACCCTCTTCACTGTCAGGAACTCGCATAAATTCATCATATAAATAGATCAGTTTCATAAATTTGGAAATAGCCTCTGGGTGATCTCTTCGTAACTTCCATTAATTTCTTCATTGTGATTAGGTTTAATATTAATAGTTCCATTACAGTATTTTTGAACATTTTCTAAATTGAATATATAAGGCTTTCCTGCAAAGGTACTGGCGATCCACTGCCATGAAAAATTATTACTGGCAATATCGCCATCTAGAAGGTGCGTTAAAAAAAACTTAGCTCCAGCTTGCCATTTAACTCTACGAAAATGAACTACGTAGGAAGCCAAATACATCCTGGCATGATTGTGAAGATATCCAGTTTCTTTTAAATTTTTAATGAAAACATTGATGACTTGAGTGGGAGTTTGACCAGACTCTATATCCTCAGGAAGTTTATCTTGATATTCTGAAGTTTGAAAACCTGTTTTATAGCTTTCAACATCTGTCCAAATTTGATCTGGATGATGATATGCATAGCTTCTCCAAAAATCACGCCATGCTAACTCTTGAATAAATTTCTCACATTCCTCAAAACTAAATTTATCCCGAGTCATTTCTAATAACTCCTTATTAGTAATTACTCCATGTTTAATTAGAGGGGAAAGCTTTGAAACTTGTCCGTTAAGATAGTTTCTTGTTTTCGAATATTTGAGGGGATTGAATTTTTGAAATTTTTCTAAAGACTCTTGCCTAGTGGGCCAAGATGACTGAGAGGTAAAATTGGGAAATAAATCTTGAAAGCTTAGAATTCTCACAAGGCTTTATACAGAAGAGGTGATCAAATAGATTGACTTTCAAGATCAAAGTTGATGAATGTGCCAGGAAGTAATTGGGCTATTTTGGATATGTCCTCGCTAGAAAGAATTGCAATTTTTGGGTAACCCCCAGTGCATGGAATATCTCTCATTAGAACAATAGGTTTGCCATTACTTGGAACCTGAATACTACCTGGGAGGATACCCTCTGATAAAATATCGTGTGATAGATGGCTAAATAATGAGGGCCCCTCTAGTCGAAGACCCATTCGGTCGCTTTGAGAAGTGATTTTAAAAGGTTGAGAAATAAAGGTTTTAATAACTTCATCAGAAAAATATGAAATTTGAGGACCAGGATAGACTTTAAAATGGGTTTGATTTAAATTTTGAAGTCCTTCACTTGATTGAAGTTCCCAGGAGCTAACATCTTTTTTAATTTGGAAAGTATCTCCAATTTGCAAAGGCCGATTGATACTTCCAATTTGAGCTTTCGTGTCCGTCGAATGACTTTGCAAGCAAGGTTTTAAGCCTAGTCCATTTTCGATAGCAATATAACCATAAACAGAGCTAATAGTATTATTAATGGTGAGTTCATCGCCTTCAAATAAATTAATACTAGTATAGGGTTGGTGTTCTATTTGAGTATTATTTTTTTTTTGGACAAAGATTTTGCAAAAACCACCAACACTAACTTTTATCGCCCCTTCTTGAACTTTAAGAGAAGGTCCTACATAAGCAAACTCTAAAAATTGATTTTGATGATCAGAAATAACTTGAGCTAATTCTTTCAAAACTCTTTGATCCATGGCGCCACTAGAAGAGATACCTAGGTGCTGTAAATGGAAACGACCAAAATCTTGTATTGTTAAGTAGGTTCCTGTTCGAGTAATAGAAAAAGAATTCATTGGGAAAATTCCTTTATAATTTCATCGAAAAGAAAATTTTTATTTTGTATCTTTTCAAATTCACCCTGAGTGACTTTACTGAACTCCACCTCATCTCCAGGAAGAAATAATGAAGTTCTAGAGTGTTCTAAACTAAAGATATCAAATGGTACTTGAGCTATGATATTCCATCCTCCAGGAGATACCTTAGGATAGATGCAGGTATGTTCTTTAGCTATACCTACAGACCTTGCTGGTATTCTAACCCTTGGTGAAGAAAGCCTTGGAGTGATAAGTTTAGATGATATCTCTCCTAGATAAGGAAATCCTGGCATAAAGCCAATATAGTAATTGTAGTATATTTTTTTTGTATGAAGATTAATAATTTCTTGAATACTTAAATCATGAAATTTTTGAACCCTCTCTAAGTCCAGAGCATATTGGGATTCGTAACATGTGGGTATATTCCAACTTTTATAAGGTCTTTTGATATCAAGAGGCCTAAAATCCTTCATCATAATTTCTAAAGTTTGAATTGATTTTTGTTTATCTTCGGTATTTTTGAAATGTAAGACTATTTTATTATAAGAGGGTATGGTGTTAAGAGCAGGTAGCTTTAAATTTTTAAGATAGATTATTGTAGCATTGATTTCTTGAGAGATATCTTTAGAGCTTTCTATGCCAAAATCTATTATCAGACCTCGATCCCCATAATGATTTATCTCTTTAAAATACATAAGATTATTTTAATCTAATATCAATGTCTGTGAATAAAATTAATTTTAATTCTGACTTAGGGGAGCAAGATAGAGACTTCTTCGAAGATGTTGATCAACTTTTAATACCTCAAATTAACTCTGCCAATGTTAGTTGCCTTTTTCATGGAGGGCATAAAGATGTTGTGTTAGATGTATTAAAGTCTTGTAAGCAAAAAAATGTTTCTATCGGAGCCCATGCATCTTTTTTAGATAAGAAAAATTTTGGAAGAGCTATTGTTTCCTGGGATAGACTTCTTATTCATCAATTACTGAAAGACCAAATAAATTTTATGAAAGATATGACTAAAGAATGTGATATATCCACTACACATTTCAAACCTCACGGTGCATTGAATTATCTAGCAAGTCGTGATGAAGATTTAGCTTTTGAAATAGTAAAATTTTTAAAAAAAAATCACCCTGAACTTATTATGCTAGCACCAGCATTAAGTAAATTGGCTAAAGTTAGTGAAATTGAAGGCATGCCCACGGCCTTAGAAGTATATGCTGATAGAACATATGAGGATGATGCCACTCTTACACCAAGAAACATCGAAGGATCATTAATAACCGATCCTGAGAAATCAGTAAATCACATTCAAAATATAATTCACAAAGGTAGTATAATTAGTCGCTCAGGATTATTGCTTCCCACAAAAATTCACTCAATTTGTCTTCATAGCGACACCCCAAATAGTGTTGAAATTTCAAAACACATTTCCATACTTCTCAATTCAATGAATATAAGTCAAAACAAATTAACCGATCTATTTTAATTATTAATGAATCAATTTCTTTTTCATAGAATGCCTATTTTTAATAAAATTAAGAAAAAAGCTATTAAGCAATGTAAACCTCAAGCATGAGATACATTTTTTTATTAATCCTATCTTTTTTCCTATGTGCCACTTCAAGTTCATTGGCTAATCAAAAAGAATTGGAATTACTGAACCAGGGTGGAAAGATTATATTTATTAGACATGCTTATGCACCGGGGGTGGGAGACCCATTAAATTTTTCTCTCGAAGACTGTAAGACTCAGAGAAATCTTAATCAACAAGGTATAGAACAATCCATTTTGTTAGGAGAGATATTTCAAGAAAATAATATATCTTTTGATAAGGTTTTTTCGAGTCAATGGTGTCGTTGCAAAGATACTGCTCTATACGCCTTTGGAGACTATCAACAATTAAAATTACTAAACTCTACATTTTCTAATAAATATCAAAAAAATCATTCAAGACAAATGAAAGATTTAGAAAAATTAATTTTTAACTTAAAAGTAGATCATGGAAATATTATTTTTATAACACACTACGTCATTATTGGAGGAATTTTAAACTATTACCCCAGTTCCGGAGAAATGGTAATAACTGATAAAAGTTTGAAAGTGTTAGGTAGTATCGAAACTATTTACTAAAAAAAGACTCTTTCAACAAACCAATAAAATCCAATTAATCCTATGAGTGCAGATAAAGGAAATTGAATAAATTGTTTATACCAAATTCTTTTTGAGGGTATATACATTAAAAAAAACATTACAATTATTATTCCTATTTGAGCTAATTCAACACCAATATTGAATGATATCAGGCTAAGAATTAACTGACCTGAATCTAAACCAATATCTCCTAAAACAAACGCAAACCCTAGACCATGTATAAGACCAAAAACAAAAATTATAAAGTATCTAGTGAGGGAATTATATTTATTGAATTTTAATTTTTTTGAAAAAATATTTTCAAAAGCTACATAGCTAATTGATAAAGCAATAAGAGGCTCAACAATTGAAGCAGGAATAAATATAAAATTAAAAGTTGCAAGAACTAAGGTGAAAGAATGAGCAAGTGTAAACATCGTAACTTGCATTAGAAGTGGCTTTAGCTTGATAGAGTAGAAGAACAGACCCAATATAAAGAGTATATGGTCTAGTCCTTTTGGAACTATATGTTCAACTCCCACAAAAAGATACTCAAGTGCTGTTTCCCAAAAAGATGAACTAGTATTATTAGATAAAACAGGAGAGGTTTCTCCAGGTTGAAGGAATTCTGCAAATAAGACTTTATTTTTTGTAAAATCTTCAAATTGTCTAACAACAACTGAGCCAAGGGACCCATCAAAAAAAATAACAAAATCTTTATCAATTTTTGTTTGAACTTTTAAAATAGTATCTCTCGTAAATTCTAAGTTAGGCTCAACTTCAACATCCACCTCAATTAAATTCAAATCCAATAACTGACTATTAGATTGAATATTTATTTTTTTAGAGAAAGAATTCCACTCTTTAGATATATATTCCTCTAATTCTACATCTGATAGTTCCCTAAAATATTTATATTGGGCGGCTTCAGGTGCATCATTGGTATCCTCATATTTAGAAGCATTAATATCAGCTAAGACTACCTCAGAGTTAATATTGAAAAATAGAGTGGCAATATCATCGATGATGAAAAAATCTACAACAGCAGGCTTTATTTCATGGGATTTTACGTTGAAACATATAAAAAATAATAGTGTTAAAAAAATTTTTTTCATCATGAATATGTTTATCAAAATCCGTAAAAATTTACTTGTCTTTTTTTGCTATCTTTTTACTTCTGGGTCTATGCTTAACGCTCATGAGTTTTGGATTGAGCCTTTAAAATATATAAATGAAAATAATGAAATCGAAGCACATCTAAAAGTAGGTCAAAATTTTGAAGGTATGACTTTGATGTATAATACATCAGATTTTACTAAATTTAATATTTTATCAGGAAGTAAGAATAAAAAAATAAAAGTAAAAGGTGTATTAGGTGATGTTCCAGCCTTAAACTTGAAATCATCAATAGATAATCTTGTAATTATCTATCATGAAACAAATGATAAGTTTGTTGATTATAAAAAATTTTCTAAATTTAAAGATTTTGTTTTGGAAAAAAGTCACAGAGAATTAATTGATCAACATTTTGAATTAAATTATCCCTCAGAAAATTTTGTAGAGAGTTACCGTCGTTATGCTAAATCTTTAATAGTAATCAAAGGCACTTCTGGTCGAGATAAAAAAACAGGTCTCTTATTTGAATTTGTTTTAAAAAATAATCCATACGAATTAAAGGATAATAAAATTTCAGCCCATCTTTATTATAAAAAAAAACCTCTCAAAAATCAAAAAGTCACAATCTTTAGTAAAAAAAACCAAGAAGAAGCTAGAATAATCACCCTCGTAACTGATAAAGAGGGATCTTTAGAATTCATAGCTGAAAAAGGAAGGGATTATTTATTGGACTCAGTAATAATTACCCCAAAAAAAGGCAATCTTAAAAAAAAGGAACCCATCTGGCATAGTGTTTGGGCTTCTACAACATTTACTATTCCTGAAAAGTAATCTTTAATTTCTAACAAATGGTATAAAGTACCTGTACAATGATTTTTTTAGCAAAAGTTTTATTAGCCGCTTTAGTCATTGCTTTTGCTAGTTGGCTCTCTGGAAAAAAACCAGAGTTATCTGGCTTTATTATAGCTCTACCTATTGCTAGTATTATTGCGATAGCTTTTTCTTATTGGGAGCACAAAAATACAGAAAACACAGTTATTTTTGCTAAAAGCATTCTTGTGGGGATTCCAGTATCTTATCTCTTTTTTCTCCCTTTTTTTTTCGCAAAAAATTTTAACATGAATTTCTGGTTAATTTATGGATTAGGCATCATTCTTCTGTTAATCGGTTATTTTGTTCATAAATATATAACCAGCTTGATTTAATGTTTCAACTTTTTGCAGACAGCACCCCTAATGCTAGAAAAGTTTCCATTATGCTTGAGGAAATAAATGAGAATTATCAGGTTAGTCTCATTGATTTAGACAAAGGGGAGCAGTTTAGTGAAGATTTTAAAAAAATTTCACCTTTTTCTAAAATTCCAGTTTTAAAAAATTTAAAAACTGGTGAATCTTATTTTGAGTCTGGTGCCATCCTTATTTACTTAGCAAATTACTCCGGAGACTTTTATGGAGAAAATAAAGACTTAACCAATCAATGGCTTATGATACAGATGGCATACGTTGGACCTATGATTGGCCAACATCATCAATTTCATCATTATCATCCTGGTAAAAGTTCTTTTGGAGAAGAGCGTTATTTTCAAATAGCTAAAACAATATACGAAAGATTAGATAATCATTTATCCCATAATGAATATTTAGCTAAAACATATTCTATTGCAGACATCGCTACTTTCCCTTGGATAGCAAGACATCCAATTCATGATATTGGTTTAAAAAATTACTCTAATTTAACTCGTTGGTATAATCTAATTAAAATTAGACCTGCTGTTTTAAAAGGGTATGATCTATTCAAAAAAGATGAATTCCCACCTTTAGTTTAACAATGAAAGTTTATTATAATGGATCATGCAATATTTGTAATGCAGAGATTAGTCATTATAAAAAAAATAATGGCCATATAAATTTTATTGATATTTCTGAAAGTGTTGACGACCATATTAAACATCTCAGTAAAAAACAATTATTTCGAAGAATGCATGTTTACCATGAAGGAAAAATATTATCGGGAGCAGAGTCATTTCTTGTTTTATGGTCAAAGATGTCTAAATGGCGCATCCTTTCAATTATATTGAGTTGGCCTATTTTGAAACAATTATGGCAAATAGCTTATGAATTTCTTGCAATTTTATTGTATCTAAAAAATAAGTCTAAAATCTAATTTTTAAAATAAGTTAAATTTTAATTTTTTTGAAAAGTTAATTTGATTTATTCATTTTCAATACTTCGCCTATAAAATATAGAGAACCCCCGAAGTAAACAGATGTTTGAGAAGTAGAAAATTTATTTATAAATAAAAAAGATTCTTTTAGAGATTTAACATAAGTGAGTGAAAGATTTTGGGGCAAATCTTTTTTTGTAATGGAGTTTTCCTCATTCATTTTTACCACAATTATCTTATGAAATTTTTTAGGAAGATTAGACAGCATAGATTTATATTTTTTATTATTTAAAAAGGAACATATTAATATCTTCTTACTAGGATTAAGAGACTCCATAAGTACTTTCATGCCATCAATGTTATGAAAACCATCTAAGTAAATATTTTTATATTTTAAGATTTTTTTAGGGATAGATCCTTTATTTATTAATTGCAATCTTCCAGGCCATTGACATTTTTCAAGAGCTTTTTCTGTAGTAATAATATCAAAACTATCTTTTAAAATATATTTAGCTAAATGAATGGCAAGTCCCGCATTATATTTCTGGTGCTTACCAAGTAAACTTAATTTAGATAAGTTTATTTTAAACTGCTCAGAAAAATATGTATCTGACCTAATAGTCCATTCATGATTAAAGATTTGTGCCTCTAAATTTCTCTTATTGAGTTGATCTTTAATAAATTTCATTACTTTTGGTTTTTGCTTATTGATAAAATTAATGCTTTTAGGATTTAATATTCCAAGCTTTTCAAAGGCAATTTGTGATAGGGAGTTTCCTAAATAATCTTGATGGTCGATTGATATTGGGGTAACTGCAGCAAATTTCTTTTTTTTAATAACATTAGTCGCGTCAAATCTACCACCTAAACCCACTTCTAATATCAAAAAATCAGCCTGATGATCTTGAAATGCTTTAAATGCTGCTGCTGTCGTTATTTCAAAGAAAGTAATTAATTTGCCGTCATTTATTTCTTCGCAAAATTTTAAATATTTTACTAGTTTTTTATTGGAGATATTTTTTGAATGTAATTGAATTCTTTCATTAAAATTTACTAAGTGTGGTGTTGTATATAGATGTGTTGAGTAACCATGTTCATTAATAATTGATTTTAAAATTGCAGCAGTAGACCCCTTACCATTTGTCCCTGCAATGTGAATTACTGTAGGTAGCTTTCCCTCATCAAAACCTATTTCTTTTAGTAGTTTTTTTATTCTTCCTAGCGATAAATCCGAAAATTTTGGATGAAGGCTAAGTAGTCTTTTAAAAATAGGATCTTTCAAAGAAATTATTTTTTTACGAAAGATACGACACGAGAAAGTGTGTCTCTTAATTCTTTTCTATGAACTACCATATCAATCATTCCATGATCAAGTAGGTACTCTGCTGTTTGAAAATCTTCAGGCAATTGTTCATTAATTGTTTTTTCAATAACCCTTTTACCTGCAAAACCAATCATACTTCCTTTTTCAGCAATAATAATATCACCAAGCATAGCAAAAGACGCACTAACGCCTCCAGTAGTTGGGTGAGTTAAGAGACTAATAAAAGGTATCTTTTCTTTATCTAAAAGGTTTACTGCAGCTACGGTCTTTGGCAGTTGCATTAAGCTAATTAATCCTTCCTGCATTCTAGCTCCTCCTGAAGAAGATATAGAAATAAAAGGACACTGAAGCTCAACTGCTTTTTGACAGCCTATTTTGAATGCTTCACCTACATATTGCCCCATTGATCCTCCCATAAAACTAAAATTTAGAAGAAATATACATACTAATTGGCCACCCATTTTACCTGTGGCCACTATGGCAGCATCTTTTTGATTTGTTTTTTTTTGAGCCTCTTTAATACGGTCTGTATATTTTTTAAGATCTTTAAACTCTAAAGGATCAGAGTTTTCTATGGGAATTTCAATTAAATCATATTTTTGTTCATCAAATAATTGTCTAAATCGGCTATCAAAATCAACGTACATATGCTGATCGCAATGACTACAAACATATAATTTTTTTTCTAGTTCTGATCTATAAAGCATTAAATTACACTTTGAGCACGTAGTCCAAAGATCTGATGGAGTTTCTTTTTTACCAACAAGTGAGCTTAATTTAGGTTTTACAAAATCAGTTAGCCAATTCATTTTAAATTTTAACCTGTTTAATAAATTTATTTAAAGAAACTAAATACTTTTTAAAATTCATATTTTCTTCAAAATATTTTTTAATTAATGCTGATCCAATTATTATTCCATCAGCTTGGGTTTTACTATTAATGGCCAATACATCTTTTCGAGACTTAATGCCAAAACCTACAAGTATGGGTGTTTTAGTTTGTTTTTTTAAAGAGGAAACATTTTTATTTATTTCAGAATAATCAAGTTTATTAGAGCCCGTTATACCAGTTGCTGAAATATAATAAACAAATCCTTTTGCATCTTTTAATAATCTTTGTGATCTTTTTTTATTAGTCATGGGAGATATTAATTTAATAAGATGGATATTACTCTTATCTAGAAGTTTTTTTATTGAGGTTTCTTCTTCAAATGGAAGGTCTACTATTATTATTCCATCAACAATATTTTTAATCTCATTAGTAAATTTTTTGACTCCAAATTTTTGTATAGTATTTAAATAACACATAATAACAAAAGCAGTATTACTCCTTTCTTTTTTAAGAGACCTAATTAGATTTAAGGAATGTTTTGTTGATAGTTTTGATTTTAAAGCAATCTTGCTAGACTCTTGGATTATTGGTCCATCAGCCATGGGGTCAGAAAATGGGAGGCCAAATTCAATGATATTTGGTTGATGTGATAACATTTCCTGAAAAATTTTTTTACTCTGTGATAAATTTGGAAAGCCACAAGTCATAAATAAAGAAAGTATTTTTTTTTTAGGTAGATTATTTAGTTTATTCATCAGCATCAAAACCTATGGCCTTTGCAGCTGTGAATAGATCTTTGTCTCCTCTACCACATAAATTTAAGATAATAGTTTTTCCTTTTTGTTTATTTTTAAATGTTTTAACGAGATAGGCTAGGGCATGAGAAGGTTCTAGAGCTGGAATTATACCTTCTAGTTTTGAACATAGTTGAAAAGCACTTAATGCCTCTTTATCTGTAACACCATAATATTTTGCTCTTTTGATATCTTTTAAATAGGAATGTTCTGGCCCAACTCCAGGATAGTCTAATCCAGCTGAAATAGAGTGTGCTTCCTTAATTTGGCCATCATTATCTTGTAAAACATAACTAAAACTACCATGAAGAATACCAGGAGTGCCAGATGTCATAGTGGCAGCTGTTTGGTTGGTTTTTGGTCCTTTTCCTGCTGCTTCAACCCCAATAATATTAACCTTTTTATCATTCAAAAAAGGATAAAATAAACCCATAGCGTTAGAACCACCGCCGACACATGCTATGAGGAAGTCAGGTAATTTTTTCTCTACCTTTAAAAACTGTTCTCTTGCTTCTTTGCCAATGACAGATTGAAAATCTCTTACCATTTTAGGGTAGGGATGAGGTCCAGCCGTGGAACCAATTATATAAAAAGTATCTCTGACATTTTTTATCCAATCACGAAGAGCCTCATTCATAGCATCTTTAAGCGACTTACTCCCAGACTCTACAGGAATAATATTTGCGCCAAGTAATTTCATTCTAAATACATTTGGCTTTTGTCTTTCTATATCTTTGGATCCCATATAGATATGACAAGGAAGACCAAATAAAGCACAGACCGTTGCAGTGGCAACCCCATGTTGACCTGCTCCTGTTTCAGCGATAATTCGAGTTTTACCCATTTTCTTTGCAAGTAAAATTTGACCAAGACAATTATTGATTTTATGAGCACCTGTATGGTTTAATTCATCTCTTTTAAAATAGACTTTAGGACCATTTATATATGCAGATAAATTTTTTGCATGATGCAAAGAGGAAGGACGACCAACATAATTTTTAAAAAGGTCAGATAGCTCTTTTTGAAATTTTTTATCTTTTTGTATTTTTTGGTAAGACTGATCTAAATCAATTAACAAGGGCATCAAAGTTTCTGAAACATACATCCCACCATAGTCACCAAATCGACCTAAATTATTGGGTTCATTATATTTTTTCATTTATTCTTAAGAAATGAAATCAAACTATCAATTAAGGATAGATTTTTTTCACCTTTTATTTCCTCTACACCTGAATTTATATCAATAAATTCTGTTGCTGTTAAGTTAATTGCCTCAATAATATTATTTTGGTTGAGACCCCCAGATAAAATAAAAGGATGACCCAAAGGGTTTTCAAAATTAGACCAATTCCATATTTTGTTATTTCCCCCAGGTTGATCTTTTAAATCAGGTTTAGCCTCAATTAAAAATCGATCAATATTTTTTAAATTAGTTACTTTAAATTCTTCTGGAGAAATTGACTTATATATTTTTTTTTGGAATTGAGATTTAATTTTATCAATAAGCTCTTGATTTTCATCACCATGAAGTTGGATTGTCTGAAAATTGTATATATTTAATTTCTCTTCAATTTGTTCTATAGAAGGATTCACAAAAACACCTACGAAAATATCCTGGAATTGTTGAAAATATTGATGAATAATTTTTAAAGTATCATTATGTAAGTTTCTAGGACTCCTATCATAAAAAATAAGACCTTGTTGGTTAACTCCTATATTGAGACAATGCTCAATTATTGCAGGGTTAGTTTGTCCACAAATCTTTATTTTTATTTTCTTCATAATATTTTTTAAGTAATTCTAAGGGATTCTTACTATCTATTATTTCTCTACCAATCACAACATAGTCTGCTCCATTTTTTAGGGCATCATGAACAAAAGTCACTCGTTTTTGATCATCTTTTCTTGCAAATAATTTTACGCCAGGTGTAATTTTAACAAGTTTTTTAAATTTTTCTAAATTGCCTAGGTCCTGACCCGAACAAATTAGACCATGTATTTTGGAGTCATTGGCGATATTAGCAAATTTATACACTAATGAATTTGTATTTTTTTCTGAAAAAATTAATTTGCAATCCTTCTTATCGAGGCTTGTCAATAAAGTAACCCCAAGAAGTTTTGTTTTAAGTTTGTTTTTTTTTATAGTAACCAAAGATTGTTCTAACATAGTCTTGCCTCCAGATATATGAAGTGTTAGATAATCAGGATTAATTTTCGATAAAGAATTAATAGCAGTAGTTACAGTATTTGGGATATCGTGAAGTTTTAGATCCAGAAACAAAAAACATTTATTTTTCTTAATTTCAGCTAATAGTTTTTCCGAACCTTTGCTATAAAAAGACCTATACCCTACCTTAAAACCAAATACTTGAGAAGATAGTTTTTTTACAATCCTAATATTCTCACTATTAGTTTTACAGTCTAGTGCAATGAAAGCTTTAAATTTTTTCATTTAGTTTCTTATTTAAATTCTCACTTAACTTAAATGCCACCTTCCATTTAGAGGGTATATAAATTTTTTTTTTATTTCTAGGGTCTGAACCATACCTAGGTTGCATGTGCTTTGTTTTGAAAATACCAAAATTCCTTAATTCGATATTTTGATGTTTAGATAAAGATTGTTCTATTAATTCAAAGAACCTATTAAAAAAAGATTCATTAATTCGAGGACTTAAATCTTTTTCAGAATGCAAAAATGACTTTAATATGTCAGATTTATTGTTCTTTGGTGTCCTTATCTTCATCCAAAGCCTTACCTAATATATCGCCTAGTACTGAACCAGATGATTTAGAACCATATTTTTCTAATAAGTTCTGCTCCTCATCTATTTCTAATTGTCTAATTGATAAAGCAAACTTTCTATTAGTTAAATCAATTGAGCTAATTTTTGCATCAATTTTTTGTCCTTCGTTATATCTTGAAATATTTTGCTCTTCTTTATTTTTAGATAGTTCTTTTCTTCGAATGGTCGTATCTATAAAGCTTGCAACTTCTACATCAATTCCATTATTGTTAATCTTGGTTATGGTAGCAGAAACAATATCTCCTTTATTTTTGTCCTTGAAAAACTCGTTGAAAGGATCTGCGGATAATTGTTTAATTCCAAAACTTATTTTTTCTTTGCTAGGGTCGATTTCTATAATCTTAACCTCAATATTTTGACCTTTTTGATACTTCTTAAGGGTTCTATCTCCATTAGAGTCGGTCCAAGAAAGATCATTTTTATGTATCAATCCATCAATATTATCGTTCAACTTAGCAAAAATTCCAAATTCTGTGATATTTTTAATTTCGGTTTCTATAACTTGATCCTTTTTGTACTCATTAAGAATATTTTCCCATGGGTTAGGCTCTGTTTGTTTAATACCAAGACTTATACGCTTTTTTTCCTTATCAATTTCCAAAACTTTAACACGAATATTAAAACCAATATCTAAAATTTTATTAGGATGAATATTTTTTTTAGTCCAGCTAATGTCATTTGAGTGAACCAATCCCTCTAAATCTTTATCAATAAGCTGAACGAATGCCCCATAATCGGTTATATGAGTAATTTTACCATCATAGATTTCATTAGTAGAAACTTTATTTTCAATTTTCTCCCAAGGGTCGTCTTTTAACTGTTTATAGCCTAAACTAATTTTGTCTGAGTCATCTGAAATCTTTAATATTTTAAAATCATATTTTTTTCCAATCTCAAGGACATCAGATGGATGACCTATCCTACTCCAAGATATGTCGCTTAAATGGACCAATCCATCAATACCTCCCAAATCCACAAATGCACCATAGTCAGTAAAAGTTTTTACCCTGCCATTCACAACTGAGTCAGACTTTGACTTTTCTATAATATCATTTTTAATAGTTTTTTGTTTTTCTTCCAGTATTGCTTTTCTAGAAACAACGATATTACCTTTAGAGTAATCCATTTTAAGAATTTCAAAAGTCTCTTCAGTTTTTATAAGGTGGCTAACATCTCTCACAGGGCGAACGTCTACTTGACTCAAGGGTAAAAATGCATTTGTTCCCATAATTTTTACATAAAGACCAGCTTTTGCTTTGCCTACTATAAAACCTTTTACTCTTTCTTTATTGTCGTAAAGTTTTTGTAACTTTTCCCAAGATTTCATTTTAATTGCTTTTTCATGAGACAGTCTTATGTTTCCTTCTCTGTCTTCTAGCTTTTCAATAAATACTTCAATAGTTTGTCCAGTTTTTAGATCGTCAGCAGATCCAGTATTAAGAAATTCTTCTTTTGGTATTTGACCTTCACTTTTATATCCAATATCAACAACAACATGTTGTTCGCTTATTTTTAAAATTGTACCAGGGATGATTTTATTAGCAGAAATATTCGTTTTAGTTTCAAATTGTTGGTCTAGAAGTTTACTATACTCGTCGTTAGATATCATAAGTCATTATTAACCTTTCAAATTAGTTAGGTTTTTTTAAAGCTTTATAAACCTTTTTCAAGGAAAATTAATGCAAATATTTTAAAATATGATGAAAAAAAGAGGGATAGCTTGTTTTTACACAGGATTTATCTCTAATTATATTATTCTTAATACAGATTAAATTAGCTAAATAGAACGACATTACTATTCTATGATCATTGTGATGAACTATAGTAGCACCACCTTTTTTTAAACTATTACTTCCATATATGTGTAAATCAAATCCTTTTATCTCTGAATTGACTCCCATTTTTTTTAAATTTTGGTGAATTAGAAGTAGCCTATTACTTTCTTTAACAGTTAATTCTTTTAAGCCCTTAAAAACACTCTTGCCGTTTGCAAATGATGCAGCTATAGAAAGAATAGGTATCTCATCAACCTGTAAAGGGACATCTTTTTCCTCTAAAATGATGGGTTTTAAATATTTTTTTTGTTCAATTTTTAAATCTGCTACTAACTCAAAATTTACTTTCTTTTTTTTCAATATTTTGATTTTTGCACCCATTTTTTTTAGAGTGCTTATAAAACCAATACGAGTTTTATTAAACAACATATCTTTAATAATTAATTTAGAACCAGGCTTTAAACAGGCAGCTGTTATAAAAAAAGCAGCCGAAGAGGGATCCCCGGGCACATTATAGTTTAAGGAATTAAGATCTTTATCATTTATCATTTTTATGTGGCGATACTTATTGTCTTCCTTAACCCTAATATTATATCCCATAGCCTTTAACATATTTTCAGTATGGTCTCTTGTTGTTTTAAACTCTTTAATTTCAATTAACCCCTTAGTATTAAGAGCTGATAGCATAATTGCACTTTTTATCTGAGCTGATGGAATCATAATGTTATATTTTAAAGGTAAAGCCTCCCCATCTCCTTGAATTTGAATTGGAGGATAAGAATCCTTTTTAAGATTAATAAGTGCTCCAATTTTTTTTAAATGAACTGTTACTCTTTTCATTGGACGCTTGCTTAAAGAACCATCTCCAGTAAGCTTTGCTTTAATATTGTTAGATGCTATTAGACCACATATTAGTCTTATACCAGTTCCAGAATTTCCAAAATCTATGGGCTTATTAGGTTGAAATAGACCTCCTGGTGGGATACCAAATACAACATATTTGTTATTTTTTTTGGAGATATTAGCTCCCAAAATTTTCATTGCTTTTAGAGTGTTAAGGACGTCCTCACCCTCTAATAGATTTGATATTTCAGATTTACCGATAGTTTGGCTTGCTAGAATGAGAATACGATGACTGATTGACTTATCTCCTGGAGGAAAATAAGTACCCTTAATCAAATTATTATTTTTGATAGTCATCTATTTGGTTATTGGTAGGTATTACCTAAGTATATTTTTTTTACAAATTTATCTGATGTTATTTCTTTAGGATTTCCTGATTTTATTATTTGCCCATTATAAATAATATATCCAAAGTCAACAATACTCAGAGCCTCTTTGACATTATGATCAGTTATAATAATACCAATATTTATTTTTTTAAGAAGATCTATTGTAGACTTGACTTCTTCAATAGCGATGGGATCAATACCAGCAAAAGGCTCGTCTAATAATAAAAATTTAGGATTACTGGCAAGAGCTCTTGCTATTTCTGTTCTTCTTCTTTCTCCCCCAGATAAAAGTTTACCTTTTGTTTTTTGAAAACTTTGAAGAGAAAATTTTTGAATTAAATTGTCAGTTACTTTAATTGATTTTGATTTTTCGTAGAATAATTCAGCAATTGAATGAATATTATCATATACATTCATATCCCTAAAAATAGAGGCCTCTTGAGGCAAATAAGAAATACCTAGTTTTGATCTCAAACTTAAGCTTAATGATGTTAAATCTTTACCATCTAATAAGATTTGACCCTCATCTGGAGAGAGAAAGCCAGCGATAATGTTAAATAAGGTTGTCTTACCACTACCATTTGGACCTAGGAGCCCATTAATCTTATTACTATCAAATTCTAGACTAACTTGCTTAAGCGCTTGTTTTGATTTGAATTTTTTACTTATTTTAATGAGTTTAATTTTTTGCATTATTGTCTAAAAGAACTTCAACTAATGATTCATCGTCAGCAGAGTTTAAAATTCTTTTATTATTATCAATATCAGCTATCAATTCATATCCTGTTAGAAGTCGAGTTGGGGATTTAATAGAAACATTCCCAGTTAGCTTAATTATATTATCCTCACGCGTGTATATGGCATAATCACCCTTGAAGATCTCATCTTTAAATTCAATTATTACATCATTAAATAATTCAACAATCGTAAAAACCTCCTTATCTTTTTGTTCAATATATTCAGCAATCATTTTATCAGCAAAAGCAATAAACTTATCATTTTGAAATTCGACGTCCCCATTGGCGGTATATGATTGTTTTTCAGAGTCCCAAATCAAACTATCACCCGCTTTTACATAGCTTTCAGATTGAGCATATTTGAAGATAAATAAAAGTATAATAAGTATATATTTAGTCATGGCTTACAAAAGTTACCTTTCCTTTAAACAAAATTTTTCCTTCGGAGTCTAAATTTGTGAAACTTTCTGCATTTAAAATTCCCATAGAATTAATTACTTCAACATCGTCTTTACTAGAAGAAACATCATTTTCCATATCAATAAATATATTACTTCCATAAATTTTATATTTACTGTTTTCTAAATAGGATATTCCCTCTAAAGAAATATTATTGTCATCAATTTTATTTAATTTTTCTGACCCAATTTTTGTCATTCCAGATTTAGATAAAACTATACTAGAGAAGTTCTCTACACTAACACTTTTCTGACTAAAAACTTTAGTTGAGGATTTAGTATTAAAATAATATATGAGTGTTTGAATTACTAAAATAAGAAAAATGATTGTGTTAAGTGCTTTTGGAAAGAATTTAGTCATTATCAACACATTGTTTAAGATTTACAATGCCAATTGGAATATTTTTATCTGCTATAATTAAGCTAGTAATTGAATTCTTATTCATTAATAAAACTGCAGAGGAAATTAACAAATCATGAGGTGCTGTAATAGGTTTGTTTTTCATTACAGAAACAACTAAATCATCCATTTTGATACCTTTAATGGCTCTCCTTAAATCACCATCAGTAAAAATTCCCTTAATTTTATTATTTTTATCGACCATTACCGCACAACCATATTTTTTTTCGGTCATCTTTAAAACAGCATCCATAATAGTGGATTTAGAATTTATTATTGGTATTTCTTTATCCATTATTTCATTCAGTGTTTTAAGTTTTTTCCCTATTTTTCCACCTGGATGTAATTCCCTAAATGATTTTTTGTCAAAATTTCTAATATCTAAGACTGTGCAACATAAGGCATCTCCTAAAGCTAAACAAAGAGTTGTTGAGGTTGTGGGAATTGTGTTTAATTTATCAGCTTCTTTATGAATTGGTAATATTAAAGAAACATCTGCATTTTTAGATAGAAGACTTTTTTTATTAGAGGTTATAGAAATAATTTTTATTTTCTTTTTTTTGGCAAAGTTTATGAGGTCTGATAATTCATAAGATTCACCAGAATTTGAGATAACAATTAAAACATCTCCTTGACTTACGATGCCCATGTCCCCGTGGCTTGCATCCACTGGATTCAAATAAATTGATGGTACTCCAGTAGAGGTAAATGAGGATGCTAGTTTACCTGCTATATTTCCACTTTTTCCTACACCTGAGAGTATAAGCTTACCCTCAAGTTTAATTATAAGATTTACAGCTTTTATAAAATTTTGATCTAAGTCTTTAGATAAATTTCTTATAGCACTGGCTTCAATATTTAATACTTCTTTACCTTTTTTAATAATATTTGATTTATTCATTTTATTTGTGGGCAAAAATATCAGTACTCTCCCAGCCCATTAAATCTAATTCAACTCTTGTTTCCAAAAATTTCATTATCGAGTTAAAGGTTTTGATTCTTTTAAGGTCTTCAAGTTTAGTTTCTAAAATTATTTTGAGATTCTCAAGATAAAGAATATCGTTTATAGCATATTGAACCTGTAGTTTTGAGAGTTTCTTTCGACTCCAATCCGATGTTTGCTCATTTTTATCTAACTCTACATTTAATAATTCTTTTACTAAATCTTTTAGGCCATGTTTTGAGGAATATGTTCTTGTAAGCTTAGAGGCGATTTTTGTACAGAAAACGTTTTTCACATTTATATTTAAATTTTCTTTAAGGATCGCCATATCAAATCTTGCATAATGAAAAATTTTTCTTAAAGACCTATTTTCCATAATTAATTTTAGGTTTTTGGATTTTTTAGCAGATAGTTCACTATCAAACTTAATTAGATAAATTTTCTTATTTGACTCGTTTCTGAGCTGAATAAGACAAAGTCTATCTCTTTTAATATTTAACCCCAATGTTTCAGTATCTATAGAGATTTCACCTTTAAATGATTTTAAAGCTTGAGCAGGTAGGTCATTATGGAATAATTGATAATTTGACATGATAGTTCTTATATTTATATAAGATAGATATTGTAATGAGAAACAAAAATATACTTGTATTTGGATCTACTGGTTTTATTGGAAGAAGTATAGTTAAAAGACTCTTATCTGATGAATGTAAGGTATTATGTCCAGTCAGAAACTCCGCCGGTGTTAAGCGCAATATTCTTTCTGGAGATATTGGTCAAATAGAAGTGTTTGATTTTGACTTACATGACTTATCTAACTTAGAAAATTTAATTAAAAAAAGTGATGTAGTTCTGAATTTAATCGGACTTTTGTTTGAAAAATCAAGCATGTCGTTTGAACTTGCACACTTCTTATTACCCAAAAAAATTTCTTTTTATGCTGAAAAATACAAAAAACCCTTTTTACATGTTTCAAGCCTAGGCTCAAGCTATGATACAAAATCTAATTACCTAATGTCTAAGAAAATGGGAGAAGAATTTATAGAAAACAATAATACTAATTATATTATAATCAGACCTAGTATTGTTTATGGAGAAGAAGACAATTTTATAAATCAATTCGGCAAGATGGCAAAATTATTACCTTTTCTTCCTTTGTACAAAAAAGGAGAAACAAAATTTCAACCAATTTATGTCAATGATTTATCTCTGATGTTATTTAAATTAATTCAAAATTTTGAAAAATATAAAAATTCAAACATTCCAGCAGTTGGAAATGAAATATTTTCATTTAAAGAAATACTCTCACATATATTTAAAACTCTAAAAAAACCAGCACGATTTATAAAAATCCCTTCATTCTTTGCAATTATTCAGGGAAAATTAATGGAGAAGCTCCCTAGGCCATTATTTACCTACGATCAATTTTTATCACTATCGCATGATAGTATTTCTGAAGGAAGCCAAGCTAAAGTATCTGAAATAATTGAGAAAGATTTATCTGATATGAAAATAATTTCCTCACAGTATTTAAATAAGTTCCTTGATAGAGTTTAATTAAAATATACTTAAAATAATTAATCCTAATAAAATTCTATAAATAACAAATGGCGTAAAGCTGATTTTATTTATAAAATTTATAAATAGATTTAAAGTTATGTATGCTGAAATAAATGTTACAAGAAAAATTATTATTAAATTAATATCTATAACCATATTTTTGAAGTCTTTAAAATTAGATAAAAAAGATATAGTTATTATGGGTATTCCTAAATAAAGACTATAAATAGAAGATACTCTCCTTTCTTCCCCCAGTAATCTAAAAGCAATTATACAACTAGCAGACCTACTAAACCCGGGTATAAAAGCGAGGCATTGAAACATACCCGCTAAAAAGAATTTTATTGCTCTGCTTTTTAACTCCAGTCTTTGAAATTGTTTCATATCAGAAAAATAAAGCATTAATCCGCCAATAATGGATGTAATGCCAATAATTTTTAGGCTTATAATATTTACTTTTAGAGAAATCATTATAAAGCCAACCAATACTGCGGGGATAGTTGCAAAGAAAATAGGAAAAAAATTGACCTTTATATTGCTAAATTCAAAGTATTTATTTTGATATAAATATAATATCAGAGCCAATAAGGAGGCAAAGTGAGCAGTAGTTTCGTATAAAAAATTTCTTTCTTCAAGGTTTACAAAAATTAACTCAATTATATTTAGATGACCACTTGAGCTAATGGGGATAAATTCGGTAATTCCTTGAATTATAGAGTAAAAAATATAAAAAAAATTTTCATTAGTCATAATATATTACTAATTAGGTATTTACTTAATATTAGAATCTTTATAAAACTAAGATCCATTTATTTGTAGGAGAATAAAGTAATAATTTATTATCATGTTAGAGTTTCATAAGCAAAAACCAAAGAATCCATCTAAAGCAGATCCTGAAAAAAGAATAAAGGATTTCCAAGAGATTTATAGTCAGTTTGACACTAAAACATCTGTTGAACAATCCTCAAGATGTTCTCAATGTGGAGTTCCTTATTGTCAAATTCATTGCCCTTTAAATAATAATATTCCTGATTGGCTCAAATATATTGCCGAGGATAGATTAGAAGAGGCTTATCAAGTTTCATCTTCGACAAATGTGTTTCCAGAAGTCTGTGGCAGGGTTTGCCCCCAAGATAGGCTATGTGAAGGAAATTGTGTTGTTGAGCAAGCAGGGTTTGGTGCTATTACAATTGGTAATTTAGAAAAATATCTTACTGAATTAGCATGGGAAAAAGGCTGGGTTAAAAATATTGAAATTAATAGTTCATCGAAAAAAAAAGTTGCGATCATTGGATCAGGTCCTGCTGGGATGGCAGCATCATCATACCTTATTCAAAATGGATATCACGTCGACGTTTTTGAAAAAAATGACAGAGTTGGCGGATTAATGATTTATGGAATTCCTAATTTTAAATTAGATAAAAGTATTGTTGAGAGAAGAACAGATTGGTTAACAAATAGTGGAGTTAAATTTCATGTTAATAAAGAAATAGGTAAGGATTTAACTTTCCAAGACCTAGAAAAAGACTACGACGCTATTCTTGTTGCTACTGGTGTTTACAAAGCTAGAAAACTAGATATCGAAACGTCAAATATTAATAACTCTCTTCCTGCTTTAGATTTTTTAATTGAGAGTAATAAAGTTGGGCTTGGAGATACTCCTTCCTCAAACAAATATTTAAGTGCAAAAGGTAAACATATTGTTGTAATTGGTGGTGGTGATACTGCTATGGATTGTGTACGAACAGCTATACGTCAAAAAGCTAAAGAAGTAACATGCCTTTATAGAAGAAATAAAGAAAATATGCCAGGCTCTGCAAGGGAAGTTTTAAATGCAGAACAAGAAGGTGTTAATTTCAACTGGCTTTCTGTTCCTTCCAAAATTATTAGTGAAAAATCTGAAGCATCTAGCTTGAGTTACAAAGTAGCTACTCTTGGAGAGGCCGATGAAACAGGAAGAAGAAAACCAGTCGATACAGGTATAGAAAAACAAATTAAAAGTGATTTGATCATCCAAGCCTTAGGTTTTGAGCCAGAAGATTTGAATTCACATTTTAACACTGACCTAGAACTCACTAGTTGGAATACTGTTAAAGTTGATTTTAAGAGATTTCAAACAAGCAATCCAAAGGTATTTGCAGCAGGTGATATTGTTAGAGGGGCATCTTTAGTTGTTTGGGCTATCCATGATGGTAGAGAAGTAGCAAAGTCTATACATCAATTTTTACAAAGTAATCAAATCAAAAAAGCATCATGATAAATCAAGAAGTGGAATTTTATTTAAAAAATAGAGATAAACTAAAAAAAAATCATATTTATAGAAACGAGTTTGAACACGATAATTGTGGTGTGGGTCTTGTAGCTTCCATAGATGGAGAATCACGAAGAGATATAGTTGAAAAAGGTATTGAGGCACTCAAAGCTGTTTTCCATAGAGGTGCTGTAGATGCTGATGGAAAAACTGGTGATGGTGCCGGAATCATGCTCGAAGTTTCTCACTCTTTTTTTAGCAAGCAAGTTGTAAGAACCGGGCATAAAGCCAATGATGAAAATCTTTTAGGCGTAGGAATGATATTTCTACCAAAAAGAGATTTTGGAGCTCAAGAAAAATGTAGAGCTATTGTTGAATATGAAATTATCAAAGCAGGAATGAATATCTTTGGTTGGAGACAAGTCCCAGTTAATACAGGAATCCTTGGAGAAAAAGCAAATTACACAAAACCTGAAATTGAACAAATTATTTTCTCTCCTAAAGAATCACAAGATGATCTAGAAAAAAAGCTATACCTAACAAGAAGAAGAATTGAAAACAAAATTAAGGCACTAAATATAAACGACTTTTATATTTGCTCTCTCTCAACTGAAACTATTGTCTATAAAGGAATGTTTTTAGCAGAGCAACTATCTGAATTTTATACAGATCTTTTAGACCCTGATTTCAAATCAAAGTTTGCCATTTATCACCAACGTTACTCTACAAATACTTTTCCTACTTGGTCTCTTGCTCAGCCGTTTAGGGTTTTAGCCCATAATGGCGAGATCAATACTTTAAAAGGTAACATTAATTGGATGAGCGCCCATGAGCCAAGAATAACCCATCCTTTTTTTAATGAGAGAATTAATGATCTAAAACCTATTTTAGACTCTGATGCCTCTGACTCAGCCTCTTTAGATGGTGCGTTTGAACTACTGGTACAAACTGACAGAGATATGCCTATGGCTAAATCAATGATTATCCCAGAAGCTTGGTCAAATCGTTCAGACATTCCAGAAAAACTTAAAGACATGTACGCATATTGTAATGCAGTTATTGAGCCTTGGGATGGTCCTGCAGCAGTTTGTGGAAATTTTGGTGATTGGATCATATCAGGAATGGATAGAAATGGTCTTCGCCCCTTACGCTATATAATTACCAATGATGGTTTACTGATCTCTGGGTCTGAGGTTGGTATGGTAAATATTGAAGAAAAAAATATTTTGAAGAAAGGTCGAGTGGGACCAGGCGAACTTATTGCAATTAACTATAAAGAAAAAAAGTTTTATCAAAGTGACGAACTTAAAAAACAGTTAAGTGAAAGACAAGACTACTCAAATTGGAATAAGAAAACGACACAATTAGATGCTATTCTTTCAAATAAAAAAATCCCCAAACATGAGGAAAGTATTGATAAGGTTTATTATCAAATAGCAAAATCTTTTAATCTATCTTTAGAAACCCTTGATCTGATATTAGACCCTATGGTGAAAACGGGACAAGAAGCTATTGGCTCTATGGGAGACGACACTCCTTTAAGCGTTCTAACAGAAAGATATCGAGGCCTTCATAGTTTTTTTAAACAAAACTTTAGCCAAGTTACAAACCCACCTATAGACAGCTTAAGAGAACAGGTTGTAATGAGCCTTAAGACCAGACTTGGAAATTTAGGTAATATTGTTGAGGAAGACTCAGAGCAATGTAATCTTGTCCTTTTAGAAAGTCCTGTACTACTTGATAACGAAATTGAAACCCTAAAAGAGCATCTTGGTGAATACACTACTGAAATAGATTGTACCTACGATATTAACGACCATACTAATTTTCTAAATGAAATACAAAGAGTCTGTTCAGAGGCAGAACAAGCAGTTAGATCTGGCACTCAGCATCTAATAATATCTGATAAAAACATAGATAAAGATAGAATCGCACTTCCCATGATTTTAGCTACAAGTGCGGTTCATAGCTATTTAATTAAAAACAATTTAAGAACTTTTACTTCACTGAACGTATCTTCCTTAGAATGTTTTGATGTTCATTATTTTGCAGTACTAATTGGTGTGGGAGCAACCACCGTCAACGCCTCTCTTATTGAAAAAATAGTTTGTGATAGGTTAAATAAAAATATTTATAAAAATATTGAGTATCCGAAACTTTTACACAACTTAAAGAAAGCTATCGAGAAAGGTCTTAGAAAAATTATCAGCAAAATGGGTATTTCAATTATTAGTTCTTACCGTGGGGGAAGGAATTTAGAGATAATAGGTCTTAGTCGTAGTATGGTTGAGAGTTTTTTTCCAGGGATGCCCTCAAGAATTTCTGGTATTGGACTAGAAGGTTTAGAAAAAAGATACAGAAAACAGCATGAATTATCTTTTAAGGGAAGTAGTGCAGTTCTGGATATTGGTGGCGAATTTCGTTTTAGAGCTAACAGTGAAACGCATGCCTACGAGGGTGTTTCTATCCATATGCTCCAAGAGGCTGTAACACGAGACTCATACAACCTTTATAAAAATTACACTAAAAGAATATATAATACAAAACCCATTCATATCAGAGACCTTCTTAAATTTAATGAATCCCAACAAGTTCTTAAACTCGATGCTGTCCAAAGTATTTCTGAAATTAGAAAGAGCTTTGTTTCTCCCGGTATTTCTCTAGGTGCCCTTAGTCCCGAAGCACACCAGACACTCGCTGTAGCTATGAATAGAATTGGCTCTAAGTCTGATAGTGGTGAGGGTGGAGAAGACTCTGCTAGATATAATAAATTACAAAATGGAGATAACCCAAGTTCTTCAATTAAACAAGTAGCCAGTGGAAGGTTTGGAGTAACAGCAGAATATTTAAATAATTGTTCAGAAATTGAAATTAAAATAGCCCAAGGAGCTAAACCTGGAGAAGGGGGGCAACTTCCTGGTTTCAAAGTGACCGATTTAATTGCCAAACTTAGACATAGTACCAAGGGTGTTACTCTTATTAGTCCACCTCCTCATCATGATATCTATTCAATTGAAGATTTGGCTCAACTTATCTATGACCTTAAACAAATCAACCCAGTAGCTAAAGTATGTGTAAAATTAGTTGCCCAGTCAGGTATTGGAACTGTGGCTGCTGGAGTGGCTAAAGCTAAAGCGGATGTGATTTTAGTATCTGGACACTCCGGTGGAACAGGAGCGAGCCCTCAATCCAGTATTAAGTATGTTGGACTTCCGTGGGAGTTAGGAATTAGTGAAGTACATCAACTCTTATCATTGAATGGTTTAAGAGATAAAGTAATTCTTAGAACAGATGGTGGAATAAAAACAGGTCAAGATATAGTTAAGGCGGCTATTCTTGGAGCAGAAGAATATGGAATTGGTACTGCTTCTTTAGTTGCTATGGGTTGTATCATGGTCAGACAGTGCCATTCTAATACCTGTCCCGTAGGTGTATGCACCCAAGATGAAGAGTTAAGAGAAAAATTTGGTGGAACTCCTGAAAAGGTAATTAATCTATTTTCATTTATAGCAGAAGAGGTTAGGGAGATCTTAGCTTCATTGGGTTACTCATCTTTAAAAGATGTTATTGGAAAAACAGAACTTTTATCACAAGCTCACTATGGTTCCAGCGATCTAGATAATTTAGATCTAAATCCAATTTTAACAAAAATAGACGATGGAAAGATTTATGACTATCACTCGGAGAAAAAAAGAAATGAAGTTCCAAAAACCCTTGATGATCTATTTGAAAAAGATGGAAAAGAGTTTATTCAATCAGGTCAAAAAATAGAACTTACTTATAACATTCAAAATACACTAAGGACTATAGGAACAAAAATATCTTCTTTTATTACTCGTCATTATGGAATGAACTCCCTTTCAGAAGATCATGTCACCCTAAAATTAAGAGGCTCTGGTGGAAATTCTCTTGGGGCATTCGCTGTGAAAGGTTTAACACTTAGGGTTTTCGGAGATTCTAATGATTATGTTGGAAAGGGCCTTTCTGGTGGAAAAATAATTGTTCAACCTAGAAATTCATTCAACCAACCAAGCCATGAAAATGTTATCATCGGAAATGTTACCCTATATGGCGCTACAGCTGGAACTTTATTTGCATCTGGACAAGCAGGAGATAGATTTTGTGTACGAAATTCAGGAGCATTGGCTATTGTTGAAGGATGTGGTGCTAACGGATGTGAGTATATGACCGGTGGAGAAGTTGTTATTTTAGGAAATATTGGAGATAATTTTGGAGCTGGTATGACTGGAGGATCAGCATTTATATATTCTGATCAAAAAAATCTTATTGAGATGATGAATAAGGAAACCATTCAATCATACCAAATATTGGACGAAAATTGGAAGAAATATTTATTTAAACTTTTGACTAACTTTAGTAAAGAGACAAAATCTAAAAGAGCCTCCTACATAATTGAAAACTTTGAGCAAGAAATTTCAAAGTTTATCCATGTTGTTCCTAATGAGGTAGTTGATAAATTGAATTATCCTGTGATTGAACAGCACAAAATTGCTTAAAAATATTTAATTATAGAGTTTAAACTTACTTTATCTGACATGCTATGATCAGCATTTTTCAAAGTTATACTAGTTAAATTTAAAAAAGTAGAATTTTTAAAAAATCTATCATTATAGTTATGTGGTACAGATTGGTCCTGACCTCCATGAAAGAAAATGGTTTGTCCATTATATTTTTTTTTAATATCTTTAATAAAAAAATTTTTACTATTTATAAATAATTTAGGAGAGTAGGAATAAGAAAAATTATTACTAACTTTTTTTGTAACTATCTTATTAGATTTAATCTTTTCCTTTTCTTTAGAATTAAGTGATTTCCAAATTAACTCCTTTGTAAAATCTGGCGCCGGCGCTATACCAATTAATTTAGATACTTTTTTAGGATAATTTAAGGCATATAAAATTGCAATCCAACCCCCCATACTGCTCCCAACTAATATGGATTGATTTATATTTAAATATTTAAGCAGACTTTTTAAATCTCTAAACCAATCACCTATCCCAAAATCAGTAAAATTACCGCTTGATTTTCCATGGCCTCTAAAATCAAAACACAAAAAAGAAATATTCATTTTTCTGCAATAATTATTAAAAAAAATTGATTTTTTTCCATTCATATCCGACATCAGCCCATGGATAAATATCAAACTTTTTTTACTTCTTTTGTTATATCTATAAGCTATTTTGGTATTACCTTTAATGAAGTAATTGAATCTTGACATATCAAAAGAATATAAAAAACTTAGTCTGTTTACAAATTATTCCAACGATGGGAATAGGGGGGGTAGAGACAGGCTCAAGAGATATATCAAAGTATTTGAGTAAAAAGAAAATTAAAAATTATATATTGTGTGAGATAAGCAAGAATAACATTAGAGATAAAAGTTTAAATATAATTTATCTTGAAAACTTAAAATTCAAAAACATATTTGATCAATATAAAATAAAAATTGCTCTAAAAAAAATTATATATAATAAAGGTATAAATTTAGTTCATATTTCTTCTAGAGCCCCAGCTTTTTTTTTAATTAATTTTTTGAGAAATCTGAATATTACAATAGTTACGAGTGTTCATAATAAGTATAAACCAGGGTTCTTGCTAAAGGACTGGTATAACGGTTTTTTACTTAAGGGCAATAGTGTCATATTTAATTCCAACTTTGTAAAAAATTCTTATGTAAATAAATATTCTAATAAAAATAACCTCTTTGTTATTCCTAGAGGTATTGACACAGATTACTTTCAACCCTCAAGTTCCAATAAAAAAAAAGATAAAATTAAAAAAATCTTATTACCTTCTCGCATATCCAGTTGGAAGGGCCACGATAATCTTCTTAAGTTTTATATTAAAAAAGAATTCAATCTAAAAGATGAATTTAAGCTTGTATTTATTTCATCTCATCAATCAAAATATGAAAAAAGAATTGATATACTTATAAAAAATTTAAATCTTACTAAATTTGTTTTATTTGAAAAACCAACCTTAGATATAAAAAAATTATACGATGATAGTTTTATTGTTATTAATTGCTCAACTAGACCGGAGGGATTTGGGAGAACAATTTCAGAGTCACTATCTATGAAAAAACCAGTATTAGCTCCAAATATTGGTGGAACTAAGGAACAACTCCTTAAATTTGATAAGAAACTTTTATTTGATGTTAGTTCTTATACTTCTTTTGTAAAATCATTTAAATATGCAATTGATAATTATGCCAACATAATCCAAAAAAGTAGAAATTTTGTTTATAAAAATTATAGTTCAGAAAAAATGTGTAAAAAAACTTTAGAAGTTTACTTAACAAACTTTAATTAATGAAAATCCTAATTATTAAACACGGGTCACTTGGAGATTTAGTACTATCATTTGGAGCTATAAAAACATTAAATTATCACTATCCAAATGATGAATTATATCTTCTTACTCAGTCTAACTACAAAAATATTTTTATTAAACTCCCCTATGTTAAGGAAATTCTTATAGATAATAGATCAAGTATAGTTCAATCAATTATTAACTATTTAAAAATCATTAAAAAAAATAAGTTTGATCTAGTAGTTGACTTACAAAATTCTAATAGAACTCAAATTTATCATTTATTTGCAAGAGTTTTTACAAATACCCAAATTCTTTCTGCAAGAAAATTTTCTAATATTAAATATCAGCAACAGAAATTAGGTATTCAACATATTACACAAAATCATAAAGATCAGTTAAGCAATTTAAATATCCATAAATATTTTTCTCCTGATTTGAGTTGGATGTCTGTAAAAAAAACCTATGAAAATAATTTTGTTATTATGATTCCAGGAGCTTCTAAAACTGGAAGTTATAAAAAATGGCCAACCCAAAAATTTGCTAAAATAGCAAAACACTTAATTGACAAGAAATTAGATGTCTACTTAACTGGCTCACAATTAGATATTGATGATATAAATGAAATAATTAAATTATGTCCTCGTGCTCAAAACAAAATAAATGAATCTAAAATTGATGTTTTTTTGGATCTTTGTTTAGGCTCAGATCTTATAATAAGCAATGATACTGGTCCTGCCCATATAGCAGGATTGAGCAATAAACACTTGATATGGTTGGCTAATGATAACAAGATATCTAAATCTTGTTACCCCTTAGGAGATAATGTTCATAAAATATTCGCTGAGGATGTAAAAAGTATAAAAACTGAGCAAGTATTAGAAAAAATTGAACAAATAATTTAAATTTTATATTTACAATTATCTTATGTTTGTTAATAATCCTTTAATGTTTTTTAAAACAAATCCTTTGGGTACTCTTATTTGCTAATTTCTTTTTTTTTATTTTTCCTTTGATATCTTGAATAAACCTTTTAATAGAAACTTTAATTTTCGTGGCAAAAGAGACCTCCATAAAATAAATAATTTTATATCATCCGAAGAGGTTAGAGTAATTATGGATGATGGTGAACAACTAGGTGTTATGAAAAAAAATGAGGCGATTGATATAGCCCAAGGTAGAGGACTAGATCTCGTGGAAATAGCTCCAAATAATAAACCACCTGTATGTAAAATAGTTGACTATGGAAAATTCAAGTATCAAGAACAGAAAAAAAAGAATGAAGCCAAGAAAAAACAAAAAGTTATAGAAACCAAAGAGCTTAAGCTTAGACCTGGTACCGGAGTCCATGATTATCAAGTAAAAATAAAAAATGCTCAAAAATTTATCAAAGAGGGTAACAGGGTTAAATTCAGTCTTCGTTTTAAAGGAAGAGAAATGGAACACTCTAACCTGGGAATTGATATGTTAAAGAGAGTTAAAATGGACTTGGAAGACCTTATTCGTGTCGAGATGGAACCCAAAATTGAGGGAAGACAAGCATTCCTCGTTGTTGCACCTAAATAAAATATATGCTATTTAATTGACCTCATTAATCAAAGAGGCTTGTTTATGGGTATGCCTCAAGATTATTACACTTAACTCAATAAATAAGGAGATAAAATGCCCAAATTAAAAACGAAAAGTAGCGTGAAGAAACGCTTTAAAACTTCCTCTTCAGGAAAATTAGTTGTAGGCAGTGTTGGTAAAAGACACGGCATGTCTAAAAGAACTAACTCTTTTATTCGTAATTCTAAAGGTACAAGAGTTTTATCAAAGTCAGCATCTATAATTGTAGAGTCTATGATGCCATATGGAAAATAGTTTAGGGAGAGAGAAAATCAATGCCAAGAGTTAAAAGAGGTGTAACGGCAAGAGCCAAACACAAAAAAGTTTTTGAATTTACTAAAGGTCATCGAGGTAGAAGAAAAAATGTTTATAGAGTTGCTACCCAGAGTATGGACAAAGCTCTCCAATATGCTTACCGCGATAGAAGGAATAAGAAAAGAGATTTTAGAGGTCTGTGGATCCAAAGAATTAATGCAGGTGTAAGAGAACATGGTATTACATATGCAAAATTTATTGATGGATTAAAAAAAGCAAATATTGAAATCAATCGAAAGATTTTATCAGAAATTGCTTTTCACGAACCTGTGGCTTTTAAATCTATCGTAGAAAAGGCCAAAGCTACTTTAGCAAGCTAGAATTAAAAATGGACAATCAAAAAGTCCTTCAAGATGTAACTAAAGAAATTGAACTAGCTAGTTCGCAAGAAGCGTTACAAATTGTTAAAGTTACATATTTAGGAAAAAAAGGAAGAATTACTGAACTCCTAAAGTCTCTAAAAGACCTATCTTTAGATGAAAAGAAATCTAAAGGAGCTGAAATAAATCTTTTAAGGGAAAAAGTTCAGGCACTTTTTGAAGTTAAGCTAAAAGATCTCAAAACATTAGATATTAACTCTAAATTAAATACAGAATTTTTAGATATTACTTTCCCTCCTCCAGGGGTTTCAGCAGCTAAAGTCCATCCTATCTCTAAAACTTTTGATGATGTTGTTTCTATCTTTGGATCTATGGGTTATACCATTGCAGAAGGCCCCGATATAGAGACAGACTTTTTTAATTTTTCTGCTCTAAATATACCGGAGGATCATCCTGCAAGAGAGATGCAAGATACTTTTTATATTTCAGATAGAGATGAGAAAGGTAAACCTCTTGTGTTGAGAACTCACACTAGTCCAGTCCAAATTAGGACGATGTTAAATCAAAAACCACCAATAAAAATCATAGCTCCCGGTAGGACGTATAGGTGTGACTCTGACTCTACTCATTCACCGATGTTTCATCAAGTTGAAGGTTTATTTATTAATGAAAATGCAAATATGGGAGATTTAAAAGGTACTTTGATTGAATTTTGTAAACAGTTTTTTGAAGTCCAAAATTTAAAAGTAAGATTTAGACCAAGTTATTTTCCATTCACAGAACCCTCTGCTGAAATGGATATTGCTTATGAAATAATTGATAACAAATTACAAATTGGTAAAGGAGACAAGTGGCTTGAAATCTTAGGATGCGGAATGGTTAACCCAGTTGTTTTAGAAAATTGCAAACTAGATACCTCAAAGTTTCAAGGTTTTGCATTTGGAATGGGATTAGACAGAATAACTATGCTCAAACACAGTTTAACAGATATTCGTTCATTTTTTAATGGAAATTTAAATTGGTTGGCTAAACATGGATTTAGCTTAGGTGAATATTAATGAAATTTTCATATAGCTGGCTTTGCGATCACTTAAAAACAAACCAATCTCCTGTCCAGATAGGAGAGACCTTAACTAATATTGGCTTAGAACTCGAAGCACTCTCCGATTATTCTTCATATTCTCAGTTTGTTGTAGCTACTATCAGAGAATTTAAAAAACATCCTAATGCAGATAGATTAAATATTTGTAAAGTTGATGATGGAGATAAATTATACCAGGTAGTTTGTGGTGCTCCCAATGTTAAAGAGGGCATGAAAGGAATTTTTGCTAAAGACGGAATGTATATTCCTGGAACTGAAATCACCCTAAAAAAAGGAAAAATTAGAGGAGAAGTATCTGAAGGTATGCTACTTTCAGAAAGGGAACTCAAATTAAGCGATGATCACGAGGGAATTATTGAACTTAAAAAAGATTTTCCAAATGGCACGGACGCGGTTACAGCCCTTGAACTCAATGATCCTGTTTTTGAAATAGGATTGACTCCCAACAGAGGGGATTGTCTTGGGGTTAGAGGTATAGCTAGGGATTTAGCAGCTAAAGGAGCTGGTATCCTCAAGCCTTTAGACTATAAAAAGTTAGACAGTCTAGAATTTGAGAGTCCAATAAGTTGGAATATTGAAAAGGACGGTAATAGTTGCAACTATGTTATCAGTCGTTATTTCAAGGATATAATTAATTCAAAATCACCAGACTGGATTCAAAACAAACTTATAAGTATTGGTCTAAGACCCATCAATGCTCTAGTAGACATAACAAATTTTATTACAATAGATATTGGTAGACCACTTCACGTTTTTGATGCAGATAAAATTGACTCTCTTTTAAACATGAGAAAAGCCAATGATGGTGAAAAAATTAAAGCACTTGATAAAAAAGAATATCAATTAGATAGCGCTGTTACAGTTATTGCTGATAAAAATAATCCTCTTGCAATAGCAGGAATTATGGGAGGAAGTGAAACAGGATGTACAGATAATACTAAAAATGTTTTCTTAGAAGTGGCGCTATTTGATCCTTCTCAAGTAGCAAAGACTGGAAGAAAACTTGGTATTAACTCTGATGCAAGATATCGTTTTGAACGAGGTCTTGATAAAGAAATGATCGAAGAAGGTTTAGAATATGCATCGTATTTAATAAATAAAATTTGTGGTGGTTCTGTAAGTAAAAACACTAGTGCAGGTAAATTAGATAAGAATACCCATGTCATAGATTACAATTTTAATTATTTTGAAAAAGTTATCGGGTTACAATTAGCAATTGAAGTTCAAATTAAAATATTAAAATCTTTATTATTTAAAATAAATAAAATTACAGATAAATCTTGCATTGTTGAGGTCCCTTCATGGAGAAATGATGTACTCCAACCAATAGATTTGGTTGAAGAAATCATTCGTATCCAAGGTTATGAAAACATTGAAATAAAATCACCTTATGCCACCCATGAGGAAAAAGAAAAAGTAACAAGTTCATTAAATAATAAAAAATTTTCAGTTACCAAAAAAATTAAGAAAACATTAATTTCAAATAATTTTAGTGAAGTTATAAGTTTTTCTTTTCAATCAGAGCGGGCTCATAATTTACTTAAAGGAGATTCTTCTTTAAAAATATCTAATGCCATTAGTGATGAACATGCCTATATGAGAAGTTCATTGTTATTCAACCACCTTGAAATAATTGAAGCAAATAGGAAAAAAGGTTTTAAAAACCTAAGTGTTTTTGAGCTAGGTCCTGTTTATAATGACTCAAAATCTCAGGAAAATATATTATTTGGACTCACATCAATACAAAAATACAATAATAAGCATTATCCTATAAATAAGTTTGATTTTTTCTCTCTATCTGAACTCATTTCAAAAATAATCAACTCTCTAAATTTTGATATGAAAAATTTTAATATAGATCGTTCTCAAAGTATTCTTTTTCATCCAGGTCAATCAGCAGAGCTTCATATGGGAAAAAAATTAATAGCAAGATATGGAAAAATTCATCCTGTAGTTTTAGAAAATTTTCCAAAATTATCTAATACATTTGGTTTAGAATTCTTTTATGAAAATTTACCTATCGAGACTATGTATAAAAAAAAATTAAATAAAACTCATGACTCAAGTTTTCAATTTAGCGAAAAAGACTTTTCATTTATCTTCGAAAAAAATCAAAATTTATTTGAAGTTCATAGAATGTTAACTGGTATTGATAAAAAACTTATCCAAAATGTTGAATTTTTTGACGACTACAACTCTTCCGAAATAGGTGATGATTTTAAAAGTGTCACTTTTAAAATTACTATACAGTCTGATGAAAAAACCCTTACTGAAGAAGATTTAGAAGATGTACACCAAAATATTATTGAAAAAACATCACAAAAATTCAATGCTAAGTTAAGATCTTAATGAAAATTTCTCATATTAGAAATTTTTCAATTGTAGCTCATATCGATCATGGTAAATCCACACTAGCTGACCGTATCATTGAAATGTGTGGTGGTATGGATGACAGAACTAAAAAAGATCAAGTGCTAGACTCTATGGATATTGAAAGAGAAAGAGGTATCACTATTAAGGCACAAACTGTAAGGCTTAATTATAAGAATAAGTTAGGTGAAACTTATCAGTTAAATATTCTAGATACACCTGGCCATGTTGATTTTTCATATGAAGTTTCTCGATCTTTATCAGCCTGTGAAGGATCATTGCTGATTGTTGATAGCACTCAAGGAGTAGAGGCTCAAACTCTAGCTAATGCCTATCAGGCTATAGATGCAAATCATGAAATTCTAGCAGTATTAAATAAGGCGGACCTCCCTGCATCAGAACCAGATAGAGTGAAGGAGGATATTGAACAAACTATAGGTATCGATACATCCGATGCACTGTTGGTATCAGCTAAAACAGGCCAGGGAGTAAGGGAATTAGTGGACCAACTTATTATAAATTTACCCTCACCAACCACAGAAGGAGATGAATTAAAAGCTCTTTTAGTGGACAGTTGGTACGATAACTATCTTGGAGTAACTGTTTTAGTTCGTATCTTAGATGGAGTCATGAAGAAAGGTATGAAAGTGAAGTTCCTATCAAATAACCAGCAGTACAACATTGATCGTATAGGTTATTTTACCCCAGAGATAAATTATTGCGATGAGTTGAGAGCAGGAGAAATTGGTTTCATTAATGCAAGCATAAAATCTGTAGCCGATTGTAAAGTAGGCGATACAATTACAGAATTAAACAACAAGACAGTAAAACCTCTTCCGGGTTTTAAACCTTCTCTCCCAGTAGTATTTTGTGGAATTTATCCAGTTGATACATCTGACTACGAACATTTAAAAGAGAGTTTCGAAAAGCTAGCCCTTAATGACTCTAGCTTTACATATGAAAATGAAACCAGTGCTGCACTTGGATATGGTTTTAGATGTGGGTGTTTGGGACTTCTCCATTTAGAGGTAATTACTGAAAGATTGAGAAGAGAGTTTGATTTAGATTTAATTACAACTGCACCAGGTGTTGTCTACAAAATCATAGATAGAAATAAAGATGAAAAAATCATCAGGAATCCTTCAGAATTACCTGACCCAGCTGAAATTGATCAAATTTTAGAACCATGGGTAAAGTCTACTATTATTGTTCCACAAGATTATCTTGGAAATGTTATAAATCTCTGCATTGAAAAGAGAGGAAAACAAAAAAATTTAAATATACAAAACAATAGGGCGATTTTAGAGATGGAACTCCCGTTAAATGAAATTGTTATAGATTTTTATGACAAACTAAAATCTCATTCAAAAGGCTATGCTAGTTTTGACTATCAACTCTATGATTATTTCGAAGGTGATTTGGTCAAACTTAACATTTTGGTAAACTCTGAAACCGTTGATGCTTTTTCTAACATTGTTCACAAAACAAGAGCAGAAATTATAGGTAGAAGAATTTGTAATAAATTAAAGGATTTAATACCAAGACAAAACTTTCAAATTCCTATTCAAGCTGCTATTTATGGAAAAATTATTGCTAGAGAAACCATAAAAGCATTTAGAAAAGATGTAACTGCTAAACTTTATGGTGGAGATGTTACAAGAAAGAAAAAACTTTTAGAAAAACAAAAAAAAGGAAAGAAAAGAATGAAACAATTTGGAAATGTTGAAATTCCACAAACTGCATTTTTTGAAGCACTAAAGATTGGTGACGAGAATTAATAAATATTTTTTTCAAATATCTCTATTACTTGCTCCAAGCCAATTTTGTTCATTGCTCTTGAACCGTGAGTGATATGCCGATACCCAATTGGTAGTATTGGAATTATTTTTTCATTATAAAAAGAGTCCTCTGACGGTGTATCCCCATATAAACAAAAAGATTTCATTCCCAAACCAGCACAAATGTGCATAAATCCTGAGTCATTTCCGATATGGTATTTTGCATTTTTAATAATTTTAATTGAATCTTCCAAATTAAAATTTTCTAGGGATGTTATATCAATATCAGAGTGACTTTTTTTTAGACTATTTATAATTTCTAACTCCATTTGCCCACCAGCTAAAATAATTTCGTATCCATTATTTTTAAAATAATTTATTAGCTTATCAAAATTTAAAATGGGCCACCTTTTATTATCCCCACTAGCACCAACACCTATTACTACTTGCATTATTTTTGGCAATGTTTGATTCGGAGTAAGAATTTTAGAACATCTTTGAGTAATTTTAATTTGAAGCCATTTTTCATTAGAAGCTATAGCTCTCATCATCATAGATTCTTTTCTTTTAAAAAACCCATAGAAGTAAATCTTTGCATTAAATAACTTTCCTAATAGGACATATTTGAGATATTTTGGCCCATATTGGTAAGAAAATACAATATCAAACTTATTTTCCTTATATAATTTGTATAAAAATTTTAAGCCTTTTTTTTCTTTTGAATTCTCTTTATCTATAAATTCTATTTTATGAATTTTAGTATCATATTTTAATAATTCTAATGCTTTTGTTCTTTTTTTGGTCAATAAACTGATATACGCATTTGGATACTTTTCTGAAATTTCATGAAACCTCGGTAGAAACATACATAAGTCACCTATGCCAGGTCTCAATTCAACAATTAATATTTTTTTAACTACCAAAATTTAATTTTAAATCATTTTTATTGTGCTTATTAGGCTTGTCGAGGTAATGTGGTATCTCAGGATTTTGGTCTATGGGTTTTGGCAATCTGGCAAAAGTAATTTCTAATGTTTGGGGTATGTTATCTTCAGAAATACTATCGTAGTTATTGCCATGAATGTGTACAAGCTGTAAATTCAATCTTTCGTTAAACTCATTAATATTATTTATCATTTCAGTACAATTATGAAATTCAATTACTAAACCTACTATTCTACTTTGAAATTTTATTAAATCTTTTAAAATATCATATTCACTTCCTTCGATATCAATTTTCAAGAATATATTATGAGATTTTAAATTATTAATTATTTTGCTTATTGGTAAATAATTTATTTTATTTCCTATATAGCTACTCTCGAAATTATCTTTACTAAAAAATTTATAAAATGAATTTTTAATTTTGTAATACCTAAATAGTTCTTTGAATGATAGTTTGAAAAATTTACTAAAAGCTCTTTTTTTCCAATTTATCCAAAATAATTCATCAATACTTCCATCAAATGCTTTAAAATCTACATGATTATAATCTATAAATTCTTTTTCAAAATTCCAATCTGTAGAAACACCAAAACTAAGTAAAAAATCACACTCTAAAATAGAATATTTTTCAATAAGATAACCACCATCATTTTGACTTCCAACTCTAATAAGATCGTACTTATGTTTAGGCTTAAGTGATAAAGGAATAGGCATAAATTAATATTTATTGTAGAACAAAAAATTAAGATGTGTATTATTTTTAATCCTCGGAGAGATGGCAGAGTGGTCGATCGCGCTACCTTGGAAAGGTAGTGTAGGGGCAACCTTACCGTGGGTTCGAATCCCACTCTCTCCGCCATATTATTAAAATTTATATGAAGAATAATAATTAACTGATACGTTATTTCAAAGACTGTTAATTCTATGAAAAATTTAATTGTAAGCTCCGCAGATGAAAAATATGCTCATCTTTTAATTGAATTGTATTACTCATTAAAACAGTTGTTAACAAAATATGATTTTGCAATTTTTGATTGTGGTCTACAAAATGAAACAATTAATTTTTTCAAATCTGAAAATATCAAATTAATAAAGCCTGAATGGGAATTTAAGATTCCTTCTTATAAAATCAGAGGTAGAGAAAATCTTAAAATTCAATTTTCAAGATTTTATATGGATAAATATTTTCCAGGGTATGGTAATTACATATGGTTAGACTCAGATACTTGGGTTAATTGTGAAAAAACTTTTGAATTATATCTCCAAGGATCTGAAAAAAATGGTTTTTCAATAACCCCACAAGTTGATAGATCCTATAAAAGACTTATAGATGTAAGATGGCTATTTGGTTTTCCAAAAAAAGTAAACTCTATAAATTATAAAAATATTTCCAGAAGTATTTCGAAAAAATTAGGCAGAAAATATGCTGGTTATTATACTATGAATGCTGGTTGCTTTGCATACAACTTTAAATTTTCAGGTATGGACAAGCTAAGATCTAATTTAAAACTTGCATCGGCTAAGGGTAGAATTTTTGGAAGTGACCAAGTTGCATTAGCCCTAACTCATTTTGAAGACAAGGTTGATTATGAATTATTACCCTCTTATTGTAACTGGCTTTGTGAGACCAAATTACCCAAATTTTGTTCAAAAAAAAATTTATTTGTAGAGCCCTATTTACCTAATCACAATATAGGTATAATGCACTTGGCTGGTATGGATGATGATAGAAAAAAAGAATTAATTTTTCATAAAATTAAAACATTGGATGAAGATACCATTGAAAAACCATTAAGATATCAAAAATGAACTAACTATTATCTTTTATATTAATTTTGCTTTTAGCCCCTAATTCTCTCATCTTATTAACTTTAAAATAGAGGCTTGATCTTCCTTCCTTCATATATTTTTTTGAAATATCAATATTATCTATAGATTTATTCAAAGAAGAGCTTGCATCATTTAGTAAATTAAGAGTTTTTGCAATTTGGTCATACATTCCACCAGCTAAATCTGCAATTTCCTTTGAATTTTTATTTTGTTTTTCTAAACGCCATATGCTCTCTACTAATTTCATGCACATAACTAGTGTAGAAGGTCCTACTATAATAACTTGTTTTTGTTGAGAAAAATTTGCTAAAGAAATATCGTATTTTTGTGCAGTTATTAATGCAAATTCATGTGGCATAAATATAAATACATAGTCAGGTGAGTTGATATTAAGTAAATTTGTATAGTCTTTTTTATTTATCGAACTTATATGATTTTTAACTGAACTTATGAAACTTTTTATATGAATTTCTTTCTCATTGTTATTTTTAGAGTTTTGAAATTCATACCAATCTCTCATTGGTACTTTTGAGTCGATAATAATATTTCTGTTTTCTGGTAAGAAAATAACAACATCTGGTCTAAGTTGTTGCCCCTCTTCGTTTTTATCAGTAAACTGGGTTTTGTAATCTCTATTTTTTGTCATGCCACAGTCTTGTAAGATATTTTCTAATATGACTTCTCCCATTTGACCCATATCCGAAATATTTGAAGTCATTGCATTTGTCATTTTTTTTGTTAAATCTCCAATTTCATCTATTTTAGAGTTAACATAGCCACTTTGTTCAAGAGTTTTGTTTAGAAGAGATTCTATATTTTGGCCAATCTTTTCTATTTCATAATTTTCTTTATTCGTATTTTTATTATTGAATTTTATTAAAAGTAAAATCAAAAGGCACAAAATAACTATCAGTAAAACTGAAGTAAAATATTCTATATTCATCTTCTAATGCTCATATTAATTGTAAAATTTATAATCCTAATAAATAACTTTAATTTTATTTATATTATCTTTAAGTCTTTCTTTTAAGTTTGTTATAATATCCACATCTAAGATATTTCTGTTTAAAAAATCATTAAACCTATTCTTAATTTCTTCTGATAATTTTTCAATTTGAAATAGCTCATTTGGAAAATGGCATTTCAAATTTTGAATTTCATTATCAAATTCAAATAATGCAGACTTAAAATGCTTATCAGCATATGTATCAAGTTTGCTTTTGAAATTTTCAATTGAAAGTTGACCATTAAATTTATTTTCTAAATCGTAAATAGTTAAATTAAAATAATCAAAAATCTGGTCACATAAATCATTCAATTTTGAGTAATTGTTTTGAATATATAAATTCATATTCAAATCCTACAATAAAACAATTCAAGTTGTCAAAGCTAAAGAAATTGTTAGTCATCACTTTTCTAGTTTTTAGATGCTTCTTAATAAATCAAATTAGACTAATGAAAAAGCCCAGTTATTTATAACTGGGCTTTTTTCATTTTAAATAATTAAAATGCTGAGTCTCTGCCAGCTGATTTTGCGATTTCTCTAGCATTAGGATTAACTGATGGTCTAAATGGCATTTCTACAATTTCACCATCAACTGGTTGACTTGGGGTATCACAATACTCATCAGGAAGGTGGAATTTAAATTTATTACCAATATGCCTTTTTTCATAGGGCACATATCCCATTGCAATATTTGTTTCAAGTTCAGGAGAATACCAAGGTGACGTTAAATAGCCAACTGGTGTAGTTCCATCCTCAGAAACTAGCCAAAAATCAGGCGCATATTCTTCAATAGGTTTTCCACCTAAGACAAAACCTACTAATTGATTGCTGTAAGGTTTATCACCTGCTTCCATTTTGACTCTCATGGTTTCTAATGCTTCTTTACCAATATAGTCATCTGTTTTTTTTCGAGGCACTTGATAACCTAAGTTACATTGGAATGGATAGGTTTCAGAGTCTAAATCTTGTCCCCAAGATAAAATTCCAGCTGCAATCCTTCTATGGTGTGCAGGAGCGATTACCCTTAAGCTATGTTTCTTTCCTGCTTCTAAAACAGCATTCCACATATCATCAGCATATAAAGTTGCATCTTTGAGATATATTTCATAGCCCTTCTCACCAGTGAAGCCAGTTTGAGAAATAATACAATCTCTTCCACCTACTTTTGCTTCCATAAGACCGTAGTAAGGAATATTTCTTACTGCCTCTCCAACTAAATCTGCCATTAAGTCGACTGATTTAGGCCCCTGTATTTGAACAGGTGCAGCATCTATTTCATCAATAGTAACATCAAATTTTTTATCATGATTTACGCCTTGTAAAAAAAACATAATGTCAGAGTCTGAGAGAGAAAACCAAAACTCATCTTCTGCAACTCTTAACAAGATAGGATCATTTAGAACTCCGCCTTTGCTATTACATAGAATTACATATTTTCCATTCATAACTTCAATCCTTGAAGCATCTCTAGTGATTACGTAGTTAGTAAACTTTAATGCATCTGGCCCTTTAACTCTAATTTGTCTTTCAACTGCTACATTCCACATAGTAACATGATTAACAAGAGCATCATATTCAACCATAGCCCCGCCATCTTCAGGTTTTACATAACCTCTTGGGTGATACATACGATTATATACAGTACATCTCCAACATCCCGCTTCTACTGATAAGTGCCAGTAAGGCGATTTCCTTACTCGAGTAGAAATCAACATCTGTTGTGGTGTTGGTCCAGATTGTCTTAAATTATAAGGAACAAGTCTATCAGACTGATCCACGGTGCTTGGTTGTGTTAGCTTCATATTTCCTCCTGAAAAGCTATTAGCAACTCCATAAATATTTTTTTTTTATTTAGGATGCAATCAAAAAGTAACGATTTAGAATATTTTTTTGTGGAGCTTTATTTTTTGATTTTCAATAGTAAATTCGCCACTTTGTATCTCATTTAACCAATGGCAAGTCTTTTCAAAACCCCCAAATGGAAAACAATGAAAGGCTTCCAAGGGACTTTCTTCTAAAGAGTAATCAGCTAGCTGAGATAACATCTCATCATTAGAGGTCTTAGTTAATAGATCAGTGACCTTAGTTGAATTCTTTTTAAGGAAATTTAGAGAATTCCCTACACCACTCATCATTCCAAAATTTAAAAGAGTTTTAAAAGATGCTGGCCCAGGAAAACCAACTCGAACTGGGAGATTTATATTTTTTTGAACAAGGTCCGTACACCATTTAATGAAAGGTCTGGCATTAAAAAAAAATTGTGTTACTAATTCTAGATTTAAATTTTGGGATTGAGATAGTTCAAACTTTTTTAAAAGAAATTCATTAATTGTTTCTTGGGTAATATCTGGAGACCCCTCTGGGTGTCCTGCAATTCCTATATTTTCAAAACCGTGCTGTCCTAAAATACCTGCTTCTAAAATTTCAAAAGAAGATCTCACCTCACCAAACTGATCTCCACCACCACCTATAACCAATATTTTTTTACTATCAGTTCTTTTTCTAATTTGAGATAAAAAACTATTAACATGCTCTAAATCCTTCATCGTTCTTGCTGGAAGATGAGTGATAGGGGTTAAATTATTTTGGGATACAAAATCTACTGTCTCTAAAATATCATTTTCAGATGCATCGGGAAGATAAGTAATGTAGACATTATTCATTTTATCAAGTGGAATCGATTTTAGCTTATGTCTTACTTTAGGATTTAGCTCGATTGTAAAACCTTCTATTAAAGAAATAATATTATCTTTTTTCATTTTATAAAAACCTATATGCGATTATGATTTTAATCTACTATTTTCAGGATCAAGAAGAGGTTCCTGTGTTACTATTAAAGGATACCTTTTCCCAAAATATTCTAATTCTAATTTAGTCCCCTCATTAGATAAATCTTTAGGTAGATACCCATACACTATATGCTTATCAACAAAATAGCCGTAATTAGTGCTTGTAACATAGCCTACAGCTTTACCATCACTGTATATAGGCTCAGTTCCTAAGGCCATTCCTTCTGGATCATCTAATACCATGCATGCCAATTTTTTTTCAATTGGCTGTTGTTTAATTTGAGCTAATGCCTCTTTACCAATAAAGTCATCATCTTTTTTTAACTTTACAGTAAATCCTAATCCAGATTCATAAGGGTTGGTATTGGTATGAATGTCTGAACCAAGTGAGCGATATCCTTTTTCTAATCTCAAAGACTCAAAAGCTCCAGCACCTGAACATATCATATTAAATTCACGTGAAGTTTCTTTTAACTCATCCCACAAAGATAATCCATATTCTGTTGGCGTATATATTTCCCAACCAAGTTCACCGATGTAAGAAATTCTTACTGCAACGCAGGGAATATTGCTAATAGATATTTTTCTTATAGTGAAAAAAGGAAAACCTTCATTGGAAACGTTATCATCTTCACAAAGTTTATCTAAAACAGATCGAGAATTTGGACCCCATAGTCCAATACCTGCTAGTGCTGAGGTCCAGTCAATAATTTGTACGCTTCCATCATCCGGAGCATTCACTCTTAGCCAGTTAATATCAATCATCCCATTCCCAGCCCCAGCTAAAACCCAAAATTTATTTTCCTCTAAACGAGAGATAGTTAAGTCACTTTTAATACCACCATATATATTAGATATGACGCTATAGACTACTTTTCCAACAGGAACATCAATATTATTTGTACAAACTTTTTGAAGTAATTTTAGAGCACCTTTACCATTTATTTCAATTTTTACAAAACCTGTAATATCGAATAGGGCTCCAGTCTGGCGAGTTATTAAATGTTCTGCTGCTTGAATAGGAGACCAGTATTTAGAAGCCCATCCAGTTCTATGTGGAAAATTTTTCCCTTTCATTAAATCTGCATTTGATTCATACCACTGGGGTCTTTCCCACCCCATAGTTTCAAAAAATTGTGCTTTTTGTCCTTCAAGTCTGCTATAGAAAGGACTTCTTCTAAGAGGTCGCGGCTGCTCCATTTGTTGAAGTGGGTGAATAATGTCATACACTTCTCGATAATTCTGTTTTCCTCGAGCTCTCAAATATTTTCTAACATGGTGATGTTGATGAAAACGATTAATGTCTCCCTGACGAACATCTAATTCAGGTTCTCCGTTTGCAATCCATTCTGCCATAGCTTTTCCTACACCACCACTGTGTGTTATCCAAACTGCATTAGCTGTCCAAAGACCTTTAATTGAAGTTTCACCCATTAAAGGGTTGCCGTCTGTTGTAAAAGAAAAAAGACCATTAATTTTCTTTGTTATCTTTTTTTCAGCAAACTTTGGAAAAAGCCAATTAGACTCTTTATGCGCACCTTCAAAATCACCTGGCCTAAAATCAACTAGAGATGGCATTTCTTCAGCCTCTTCAGGCTTTTTTAATTGTTCAGACTCTAAAATTCGTGGTTCATGACGATAGTTGCCAATAACATAGCTATCGTTCCATTGTCTAAAATATAGACTGTAATCTTGGTGGCGCATTAAAGCATGTTGAACTTGAGCCTCTTTGTGATCAGCTTGGAATTCCTTTAGTTCTTCAAAAGGCTCTAACCAAACCATTTGATGTTCACATGGTACTAGTGGTAATGAGATATTTGCTAACCTTCCCATTTTAGGTGCCCAAATACCTGTTGAAACTAAAACTATATCTGACTCATAGTCTCCCTTTGGTGTTTCAACACCACGAACTTGGTTATTAGAAACTTTAAATCCAGTAACGGGAGTGTTACCTATAAATTCACCTGCATTTAAATCAGTAACATATTTTGCCATTGCTTGAACAGCTCTGACGGGCGCAGCTAGTCCATCTGTAGGAACATAGTACCCACCATAAATTTTATCAGGATCAATATAGGGGCTCATTTTTAAAACCTCATCAGGAGAAATTATTTTTGCATCAGTTAATCCATAGCTATGAGCTATGCCTAATTTTCTATAGAGGTCTTCATGCCTTTCTTTAGTTTTTGAAACCTCAATTCCGCCAACAATGTGATAGGCGGGTTTGCCTTCATATGAAAGAGAACGAAGAAGATCGACTGTATATTGTGCAAATTTACACATCATTCGAGAGGGGTTAGTTTGAAACACACCACCAGGAGCATGACTAGTTGAGCCACCGGTCTCGAATAAGGGACCTTGGTCAATGATTAACATATCTCTCCAACCAAGCCGAGCTAGATGATAAGCAGTACTGGCGCCTACAATACCACTACCAACTATAATAATTCTAGCCTTTTGAGACATTCTACCTCCTAAGTTATAATGTTAACATAATCAGTTTCAAAAATTGATGTCAATATGAAAACTTGTAATTAAAAGTTAACTGCGTCGATCAGCCGGTCTTCAAGGTAATCTCCAAAAGACCTATTACAGCTAACTAATATGGAGTCATCAAACTTAATGAAAGTACAGTCAATTCTTGCAAGAAGTGTTTGAGCAGCTGAAAGAGGCTTAAAAGATTTTTTTCTAAAATCAAAATGAGTTAATTTGTTCAATGTTGGATATGTATTTTGACCTTTTATTTGGAAAAAAATTTGGGCATCTGAGAAATTTGTTGCCAGGATACCAGAAATTTTATTCAATTTTTCAATAAAAATCTGGAGCTTCTCCTCTTTTATTTCTTTAATAAAAATTAAATTCCATTGATCGAATGATAATTTTGATAAAACCATTTCTTCGTTTAACACAATTCTTAAGTTATCTGTTGGGGGGAGGAGCTTAAATAGCTTATTTAAAGTATTGTTAAATTCTGAGTTGCCATTTCCTCGAATGATTATTTGTTGATAAGGAAGTATTTTTATTTCAACTTCATTAGAACGAATAACTTCCCTCACGAAACCAACCTTTTGTTTTCTTCATCATAAAAAACAGGTTTTACAATTTCTATAGGAATAGTTTTTTGATCGGGAGTTGATGCAAAAGCTTTTTTTCCAATTAATGAGTGCCCATCTTTGATAACTGCTAAACCAAAACTATGTCCTAGAGTTGGACTTTGATAACTTGAGGTAATATGACCTAACATTGGAATCGGTATCTTTATAGTTTGATTTAGAATTATATGCTGTCCTTCAGTTAATTGATCTTCCTTGTTGGAAGGAATAATTCCCACTAATTGTTTTCTATCAGTCCTAATGGTATCTGTTCTAGTTAAGGAACGTTTACCTAAAAAATCTTGTTTTGTTTTTCCAATTGTCCAATTTAAACCTAAATCAATTGGTGTGATAGACCCATCAGTATCTTGGCCGATTAGAATATAGCCTTTTTCAGCCCTTAAAAGGTGCATAGTTTCAGTTCCATAAGGTATCAAGCCAAAATCTTTTCCATAGCTATGAAGTTGACCCCAAATTTTAGCAGCATTTTTAGAAGGAATATAAATTTCATAACCCATCTCTCCTGTAAAACTTGCTCTTAGAATTCTAATCTGCATACCATGATAATTATGAAACTGAAATGTCATAAAAGGAAAAGCATCATTGCTAAAATCTATTTCAGGAAAAACTTTATTCATAATCTCTCTTGTTTTGGGACCACTAATATTGAATGTAGCAAATTGTTCCGTAATAGAATTCATATACACATTTAAATTTGGCCACTCTGTTTGTGCATATTCCTCCATACAACCTAACACTGTTGCGGCACCACCAGTCGTAGTAGTCGCTATAAAATGCTCTTCTGAAATTTTAGATATAATACCATCATCTTTTACCATTCCATCTTCGCCTAGCATTAGTGCATATCGAGCAGAGCCAGGTTTCATTTTTGAAAAGCTATTGGTATAAATTAAGTTCATGAAACTAAGGGCGTCTTTTCCTTTAATCTCAATTTTACCTAAAGTGCTACCATCAATAACACCAGCAAATTCTCTGACATTTTTACTTTCTCTTTGAACAGCATCATGCATGCTTTCAGAGGAATTTAACGGAAAGTACCAGGGCCTTTTCCATTGACCAACATCTTCAAATATAGCCCCATTGTCTTTATGCCATTGATGTATTGGAGATTTTCTCTCGGGATCATAAAATTCATACGAGTTTCTTCCAGCGATAGCAGCAAAACTAAGTGGTGCGTAGGGTGGTCGGTAAATAGTAGTGCCTACTTCATTGACTTTCTTATCTAATAAATCTGAGACAATACCTAGCGCATTAATGCTACTTATTTTACCTTGATCAGTTCCCATACTATTAGTGGTATAGCGCTTGAGGTGTTCAATACGATCAAAACCCTCTGAAATAGCCTGACGTATATCTTTAGTTGTCACATCGTTTTGTAAATCAATAAATGATTTTGACCATATTGAAGATTTGTGAGGAGATATTTCCCATAATTTTTCAATTTGATAAGACTCTTTAGTATTGAGTACAATTTTAGTATCCAAAACTTTATTTTTAAAAATCTTAAGTTTTTCATTAATCTCATCACTTACCTTTTCCAAATTGAATTGACCACTTGCTGAGCCAAGTGTAATGGTAGGTTGAAAAGGTTTAGAGGGTTTGTAAGTTAAATCTTTTTCATCCCAATCTAATAATCCCTTGGATTGAGTAAATAAATGAACATCAGGATTAATTCCACCAGAAACACAGAGAAAATCTGAATGTATCTCACTTAAACCACCTGTACTATCTTCAATTAAAATTTTTTCTATTCTTTTCCCCCCTGAAACACCCTTGATTTGAGAATTGGTATAAAGAGGTATGTCGTGTTTTCTAATTAAATCAAATAATTCAGGTTCTATATTTTCTCCAGATCGAGAGTCAATATATGCTTTGGGTTTGTAACCTTGATTAATTATTGAATAGATTAAACTATTGGAATTTGAATTATTACTAAAAATGACTGGTTCTTTTGAAGGGAGAGTTCCATACCGACAAATATATTTTTCAAAAGAGGAGGCAAGCATTATCCCTGGTAGATCATTATTTTGAAAAGATAAAAATCTCTCAATGTGTCCGTTACATAAAATTACATGATCAGTTCTTATTTTATGGAGAATATTATTGACTTTATTTTCAGATGGCCTGGATCCTACATGTTTATCTTCAACAGCAATTAAGTGGTTTATATAGTTATAAGTTGTCACTAATGTATTTTTTAAAATTTTAATATTTTTTGATTTTTCAATAGCTTCAACTGTTGACTTAACCCATTCCTGAGGGCTTTGATTATCAATTGACGAAATTTTGGCAGAATTGTTGATAATTCCACCTAAATGATTATCAAAATCTAAAAGTAAGATGTCATGGTTGTTATTGATTAAAGATTTTGCAGCCAATAAGCCGTTGAGACCGGCGCCTACAATTACAATATCAACGTTATGATGAAGGTGTGAGCTAAGAGCTCTAAATTCTTTAGGAGGCTTCCCAAGGCCTGCAGCTCTTCTAATTATAGGTTCATATATTCTTTTCCAAAAACTTTTATGAGGACCCATAAAAGTTTTGTAATAAAAACCTGCAGAAAAAAGAGGAGAAAATAAACTATTAATACTTCCTATATCGTTATCTAAAGATGGCCAACGATTTTGACTTTCTACCTCCATGCCTTCATAAATTTTTTTAATAGTAGCTCTTGTATTTGGCTCCGAATATTCACTTATGATTTGAACTAGGGCGTTGGGCTCCTCAATACCACAGGTATAAATTCCTCTTGGACGATGATATTTAAAACTTCGACCAACTAAATTTATATTATTGCGAAGAAGGGCTGATGCAATTGTATCCCCCTTGAAGCCAAAAATTTTTTTACCATCAAATAAAAAGCTTATTTTTTGATTAAAGTTGACAAAAGGACTACTATTAGTTTTTAATTCTTTCATTTTTTCACCGTAAAATTACCAGATCCCAATTCAGGCTCTCCTGAGGGAGTATCAACTAGATTTTTAAAATCTTTTAATTTTGGTCTAGTATCATAAATTTTATAGGTTTTTAAAATTTCATCGGTTGAAGTGTCTCTTACACAGTTAAACCATTTACGACATCCATGAGAGTGAACCCATCTCTCATAAAATATACCTTTCGTGTTAGACCTTATAAAAACATATTCTGACCACTCTCTATCACTAATTTCTGAGGAGCCATCAGGTCTTTTGACGTGAGCCTCTCCACCATTGGAAAATTCAGATTGATCTCTTAGTCCACAATAGGGACATTCAATAATTAACATGAAATTTTAATGGGCTACTGCTGCTGCTCCATGCTCGTCGACTAACTTGCCACTAACAAATCTTTCTAAGCTAAAAGCTGCATTGATTTGATGTGGCTCATTTTTAGCAATAGTATGAGCAAAGACATTAGCGCTACCAGGTGTAGCTTTAAATCCACCAGTTCCCCAACCACAATTAAAAAATAATCCTTCAATATCTGACTTACTAATAATTGGACTAGCATCAGGACAAATATCAACAATACCACCCCATTGTCGGAGCATTTTCATTTTTCCAAATACCGGGTATAATTCAACCATAGCCCTTATAGTTTCCTCGATTATGTCGAACCCACCACGCTGAGTAAAAGAATTATAGCTATCAGTTCCAGCACCTATAACTAATTCTCCTTTATCTGATTGACTAACATATGCATGCACCGCAGATGACATAACAACTGTATCGATAATAGGTTTAATTGGCTCTGAGACGAGCGCTTGTAAAGGCTTACTTTGAAGAGGTAGCCTGATCCCGGCAGTTTCTGCCAGAACACTACTATGTCCTGAAGCCACCACTCCAACTTTATTTGCTCGAATGAAACCTTTGGAAGTTTCGACTCCTTCAATTTTTCCATTTTTGGTTTTGATTTGGAGAGCTTCACAATTTTGAATTATATCAACACCCATTTCATCAGCTCGCATAGCAAATCCCCATGCAATTGCATCGTGTCTTGCTGTTCCACCTCTTGGCTGATACGAAGCTCCTAAAACGGGATAACGAAGATTATCAGTATTCATAATTGGTACTTTTTTTTGAATTTCTTCTTTTGATAACCAAAGGGAATCAATTCCATTTAAATTATTAGCACTAATTCTTCTTTTGATTTCTTTAATATCATGTTCATTGTGTGCTAGATTCATTACACCTCTTTGACTAAACATAACGTTGTAATTTAAGTCGGAAGAAAGATTCTCCCATAATTTTAATGAATGTTCATAGAGATGAGCGCTATCATCCCATAAGTAATTAGATCTTATAATAGTTGTATTACGACCCGTATTACCTCCGCCCAGCCACCCTTTCTCGATGACAGCAATATTTTTTAGTCCATGTTCTTTAGCAAGATAGTAGGCAGTGCCCAAACCATGACCTCCACCTCCTATAATAATCGCATCGTAGAATTCTCTTGGCTCTGGACTTCGCCACATTTTAGGCCAATCTTTGTGTCCATTAAAAGCATTTTTGGCCATGCTAAATATAGAGTATTTTCTTTTCACAGATTGCAAATTACCAAAAAAATATTTACTCAGCTAGTAATTTTAAAGGCGAATTGTCATCGATATTTCTAAAAATTTTTGGAAATTGCCATTGCAAATCACAATCTGTGTTTGGAGCCTCACGTCTATTATCTAAATCATCTTGGCAAATAGTCCTAATTTCATAGCTAAATCTTGTATTATCTGACTCTTCTTTAGAAGAGCTATGGAGATGGCATCCAGAAAAACAAAGAATTTCACCAGGTTCTATATTTACTGATTGAACATTAGCATCACTGGGTAGTTCTTCCAGCAATTGAGGAGCTGATGGATATGAAAAATCTTCCCTTTTTCTATGCTCTAGGTAAGTATTTAAATCCCAAGTGGAAGTAGAATTTTTGACAGCTCTAGCAAAATAATCAGGATAAAAAATCATTGTATTAGTCTCACTAATTGAACTGATCGGCGCCCACCAATTTATTTGTTGATGAATATTTGTACCCCAAGTGTCACGATGTGAGCTTATACGAGACGCCTCGCGATAACTAAATTTATTTTGAGCAGGGGCCACACGAACTCTAAACTGATCCCAATATGTCTTTTCATGAAAAAAATTTATTTCTTTGAGAAAAATTTTAAATAGCTTTTTAAATTCAGGTATTTTTTTTAAATTAGCAACTAAAGTTGAGCTAATTTCTTCACAATTGTCTACATGATGTAGTTTTTCGAGCTGGCCATCGTATTCAATTAAAATATTTTTTTTTATCTCTTGGACTAAATTTAAGGTAATTTTAGATTTTTTGAATACAAAGATTTTTCCTTTAAAAACGTCTTCTTTAAATTTAGAAAGGTTAGAGATTTTATCAATTGGCTCAAACACCTAATCGATATCACCCACATAGACACCCAAAGCAAGAGCTGTTTCTATTAATGGATCTGTTCTATCAACAACTTTATAGGTTGAGATACCCTCGCTAATAGCAACATCGACAACTTTTCGATCTTTCCAAGCAACCATTCGATCGAACTTATAATTTGCTAACAAATCTACTGCATAAACTCCAAATGCACTTGCTAAGATTCTATCACGAGGTGTTGGAGGAGCTCCTCTTTGAACGTGTCCTAAGGAAGTTACACGACACTCAACATCTGTTTTTTTCATAATTTCCTCAGACAAATAGCTACCGATGCCGCCTAATCGTTTTTGACCATCTGCAAATTCTATTTCATAAGTTTTTCCATTTTCGGTTTTGACAGCTTCTGCCACAACCATTAAAGAGTGCACTATACCTCTATTTTTCATCTCCGTAAGTTTGTTTACAATTCCATTTATAGAATAATTTATCTCTGGTATCAAAATCACATCTGCTCCTCCAGCTATTCCTGCATTAATAGCTATATGACCAGCATCTCTACCCATTACTTCCAAAATCATTGTTCGATTATGACTGGCAGCAGTTGATTGGAGGTTATCAAGTGCTTGAGTGGCAACACTTACAGCAGTATTAAATCCAATTGAGCTTTCAGTTGCGCCAACATCATTATCAATTGTCTTAGGAATTGCTACGATATTTAGGTTTCCTCTTTTTGCAATTTCAGTCAGTATGGACATACTACCATCTCCACCAATAACAATCAGGCCTTCTAATCCAAGCTCATGGTAGCCATCAATAATATCCTGAGTTCTATCTTTATAAGAGCCATCAGGCATTGGGAATTTGAAAGGATTGCCTTTATTAGTTGTACCTAGAAAAGTCCCTCCTTGTCGAAGTAAGGAACCACTAAATGTTTGATAGTCTAAAGGTAGAAATGCAACAGGCCTTTGCATTAAACCTACTGTACCATCTTGAATACCTAACACTTCCATACCATAGGTGTTTTTAGCTCTAAAAAAAATTGAACGCACTGCAGCATTTAAACCACCACAATCACCACCACTTGTTAGAATTCCTATTTTTTTCATTTTAAAATTTATCTGAGTCCCACAGCCAGGCAGCTCCTCTGACGCCACTAGAGTCACCATGAGTGTTACGTAAAATCTTATTCCTTACTTTATCACTAAAAGTATATTTAGGAAGTAATTTTGGTATATTATCATAAAGTCTTCCAACGTTAGACATACCTCCACCAAAAATAATTGCATCAGGATCAACTATGCCGATCATCACAGCAATTAATCTTGCAAAACGATCTTCGTAAAGATCAAATTCCTTTTTAGCCCTCTCATCTCCATTGGCTTCTAAAGCCACGATCTCACGAGTTCTAAGATTTGTTCCATACTTGTTGTTAAAAATTTTAGTAAATCCAATCCCAGAAATAAATTGTTCGGCACAAAGAGGTCTTTGGCAATTACCCACCTGACATTGTACGTTTAGATCATATTCTTCCTTAGTTGGATAAGGCAAAGGTTGATGACCCCAGTCACCAGCCACTTGATTAACTCCCTCTACAACTTGTTTATTAAAGACAAAAGAACCTCCAAATCCTGATCCGATTATCACACCCCAAACAGAATTAAATTTTGAACCAGAGCCATCGATAGCCTCTGATAGAGCAAAACAATTGGCGTCATTCATCACTTTAATTTCGCGATTTAATTCTCTCTCTAAATCCTTTTGAAAAGGCTTATCATTTATCCAAACACAATTAGCATTATTGACTAACCCTGTTTCATTTGATGAAAATCCTGGAATGCAGATCCCAACCGTATTTTTTTGTTCTGTGTAATTATCAAATTCTGATACAAGCGACTTTACTGTATCGATGCCACTTTGGTAATTTTTTTCATAGGTTGAACGCTTTCGTAAAATTTCTTTTCCTGAGTCATCTAAGAGAATTCCCTCAATTTTAGTTCCCCCATAATCGATTCCAATTTTGTGCTTAGCTACCATGATAGAAATTATATAGTTATATCATATAAAAATTTTTACAATTTTTATACTACCTACATTGTTACTTTTGATAATAAGTGTAAATTAAGAATATGAAAAATAAAAAAGTGAATTGGGGAATTATTAGTACTGCGAAGATTGGATGGGAACATGTTATCCCAGCAATTCAAAAATCAAAAAATAGCAAAGTCTCCGCTTTAGCTAGTCGTGATCTTTTAAAAGCAAAAACTTTAGCAAAAAAGTTTAAAATTCCTAAAAGCTATGGCTCTTATAAAGAGCTATATACAGATCCTGAAATTGACATTATATATAACCCCTTACCTAACCACTTACATATAAAAACAAGTATAGAAGCAAGCTCCTATGGAAAACATATTCTTTTAGAAAAACCTTTATCTCTAAAAGCAAAAGATTTAGACCCTTTAATAAAAGCAGCTAAAAAAAATAAAGTTATAATCAAAGAAGCATTTATGGTTAGACACCACCCCCAATGGCAATGGGTTAAAAAATATATTCAAGATGGAAATATTGGAGCTGTAAGTAGTATCTCAACTATTTTTTCATATTTTAATAAGGATCCCAAAAATATTAGGAATATCTCTAAATTTGGAGGAGGTGCTATCTATGACATAGGTTGTTATCCTACTGTAATTTCTAGATATATTCTCAATCAAGAACCAAAAAGATTAGTGGCAACTGCTATTAAAGATCCAAAATTTCAAACTGACATCCTTTCTTCTGTAATGATGGATTTTGGGGGTATTTACTCTTCTTATACCGTAGCAACACAGAGCAATAACTCTCAACAAGTATTTATTTTAGGTACCAAAAAAACTATTGTTGTTGAAAATCCTTTCAACGCTATTGCTTCTAAACCCACTACTGTGGTCGTATACAATGGCCACTCTATCTATCGAAAGGAAAACACCACTAAAGTTTTCCCTGCTACTGATCAGTACGAGAGGCAATCCACAGCATTTTCTAATCATTTGATAAATCGAACAAAAGTGGATTATGATTTAAAAGATGCTAAGAAAAATATGAAAGTTTTAGATGCTATTTTTAAATCTATTAAAAAAAAGAAATGGGTTAAGGTTTAATATCTTTCAGCAAAATTTTAGCAATTTCTTTTCCAAAAATATGATGTGTTTCTTTAGACCAATGTATCGGATCTTTATCTGAAGATTGAATTATGGAATTACTATCAATGAATTGAACTTTTTTTTGTGAGCAAACTTTTTGATATGAATTACTAAGTAATTTTGATTTGTAAAATCCACCTTCCCATTCTTCATGATTAATCCAGTTAATATCATTGCTTTTTGATCCTAAAGTAGGAGGGCATAAAATTATAATTTTTGACATATTTTCGCTATGCCAGCTGCCCTCACCAGAAAAGGTATTTTGAGACATTGTGATAAGCTCCTCAATCCCTTTAGCAACATCATCTGCCTCTCTTCCAAATCTTTTTTTTAAATCGTTCGTGCCTAGCATTAACAAAATCATATCAATAGGAGAGTGGGCGAGTAAGCATGATTTAAAAACAGATAATCCATTTAGATGAATTCCATCTCTCTCATCATTGACATTAGTGGTTCTTCCAGGAAGTGAGTCTTCATGCAAATTACATGACAAACCAGACTGATTTAAATAGTCAGCCAAAATTAATGGCCATCTCTTATCGTACCTTTGACCTTCATCTTCATCAACGTAACCCCAACTGTTAGAGTCTCCAAATACTAATATATTTATCAATGAGAGCTAGAAGGCGCCCAAAGATTGATATCACCCTCTTTTGCTTTTTGGTCAATTTTTTTAATTTCTTCTTTGCTAAATTTTAAATTATTAAGCGCTGCAATATTATCTCTAAGTTGTTTGACATTTCTCACACCAATAAGAGCAGACGTGATAGCTTTATTATTTATTACCCAAGCTAATGCCATTTGAGAGAGAGTCTGACCTCTTTTTTTAGCTATTATATTTAAGTCATTAATAATTTTAGTATTTTTTTTAGTAATTAAATCTTTGCTAAAAGAGCTATTTTCACTGACCCTAGTACCAGATGGTATTCCTGATAAATATTTTTGAGATAGAAACCCTTGAGCTAAGGGGGAAAAAGCAATGCATCCAACACCATTTTTTTGAAGAGTTTTGGTAAGTCCATTTTCAATCCAACGATTTATCAAAGAATAAGAGGGTTGATGAATAAAGAGTTTTATACCTCTCGTCTTCAAAATCTTTATCATCTCATTTGTTTTTTTAGAAGAGTAAGAAGACACTCCTATATATAGCGCTTTTCCAGAGCGATAAATACTTTCTAGAGCATCTGCTGTTTCCTCTAAAGGAGTATTTGGATCAAATCTATGAGAATAAAAAATATCGACATAATCCAGATTCATTCTTTTTAAGCTCTGATCACAACTTGCGATTACATGTTTCTTAGAGCCCCACTCACCATATGGGCCATCCCACATATCATATCCAGCTTTAGAGGAAATAATTAATTCATCTCTATATTTTTTAAAATCATTTTTCATAATTTTACCAAAATTAGACTCAGCACTTCCATAGGGAGGTCCATAATTATTAGCTAAATCAAAATGGGTTATTCCCGAGTCAAAAGATTCAAAAAGTATTTTTTTTGCTTCCGCTGACATTCCCTTTCCACCAAAATTATGCCATAACCCCACTGAGATTAAGGGTAATTTCACACCACTCTTACCACATTTTCTATATTGCATAGTCTGATAACGTTTTTTATTTGCTAGGTAGCTCATAATAAATTCTCCTCTAATTCTTTTTTAAATGGCATTGAATTGGCAGCACCCTCTCGGGTAACAGAAACTCCTGCTACTAAACTAGCAAATTCAATTGATTCTTTATAGGATTTGTTTTGAGAGAGAGCCACGCTAAAAGCCCCATTAAAAGCATCTCCTGCACCGGTTGTATCAATCACAGGTTTAGTTAGAGAGGAAGCAGGTATCACAAACTCTTCTTCATGGTTTTTGAAATAACACCCTTTGTCCCCCAAGGTTATTAAAATATTTTTTATACCTTTATTTAGAAAATCTGTTCCCGCATCTTTGCAGTCATTTTCATTTTCAATATTTTTGTTCAAATAAAAACTTGCTTCTGTTTCATTAGGAGTAAAATAATCAATATATTGAAAATATTCTTCTGGTATAGAGCTGGCAGGCGCTGGGTTTAAAATAGTAATACACCCTATTTCTTTGGCTTTTTTGAGTGCGTAAAGAGTTGCTTCCTTGGGAGTTTCCAATTGAGTTAAAAATATTTTTGATTTTTGGATAATAGGGAGAAACTTATCGATTAAAGAATTATCAATAGTTCCCGCTGCTCCCGGTACCACATTAATGGCATTGTCTCCTGTATTTTCATTAATTAAAATTCCCGCTGCTCCTGTTGAAATTTTAGTATCTACCTCAACTCCTTCGTAATTAATTCCGGCTTCGTCATAAAGAGAAAAAGCTAAGTTAGCATAATTATCTTTACCTACTTTAGAAATAAAAGAGACTTCTCCTCCAATTCTAGCTGCTGCAATAGCTTGATTGGATCCTTTACCTCCAGGGCCAATTATATGTTTGTTTCCTAATATGGTTTGTCCTTTGGTAGGAATATTGTCTGCAAAAAAACATAGATCAGCTACAAAAATTCCTAAAACACAGATACTCACTTATCTATTACCCAGACGGAACCATCTGGCTTTACAACTCCTTTAGTAAAGATAAAACATCCAAAAGGTCTAGTTTCATTTGTTGTAATTATTGCGTAAGCTTTTTTTGCTTCCTCATAAAATTTAAATCTCTCAATCGAAGATACTTTCCAGTGCTCTCCTGCAATTTTTTTGGTCACATCAATTAGCTCCTGATGAACTTCATTAATTTCTTCAGGTTTTCCATCAATTTCCATTCTTTGTATAGGAGACTCAATAAAGCTGTCTAAAGGAAAAACAGATAAAATAGCTTTGGCTGCTCTAGCAGCATCAACGCCATCTATCCTATGAACTCGGGAATTATTTGAATAGGCAGGAAAATTAGAGTCACATAAAATTAGCTTATCACCATGCCCCATTTCTCTAAGGGTACAAAGGACTTCAGGGCTAAGTATGGGATCAATATTTATTAACATCTGTCTATAGAACTAAATAAATACATGTTATTCAATAGAATTAATTAACATCAACAGGTTTAGAGCGAAGACTTTTAACTGTCTCACGTTCTGCTCGACGACAAAGCCGTGGAGGAAGATTTTTACTCATAAGCTGAAGATCTTCATAAACGATTTCTCCCATTTCAAAAAATACAGAATTCAAGGCCCCAGCTCGATGAGCTGAAAATAATATATTCTTCACCTTTCTTAGAGGGTCATTTTTTTTTACAGGCTCCTCTGGAAAGACATCTGTAGCAACTTTAATCTTACCTTTTCTTAAGATTTGAATTAAGTCATGAAAATTTATAACACTGGCTCTGCTTAAGATTAAAAGACATGCATTTTTTTTCATGAGGTTTAAGAGTTTTTTATCAATCATACTTTGATTATTGGAAGTAATTGTAGCCAGTACATAGACAACGTCACAATCTTTAAAAATTTTTTTTAGTGAAGAGGAGTTGCAACCACTATTCTTTATCAACTTTTCTGGTAGCCAAGGGTCATAGATATAAAATTGAGATGTAAAGGGCTCTAGAAGTGGTTTGAGGCTTTTACCTAAATCTCCAAATCCAATGAAACCAATTTTATTATTTTTTAATAAACTACTATTTGTATTTCCTTCTAATCCATATTTTTCTTTCTTTTGAATGAAATCTAAGTGAGATTGATGAATGTCTCTTTTAAGGGAAAGTGTAAAACCAACTGCAATTTCTGCAACAGTTTGTGCAAAAACAGGCGCTGTTGATAAAACATAAATATTATTTTTAAAACAATAATCATAATCCATATTATCCATGAAATTACTCTCAACATTAAATATGGCTCTTAATTTGGAGGCCTTTTTTAAAAGGGAAGTGGGCAAATTTGGTTGTCCGATTATGTAATTAGCTTTATGAATATTTTTTTCATAAAATAGAGCTTGATTTTTTTTTGGTACATTTATCAGATTGTAATTTTTTTTTAAAACTTGAATTTTTTGGGGTGTAAAAATTAGTTCCATTTTTCTTGGATATGGATCTACTAAAATAGTCTTCATGAGATGATTATATCAATTATTTCATTTTTTGATAATCTAACTTCTAATGAAGAGATCAGAAATAAATTTAGCTATCAGCAGGGCAAAGCAAATGATGGAAGAGTATTCATGGACTCTTCCTATCTGGGGCTATTGGACTAAAAAGGAATACGAACAAAATCCTAAAATGAAAAAATATTGTAAAGATCATCAAATGGGATGGGACGTTACTGATTTTGGAAAAGGATTATTTGCACAACAAGGTATTACGCTATTTTGTATACGTAATGGTATTCAAGGAAACAACGAAGATAAACCTTATGCAGAAAAACTTCTTTTTATGGAAGACAACCAAGAGATCCCTTATCATAGCCATAAAGTTAAGCTTGAAGACATTATAAATCGTGGTGGTGGTGATTTAGCACTTGAATTTGTTGAAGTAGATGAGGAAGCTCAAGAACTTTCAAATGATATTTCAGTTTTAGTTGACGGTCAGGTGAGTATTATACATCCTCATCAATCCTTGATTTTAAAAAGAGGGCAAAGTGTAACGGTTGAAAGAAATATTTATCATAAGTTCTATGCCGTGAAAGGCACAGGCATGGTGATGGCAGGAGAAGTCTCCCAGGTTAATGACGATAATAATGATAATTACTTCTTAGAGACAGTTGGTAGATTCAGTCAAATAGAAGAAGACGAGGAAGCCATTCACCCTTTATGGAATGAAATTTAATGCCCCAAGGAATTATTGGGCTAGGTATTTGGTGTGTAGATACCACTTATAAGATTCAGCAATTACCAGAGAGGGGAAAATTAGAATCAATTATTGAAAGCTTTCAATGTGTTGGCGGAGGGCCTTCTAATGTCTTAACAGATTTAAACTCTTTGGGTTTTAAATATCCTATGATTGCAATGGGCTCCATTGGGTCTGATACAAATGGCTCTTTTATAAAAAAACACTGCCAAAAACATCAAATTCAATCACAACTTTTAGTTGCATCTAAGAGTGCATCCACCTCACATAGTGTTTGTATGTTTGAAAAACAAAAAGAGAGAACTTTTCTATACTTTGCAGGTGCTAATAACTTATTGGACACCCACCATTTTAAATTAAACAAATTAAAAAATAGACCTAAGATTTTATATGTAGGCTATATAACTTTATTGGGTAAGCTTGATCAATTTTTCAATAAACAAACTCGGCTTCAAATAATTCTTAAGCAAGCAAAAAAAAATAATATTATTACAGTAGTGGATTTAGCTTCAAATAAAGACCCCCAATTTCAGAAAATTGTTTTTAGCTCATTGCCATATATTGATTATTTATTACTAAATGAAATTGAGGCTCAACTATTATTCAAAGAGTCAATTATCAATTCCAAAAAAAATTTAAATAAAAAAAAATTAATTGGATTGTCTAAAAAAATTTTTAAAAAAGGTATCCTTAAAGCATTAATTATTCATAGTCCTGATGAGTCTCTATATATTTCTTTAAATGAAAGTATACATACTAAATCCAAAAAAATTGCTAAAAGTAAAATTGTAAACTCTGTAGGTGCAGGTGATGCATTTTGTGCAGGTTTTATTTACGGCATTTATGAAAATTGGAATATGAAAACTACTTTATTGAAAGCTCACGCAGCTGGAGCTGCTATGATGAAGGTAGATGCCTCTTCTGGCAAATTGCCAAACATTAAGAAGTTATAATTTTAATATGGGGTCAGTAATTTCTAAGTCGCTTTTAAGACTTCGATCTGAAGACAATTTTTTTTTACTTAATTCGTTGTGATACATTTTGACAGCATCTTCTGATGAAATATCTTTTTCTACAAGCTTTCTCATTATTTTTACTAGGGTAATTGGGTCCTCTGAGTGATTTATTTTACGTCCAAAAAGAGCAACTTTTGCTCCGTATTTACTTGCTTTTTTAATTAACTCAAAACAATCTCTAGTCGTACCCTTACTTCCTCCTAAAATTCCAACTGTTAAATTTTCAGGGTCATAACTAGATAAATCCTCCATGGCCTTAGGTCCATTGTATGCAATTTTTAAAAATAAAGGTCTTTCTTCTTTTGTCTGCCCAGCCAGAGTTTTAATTATGCAATCATTTACATAGTTCCCAAGCTCTAAAGAATTCATTCCAATGTCTATAGGGGGATTGAAAATTTCTAAAAAATGTTTGAATTTAAATTTTAGAGCTTCTGTTCTAAAATCACTATAAGAGTTCAACATAGCTAAATCGAAATCTACATTTTTAGAAAAAGTGATAGAAAATAATCCTAAATTTACTAATTTACTCACTCTCTCAATTCTTGCTGATCGAAAAGGTCGTGGATTAGTTGTTCTATAATTTCCATTTCTCATTAACCAAATATCAGAGGTATCATTCATTCTAATTGCTGGGGTAACACTAGATTTTTTAAAGATTTTTTTTTCTACTAATTCTTCTCCTACTGACGCCGACATTAACATAATATCTACAAGTTGAGATTTTGTCATAGCTACCATTGCATTCTTATAATCATCAAGCTTTTTATATTTTTTCAAAATTTTACCCTTTTTATCTCTTTCAGGGCCAGGAGTTATAATACCCATTGCCATATCACCATCTTTTGCATCAGCGATGATAAAATCCTTTGGACGATATTTTTGCTTCTTAATTTGTTGTAGTTTTGAGATCAGGGATTTATTCATATTGAGAACATTATCATTATTTAAATTATTGTATAAATAGAAAATAATTTTTAACTCTATATAATAATTTTATGTATTTAGGAATAGACTTGGGAACTTCTTCTATGAAATGTCTAGTAATAGGGGAGGAGCAGGAAATCATCCAAAGTGTTTCAAGTGATGATATTCCCCTATCTAATCCTCACAGTGGTTGGTCTGAACAAGAACCCTCATCCTGGATTATAGCTTTAGAAGCCTGTCTTAAAAAACTTTCTGAAAAAATGAATCTCAGTGAAATCAAGGCAATTTCTTTTTCAGGACACATGCATGGAGCTACGTGTTTAGATAGTAACCACCAAGTAATTAGACCTTGTATCCTTTGGAATGACACAAGAAGTCATCAAGAGTGTGAAGAAATTATGAAGGATATTTCTGTAATGGATATAGCAGGAAATATAGCCATGCCTGGTTTCACAGCACCAAAAGTTTTATGGCTAAAGCATAATGAAACTAAGAATTTTCAGTCAATAGATAAGGTTTTACTCCCAAAGGACTACCTAAGGTTTTATCTCACTGGAGAATTTCATAGTGATTTATCTGACGCTTCCGGCACCTATTGGTTAGATGTTGAGAAAAGAAAATGGTCTCAAAAATTATTAGATGCTAGTTCTATGAGTATATCTCAGATGCCTGAATTATGTGAGGGAACTGATCAAACAGGAGTTTTAAAAAAAGATATTGCAGAGAGATATGGTTTTAGCTCTCAGTGCCAAGTTTATGGAGGCGCAGGTGATAATGCTGCTGCTGCTGTAGGTCTGGGTCTTTATGATGAAGGCGATGCCTCTTTGTCTTTAGGAACATCTGGAGTTATTTTTGGGTCTACGAAAAAATTTTTAAAAAATTATGATGATGCTATTCATTCCTTTTGTCATTCTTTACCAAATACTTGGCATTTAATGTCAGTAATGCTTTCTTGTACTTCTAATGTTAACTGGTTTGTCAAAACCTTTGACTCTTCTCTAAACGAAATCACTGATCACCTCAATCAAACAATTCAATCACAAGATTTGATTAAAAATGCCCCATTTTATTTACCCTATCTAACAGGAGAAAGAACTCCAATTAACGACCCACATGTCAGGGCAAGCTTTCATAATATGGGAATAGAAACTAATAGGTCTTCTTTAATTTATAGTCTTATTGAAGGCATATCTTTTGGATTAAATGATAATTATCAAGCTTTAGCTAAAACTGGAATTCAATTAAATAATATTTTCGTTATTGGAGGTGGGTCACAAAATGAAAATTGGATCAAATTATTAGCTTCAATTTTAGATCGCGACCTAGCCATCACTGAAGCATCAGATGCCATGGCAGCTTTTGGAGCTGCAAGATTAGCATTTTTAGGATTTAACAATTATAAGCCGGAAGATGTACTGTCTTCCCCTTTAGTTCAAAAAACTATTTCCAGTGACAATAATTTGACAGGAGTCTTACAAGAGCGTTTTATAGAATGGAAGAAATTTTATATTGGATAAATTGATAACTAAAAATTATGAACCAATTAAACTATAACGAGTTATTAGCAATTTTATCTTACAACCTCGATAATACTGATAAAAATCGCTATTTTATTGCTCTTTCAGGACCGCCAGCTTCGGGTAAAAGCACCATTTCTGAAAAAATAATTCAAGATCTGAATTCTAAGGGTTATCAAGCAAGTGTCTTACAAATGGATGGTTTTCATTTAGATGACCAAATTTTAAAAGATAGAAACCTCATCTCTAAAAAAGGAGCTCCAGAAACTTTTGATGTTAGGGGCCTAATAAGTTTTTTATCAAGACTACAAAATGAGCCAGAGGTAATAGTTCCAATTTTTGATCGATCTTTAGAGTTGTCAAGGTCTTCTGCTACAATCATACCCAAAGAGACAAAGGTAATTGTAGTAGAAGGAAATTATCTTTTATTAAAATCCAAGCCCTGGGATAATCTCCAAAAATTTTTTGATGTTAGTGTGATGATTAGTTGTGAAGAAAAAGTTTTAGAAAAAAGACTTCTTGATCGTTGGAAGAGTTTTAATCTTTCTAAAGAAGACACTTATCAAAAGGTTTATCAAAATGATCTACCAAATGGCTTAAATGTTTTGAATAATAGCTCAGCCTCAGATTATATTTTAACTAATTAAGATTTCGGAGCTTCTTTGGCTCCTGTCATGAATGCTACAGCATCTGACATTTCATATTTTTTGGGATCAATGACACATAGCCTTGTTCCTAGTCGGTGGACATGAATTCTATCTGCTACCTCAAATACATGAGGCATGTTATGAGAGATGAGGATAATAGGTATGCCTCTAGCCCTCACTTCCCCAATTAATTCCAAAACTCTGCGACTTTCTTTAACACCTAAGGCTGCTGTTGGTTCGTCCATTATTACAACCTTGGTTCCAAATGACGTTGCTCTAGCAACAGCAACACCTTGTCGCTGACCTCCTGACAAAGTTTCTACTAACTGATTAATATTTTGTATAGTTAGAAGACCCAATTCTGATAGCCTTTTTCTGGCCTCATCCTCCATAGCCTTTTTATCAAGAAATTTTAAAAATTTACCCATAAAGCCTTTTTGTCTAATTTCTCTTCCAAGAAACATATTATCTGTAATTGAGAGGGCAGGTGATAGAGCTAGATTTTGATAAACAGTTTCAATACCTAGTGTTCTAGCTTCAATAGGAGATGTAAAAGTTACAGTTTTGCCATCTAACAATATTTCACCACTATCAGGTGTGACTGCTCCACAAAGAACCTTAATAAGTGTTGATTTTCCTGCACCATTGTCTCCGATGACACCTAAAACTTCGCCAGGATACAATTCTAAATTAGCGCTCTCTAATGCAACCACTTTACCATATTTTTTAGACAAGTTTTTAGCTACTAAAATAGGCTCCATTAATTTGACACCTTTCTAATCCATTGGTCGATACCCACTGCTATAATAATAAGACAGCCCAAAGCAAAACGTTGCCATAAAACATCTAATCCTGCTATAGATAGACCGGAGCTGAACACACCCACAATCAAAGCTCCAAAAAGAGATCCAATAATAGTTCCTCTACCTCCAAATAATGAGGTACCTCCAATCACGACCGCAGTAATAGAATCCAAATTTCCTTCATAAAAACTAGTAGGAGAAACTGAACCCACTCTCCCAATAGAAACCCAAGCACCAATGGCAATCACTAGTCCTGCTACTGCATAAATAGAGACAAGCATTCGATCTGTTCTTATTCCTGAGAGTTCGGCAGCTTCTTTATCGTCGCCAATAGCATAAACGTGCCGACCCCATGCTGTTTTATTGAGTAAGAACCATAGGAAAATAAAAATCCCAATCATTAAAAAAGCTCCATAGGTAAATACGAAACCACCTAGGTTAATTCTTTCTCCCCAAAAGTGAAGAAGAGGGGCTTGAATTTCAATATCTGAACTTCTGATTGATTGAGAACCTGTAAAGAAAATAACAAGGGCGAAAAAAATATTCCAAGTACCTAAGGTTACAATAAAAGGAGGGAGCTTTAATCGAGTTACAAGTAATCCATTAAAGGCACCAGTAGCTACTCCCGAAACTAAACCAACAACAATAGCTGGAAGTGTCGGTATTCCCATTTCAACAGAAAGCTTACCCATAAATACGGAGGCTAGCACCATCATAGCGGCTACACTCAGATCAATACCGGCAGTAAGTATAATAAGAGTTTGAGCAGCTGCTAATATTCCAACTATTGTTACTTGCTGGACGATCAATGAGAGATTAAAAGCTGAAAAGAATTTACCTCCAGCTAAAAATCCAAAGCCAATAACACTAAGAACTAAAATAATAACAGGAACTATTGTCGGATTTCCATGAAGGAAGTGTTGAATTTTTTTTAAATTTGACTGTTCTCCAATGTCAAAAGTATGATGCTCTTGGTCAACTTCTCCAATATCAGAGGAAAATTTAGGTTGATCCTTAAGATCTTTGGATATGTCATCAGAAATTTTATTCATAATTAAATCTAGAGATCAGGGCAGAAAAATTCTGCCCTGAAGAATTATTGATTATTGGATTAACCCCAACATCTATCCATGCCTTCTTTGACACTGATAGACTCAACTCCGCTAGCTGCATCATCAGTAACTAGGTTTACACCTGTGTTATAGAAATCCAGTCCTGGAGTATTTGAAGGCTTTGATCCATCTGCAGCCCAAGCTGCAATAGCTTCCACACCTAGTGAAGCCATTAATAATGGATACTGCTGAGATGTTGCTCCAATGATACCTCTATCAACGTCAGCTACACCAGGGCAACCACCGTCAACTGAAGCGATAAGAACACTACCATCGTCTTTACCCATAGCTTTTAGTGCTTCATAAGCGCCAACAGCTGCTGGTTCGTTAATGGTGTAAATTACGTTGATGTCTTGATCTTTTGCAAGACATTTTTCCATCGCAGTTCTTCCACCTTCTTCGTTACCATTAGTAACTTCGTTACAAATAATACGTGGATCATCTTCATCACCCCATCTTGATACATCTTTCACGTCTATACCAAAACCAGTTAAGAAACCTTGGTCTCTAAGAACACCCACTGAAGGCTGACTTTCGTTAAGATCTAGCATAGCAATTTTAGCATTAGCAGCATCTGCACCTAATTTTGCAGCTACCCAAGCACCACCTAATTCACCAGCTTTGAAATTATCTGTTGCAAAAGTAGAGTCTGCAGCAGTAATTGGCTCAAGTGGAGTATCTAGTGCAATAACTAGAAGACCATTGTCTTGTGCATTTTTAAGAACAGGAACAATCGCTTTTGTATCGGAAGCAGCAATTAAAATTCCTTTTGCTCCTGAAGCTATACAAGTTTCCACAGCTCTAACTTGAGTTTCGTGGTCACCGTCAACTTTACCAGCAAAAAATGATAGTTTAACACCCATTTCTGATGCTCTTTTTTCAGCTCCTTCTTTCATTTTAACAAAGAAAGGGTTGATATCGGTTTTTGTAATCAAGCAAGCCTCAACAACATGACTTCCTGCTTTTGCAGGTAAAGTAGCGAATGTAAATGCTACAGCCAAAAATGAAGCAAGCACTAGAGATAGTTTTCTCATAGTTATCCTCCTATATATATAAGTCGGCTTAATTTATAAGAAATTATGTTTAAATCCTAGACTTGTTTTTTATCTCATAAAATGTTTATGAATTGTATCTTTCCATCCATCGTAGGACCCCTTTATTCTAGAATTAAGTTGGGGTTTTATGACTTTTTGATCAATTTTAAAATTTTTTAACTCTTCTAAGTCCCCAATTTGTTGGTTTTTTTGAATTCCCATTAAAATAGATCCATATGATGACATCTCTTCTATAATTGGAACTTTGATCTCAGTGCCTAAAAGATCAGCAATTATTTGAAGAAATAGATCATTTTTGACCATACCACCGTCAATTACAATATTGTGAAAATTAATATTTTTAGAATTTTTCAGAGATTCCATATAAACAACCATTTGGAACGCAACTGACTCTAAGGAAGCTCTTATTATATGATATTTATTTGTCGACGCATTAATTCCAAAAAAACTTGCTCGAGCCTTTGGTTTCCAAAAGGGAGGACCAAGTCCTGTAAAAGCGGGAATAAGACAAACACCTTCTGAACTATTAACTTTTTTAGATAGTTCTTCGCTCTCATTAGGATTATCTATAATTCTTAAATTATTTTTTAACCAAGAAATAGTGGCTCCTGCGAAAGAACTAAGGCACTCAAGAGAATAATAATTTTCATTACCTTTGGTATAAGCAAGAGATGTAAAAGAATTTTTATCTATTGTAAATTTTTTTCCTATATTAGTTTGAATATTAAAACCTGTACCTGTTGTTATTTTTGTATCACCCTCACTAAAACAAAAATTTCCAAAAAAAGATCCTTGAGCGTCTCCAACAACACCAATAATTGGAATTTTTTTTGAGAAGCATTTTTCAAAATCACTATCTCCAAAGTGATCAGAACTAGATTTGACAATTGGAAGAGCGATGCTTTTTGTAATTTTAAAAATAGACAAAAGATCTTCATCCCACTTATTCTCCAAGCAATTAAATAACAAAGTGCGAGAAGCATTTGTAGTGTCTGTTATATAATTTTGACAATTACTCAAACGATACAATAGATATGTATCAATAGTTCCAAACAAAATACTCCCATTATCAAATTTTTTTTTAATTTCTGGCTTATTATGCAAAACCCATTGCAACTTACTCGCAGAAAAAAAAGAATTAGCTTTCAGACCAGTTTTTTGGGTAATTCTGTTGGAAAGAGAGGGATTATTAATTATCTCATCACAGTACTTTTGACCTCGTGTACATTGCCAGACTATAGCGTTATGGATAGGTGTGCCCGTTTCTTTTTCAAAAAGAGCAAAGGTCTCTCGCTGATTAGTCAGACTTATAAATTTTGGTTCAGACTCTAGTTGTGAGGCCATCCTCATCAAATCAATAAGATTTTGATATATTTCATTTAAGTCATGTTCTACATATCCTTCAGGAGTGAATATCTGTTTATGTTCCTTTTGAATTTTTTTTTTAATTTTTAACTTTTCGTCAAAAACAATAATCGTTGTTGAAGAAGTGCTAGAGTCAATGGAGATGTAGCCCATCAATCAATAAGAGATTTTGCAATATGTGCAATTTTTTCTGGACTCATATTATAGTAGTCTAAAACATCAGATTGTGAACCGTTGACCATATATTCATCGGGTATTCCAATAATTTTAAAATTTGTATTTATTTGATTTTGAGCAATCAAGCTGGCACATTGCTCTCCCAGTCCACCAAACTCACTGTGCTCTTCTATAGAAACAATTACCTTTGATTTTTTTGCTATTTTTAAAAAAGTTTCTGAGTCAAATGGTTTAATAGTGTGCATACTAACTATTGTTGAATTAATATTATTCTCTTTAAGAATTTGACTTGCGAGACAAGCCCTTTGAACTGTCTCCCCAGTAGCTATTAACGCAACATCTTCTCCTTCTTGAATGGTTATGGCTTTTCCGATTTGAAATTGTGTTCCACTAGAATGAATATCTATCATCGGTTTTTTCCCATACCTTATATATAAGGGGTGATCGTAGCTGACAGCTTGTTTTATAGCCTCTGATGCCTCAAAGTTATCTGCTGGAGCAACAATTGTCATATTATTGATACATCTCATTACAGCAAAATCATGAATTGAATGATGGGTAGATCCTAATTGACCATAGCTAATTCCTGCACTTATCCCAACCAAACATACAGGCTGGTCAGAATATGCAATATCTGCTTTTATTTGCTCTAAAGATCTAGCAGTTAGAAAGCTTGCGGGTGAAACGGCAAATACCTTCTTTCCTGAAGCGCTTAATCCAGCACTAATCCCCACAAGATTTTGCTCTGCAATACCTACCTCTACCAATTGTTCTGGTAATTCCTTACCAAAAGGTAACAGTTTTCCGGAACCTCTTGAGTCACTTGTCACAACAACAATTCTTGAGTTTTTTTTAGCCTCCATCAATAAGGTATCAGCAAAAATTTCTAAATTAGGCTTACCTAAGTTGTTAAGCATTTTTTATACTCTCCTCGAGCTCTTGAATAGCTAAATTAAATTCCTCTTTAGTTGGAACTTTATGATGCCAAGATACTTGGTTTTCAATAAAGCTAATACCCGCTCCTTTAATTGTATTTGCAATAATCATATTTGGCATATCTTGATGAAATGGAATATTTTCGAGGATATTTAAAAGACTTTCTATGTTATTACCATCAGCCTCTTGAACTTTAAAACCAAATGACTCAAACTTATTTGATAATGGTTCTATCGGGTTAACCTCTTCAGTGCCTCCTGTAATTTGCAATTTATTCCTGTCTATTATCACTACTAAGTTATCCAGGTTATATTTTGAAGCTGATGTAGCAGCCTCCCAAACAGATCCCTCAGAAAGTTCGCCGTCACCAAGTAAAGTAAATACACGATGTTTTTTTTTATCTTTT